>CANJYE010000060.1 GCA_947479055.1 Erythrobacteraceae bacterium
CCCCGTTCCGCTTTCACCCGACAGGTGCGTCATCAAATCCGCCCTCACGTCCGTCTATTACACTGATATACCTACACTATCCTCCCAGAATTGCCAGATTATCTCGCGTCCATCTGGGGAATATGGGTTAGGGGTTACGGTGGGGGGTTACGGTGACACTTTACTTAACCCGGGGGTTACGCGGGGGTTACGGTGACACTTTACTTAACCCCCAAACCCAGCACCTCACCCCGCCTCATCGGGCCACTGCGCCCAGCCGCACCGTCGGACGGGGACATGGAATACCATGTCCCCGGGGTTACGGCTCCCCAATCCGATCCACAGCCGCGCCGTCAATCGGAGACACGGAATACCGTGTCCCCGGGGCGGCGAATCAGAGGTTTCCTACAAGCCCCCGCCCTGCCATAAACCTCGCGGCTCTTTCCGATCGTCAAATACCCTGTCCCGTCACCCTGTTGCGGTTTGGCGATGTGTCACCCTGTCATCACCCACAGAACATATTGAAATACATTATATTTGTCAGAAACAAGCCGATGACGCGGTGTCACCTTTGTCACCCGGTTCACACCAACTCCCTACCGCCGCGGTCCCTGCCCGTAGAACGTCGGGGCGACAATCTTCGCGTCCTGTTCGTTCTGCCAGGCCATATAGGCGCGGATCGCGTCGCGCAGGGTGGTGTAGGCGGGATCGTCCTTCCAGCTGTCGCGCTGTCTGATCAGCAGGTCGAGCGCCTGGTACAGCGCTTCGCGCAGCACCATCGCGCGGGCGGCCATCACCTCGATATCGCCAAGGTCCAGTTCGTCCTCACGCAGGGCGGTGTCGATCGCCGCTTCCATCGCTTCCTGGCCGCCCTTGCGGTTGAGGAAGCTGCCGGCCTGGCCCAGCAGGTCGATCAGGCGCGGCATGTCGGCCAGGTAGATTGCGCGTTCCTGCGCCAGCTGGTTGATGACATAGCGGACCATGTGCTTGGCTGTGGTGACCGCGCTCAGCACGTCGACGTCGGTCAGCTTGGGAATAACCTTGCTGTCAAGATTGGCGATGATGTTCGTCAGGACATCGGCGGGACGGGGATTGATCATGACAGCTGGCTCTCCACGGAGAGATGGAAATCGGCGAGCATTTCGGCGGTCGGCGGTTCACGCAGGCCCATCGCGGCGAGCATGCCCTGACGGCAGACGTGAGCCACTTCGGTTCCGGTCCAGGCCTGCTTGATTTCGGCTCGATCCGGTGACTGGCTCAACGCATTGCAGCACATCTCGCCCATGGCGATCAGGCGGAAGGCCCGGATCACGCCATAGAACTGGACCCGTTCGATCGTGACGTGGATACCGCTGACGCTTTCGTAATAGTCGAGCGCCTTCTGCAGGCCCCAGATGTTCTGGCCATCGCGGTTAATCTCGGGCGCGAGGAACTGCATGAAGGCGAAGTCGGCGGCAGGATCGCCAAGCGAGGCTTCCTCCCAGTCGCTCATCGCCACGATCTTGCCGTCGCGGAAAACTTCCTCGCCATAGCCGTTGGTGCCCTTGCACAGGCAGATCCGGGGCGAAGGCAACGCATGGTCGCGCAGCCATTCGGCAATTTCAAGGGCAACGGGATCGGGCTGGCTCCGCACCTCGTTGAACTGCTTGAGCGCGGCATTGGCGTAATTCACGCCGCAGGTTTCCGGCGAATCCGGCACGGCGAGATATTTCTCGAAGCCGAGCGTCTTCCAGTCGACATTGTGGACCTTGGCCAGCGCGCGCATGTGTTCCTTGGAAATGCCGATCCGCCACTCGTCATGCTGCGGCTCGTCGATCAGCATGTTGGGAATGTTCCAGCTGCCCTCGACCGCCTCGCGGACATAGAGCGGGCGATCGGTCCATTCGCCGGCATCTTCCCACCACAGCACCTTCACCACCGGCACGTCGGTGTGGCCCAGCCGTTCGTACATGAAATATTCCAGATCGAGCGGGTTCGGCTCTGTCGCCCCGGCGGGCGGATCGATCCGGAGGACAACGCGGTCTTCCTCGCCGCCGTCCTTGCGGAACTTGACGAAGTAGGTCAGCCGCGAAGCGCCACGGCCGAAGCGATCCACATCGGTAATCTCCACCGGCGCACCCATCCGGTGGGTGAAATATTTCGCCAGGCATTCAGGACTGAAATCCATCGTCCGGGGCATCCTCTCTATGGTCCGGGCTCGATCACCCAGGTTCTCGCCGCGACTGATAGCGGGGAGCAGCGTGCGCGCCTATCCCCCCACGCGGCAAAGATTGCGTGGAAACATGAAAAAATGGGGCGTTTGCGGATTATTCCGGAAAAAGGGGCCGGATCACTCCGGCCCCTTGTTCGTTTCGCCTGAGGCAGGAAGGGCTTAGTTGCCCGAACCCGGCCCGTAGCTGATTTCCACCCGGCGGTTCTGCAGTTCGCGCACGCCGTCGGCGGTGGGAACGCGCGGGGCGCTCTCGCCGAAGGCCTGGCTGCTGATCGAACCATCGGCAATGCCGCGGGCGGTCAGATAACCACGCGTCGAGGTGTTGCGACGCTCCGACAGGCCGACGTTGTAGCTGGCCTGGCCCGAGCGGTCGGCATGGCCGGCCAGCATGATCGGCACGCTGGCGCAGTTGCCGTAGGCGGTAACTGCATTGTCAAGCACCGTGGCCGCTTCAGGCGTGATGTCCGACTTATCCCAGTCGAAGAACACGATGTAGGGACCCTTGTTGCATTCCACCACCGGCGGCGGAGGCGGCGGGGGCGGGGGCGGCGGAGGGGGCGGGGGCGGCGGAGGGGGCGGCGGAGGGACGTAAGCCGGCGGCGGCGGCGATGCGGCGTTGAAATCGAACCGCAGTTCCAGCCCATAGGTGCGCGGCATGCCGACCTGGGCGTTGTTGACGCCCAGCAGCTGGCCGTTGGCGAGGCCGCCGGTGTAGTAGACCTCCTTGGTCAGGTTGTTGCCGAACACCGCAGCGGTCAGGCCCGACCCCATGATATCGGCCCATTCCAGCCGCGCATTGACGATCTGGTAGGCCTTGAGCTTGGTGCCCGGATTGACCGTGCTGTTGAAGGCCGAGAAGAAGGTGTGGCTCTGCGCGTAGATATCGCCGCGCAGCGACAGCTTGCCCGAATCCTCGGGGATCGGCAGGAACAGCTGGGCATAGGCCGAACCCGAATATTTCGGAGTGTCGGGGAACGGTCCGGCCCGGAACGCCGTGTTGGCAATGAACAGGTCAGGTTTGCTGAACTTGGCGTCGGTATAGGCCATCTGCCCGCCGAGGCGGAGCATGTCGGCCGGCTGGATTTCGAAATCGAGCTCGAAGCCCTTCACCTTGGATTCCGGCACGTTGACCGTGTAGGCGCCCGGCGCGCCGGTGCCGGTGAAGTCGATCGCCAGTTCGCGCTGCACGTCCTTGGTGACGGCGTAATAGGCGGCCAGGTTGAAGCGCGTCGGCATCGAGCCGATATCGCCGTTATACTTCAGGCCCAGTTCGACATCCTTGGTCTTTTCCGGGCGGAACTTGACGCCGCCGACCTCGAACGAGGCGTTGACCGGGAAGCTGAAGGCATTGAAGCCGCCGGTCCGCCAGCTACCGCGCGTGACGGCATAAAGCAGCAGCTCCGGCGTGGCCTGGAAATCGAGGCCAAGCAGCCAGCTGGCCCGGTCATCCTTGGCCTTCAGCGGGGTTCCATCGTAGCCGAAGTTGTAGAAATAGGCCGGGGCATAGTGGTTCACCTGGGTCTTGACCCAGCTGTACCGCATCCCGGCGGTGAACTTCAGCTGCTCGGTGATGCTGTAGGTGGCCTGGCCGAAGACGCCGGTCGATTTTTCCGTGACCTTGTCGTTCAGCGGGAAATAGCCGCCGGTCGCCAGCGGCGAGAAGTCGAAGGCGTATTGCGGGATGTAGTCCTTGAAGATGTCCTTGGCCATCTGCACCCCGACCACGAAATCGAGGCTGTCATAGTCGCCCTGCAGCTGCAGCTCGTCCGACATCTGCTTGCGTTCGTTGTGGTAGAGCTCGGGATTGGCCAGCGTGCCGTAGTTGAAGATGGTGTAGGGGCTGCCATCGACGTCGAGCTGGTACTTGTTCTTGCCCTTGGCGTAACCGAGGATGTTCTTGACCGTCAGACTGTCGTCGATGTCGATCTCGGTCGAGTTGGTCACCCAGATCGACTTGGTGTCATAGGTGCCGACCGCGTTCTGCAGCACCCGGTAGGGGCCGAGTACGTCCTTCTGGAACGCCGCATAGGCCTCCAGGCCCTGGGCGTAGTTGAAAGTATGGCCATCGACCGTCACCGGGCCACCCGCGAACTGCGGGTTGGCGGCGGCGTAATTGGCGAAGAACGGGTTGTTGGCCGGGCCATAGGCGCAGGCCGTGGCACTGACGAGATTGAGCGCGCCGCACGAATTGACGCTGTAGAGCACGCCCGAAGACGTTCCCTTGGTCTTGGCGTAATTGACCACGGTGGTGTTGCGGAAGCCATCGCCCGGCTTCAGCACCAGCGTGCCGCGCAGGGTGGTGCTCTTGTTGTCGCCGATGGTCTGCTTGGCCAGCAGGTTCTTGATGTAGCCATCGCGCTCGCGATATTGCCCGCCGATGCGCAGCAGCACCGTGTCCGCCACGATCGGCAGATCGATCGCGCCCTCGATCTGGTGGGAATTGTAATTGCCGATCTTGCCGGCAACATAGCCGGCCAGTTCGTTGCCGGGCTTCTTCGTTTCGAACAGCACCGCGCCGCCGGTGGTGTTCTTGCCGAACAACGTGCCCTGCGGGCCTTTCAGAACCTGCACCGATTGGAGGTCAAAGAAGGCGCTGGAGCCGATGCCGGTGATCTGCACTTCGTTGATATAGGGCAGCACGGCCGAAGGTGAGGTGGTGAAGGGATCGACCGACTGGCCGCGGATCGCGAAGTTGATCTGGTTGCTGGACAGCCCTTCCTTGACAGTCAGGCCCGGCGCGGTGCGCTGGAGATCGATTTCGCTGACCACGCCCTGGGCCCGCATTTCCTCGCCGGAAATGGCGATGATCGAGGCGGGAACCTTGGACAGGTTTTCCTCGCGGCGACGGGCGGTGACGATGATTTCGCCAAAGCCGCTGTCGGCGCCGTCACTGGCCTGGGCAGGCGCGGACGGCGCGTCCTGGGCGTAGGCCGGCATGCCGGTCGCCACCAGGGCGACGAGCGGCAGCAAGGCGATGCGGGCGTATCTGGTCATGGAAGCCTCCCTGTTGATGTGCAGACAGGCCCACCGGCCCGGTCACGATGGACCGAACCGGAAGGCGTCGTTCTCGCAATCGTAAGTCAACCATCGAGGGGCGCCAGCAAAACCGGCACCTTTTTCAGCCATGGATCACAACTCTTTCAGTCAGAGGCCTAATGCGCCACTGCCGTCAGACGAGCGTTTCCAGCGCCCGGGGAGTATAGTCGACAAAGCCCGAAGCGCCGCCAGCCCGCACCTTCTTTGGCCAGTCCGGATCGACGATCAGCGCGCGGCCGACCGCAATCATGTCGAAATCGCCGCGATTCATCATGTCGAGCAACTGGTCGATGCCGGTGGCGCTGCTGCTTTCGCCATCGAACGCGGCGATGAAATCACCGTCGAGCGAGACCGATCCGACCGAGATGGTCGGTTTGCCGGTCAGCTTCCTGGTCCAGCCGGCCAGGTTCATGTCGCTGCCGAACTCGCATTCCCAGAAGCGCCGCTGCGAGGCGTGGAACACATCGACGCCCGCATCCACCAACGGCGCGAGGAAACGTTCGAGGTCCTGCGGCGTATCGGCCAGCGTGGCGGCATAATCATGCTGCTTCCACTGCGAATAACGCAGGTCAATCACGAACCGGGGCCCGCAGCGGTTGCGGATTTCCTCGACGATCTCACAGGCGAACCGGGTCCGGCGGACCAGATCGCCACCGTAACGGTCAGTCCTGAGGTTGGTTTCAGCCCAGAAGAACTGGTCGATCAGATAGCCATGTGCCGCGTGCAGCTCGATCCCGTCAAAGCCGAGAGTCTGCGCGGTCGCCGCCGCAGTTGCGAAGGCATCGATGACCGCATCGATATCGGCCTGGGTCATCGGCTCGGTCTGCCTGGTCGGCCTGATGCCCATGCCGCCGGTCATGCCGGAGGGACCGACCTGCCTGGGTTCGAGCGTCTTGGCCTCGTAGAACCCTTCCAGCTCGGGCGCTACAATCAGGCCGATGTGCCACAATTGCGGGAAGATCTTCGCTCCGGCGGCGTGGACGTCTTCCACCACCTTCTTCCACCCGGCCAGCGCGGCTTGCCCATGAAAATTGGGGATGTTGGTATCGTTCCACGCACCGGCATGGGGGATATAGGTGCCTTCGGTGATGATCAGGCCCGTCCCGCCCTCGGCCCGACGGCGGTAGTAGTCCGCCACATTGTCGCCCGGCACATGATCGGGGCTGAAGCAGCGGGTCATCGGTGCCATGGCAATGCGGTTGGGGATGGTCAGATCATTGATGGTGATCGGCTGGAACAGGATATCGGTGCTGGACGACAAGGCGGACTCTCCTTCAGGATTTGTAGCAATCGCTATGGAACCGACGGCGGGCACCACCAAAACAGTTTCTCTATCAGGTGGTCAAGCTGTCCGCCGCCGCACCGATTTCAGCATGGATCGCTGCAAGATCGTCCGGCCCGATGCAATAGGGCGGCATCACATAGACCGTGTTGCCGAGCGGGCGCAGCAGCAGCCCGGCCTCGCGGAAGGCGCCGAGCAGGCGCGGGCCGAGGTCGGAGAGATAGGCTCCCTCCGTGGTGCCCAGTTCCATCGCCGCGATCGTGCCGCAGCGGCGCGGATTGGCGATGGCCGGATGGCCCGCCAGCGCGGCGAGATGCGCCTGCTGCCGTTCGGCCAGCAGCGCGATCCGTTCCAGCACCGGCTCCTCCCGCCAGATCGCCAGATTGGCATTGGCCGCAGCGCAGGCAATCGGGTTGGCGGTGTAGCTGGACGAATGAAAAAACGTCTTTGCGCGGTCGGTGGAATAATGCGCGTCCCAAATGGCCTCGCTGGCCATAGTAACGGCCAGCGGCAGCGCGCCGCCGGTCAGCCCCTTGGACAGGCACAGGAGGTCGGGCACGACGCCCGCCTGCTCGCAGGCCAGCAGCGTGCCGGTGCGGCCCCAGCCGGTCATCACCTCGTCAGCTATGAAAAGCGTGCCGTAAGTGGCGCAGATGCTGCGCATTTCTGACAGGACCTGCGGGGGGTACATCAGCATTCCGCCCGCCCCCAGCACCAGCGGCTCGACGATGAACGCTGCCGCCCCGGCCCGGCATTCCGCCTCCAGCGCGTCGAGCGTGGCCTGCGGATCGGTCGGGAACGGCACGGTACCGACATCGAACAGCAGCGGCGCATAGGCCGCGTTGAACACGCCGCGCGCGCCGACCGACATCGCCCCGATGGTGTCACCGTGGTAGCTGTGCTGCATCACCACGATCCGGTGGCGATCCTCGCCCCGGTTGGCCCAGAAGCCGAGCGCCATCTTCAGCGCAACTTCGACCGAAGTGGAACCGGAATCGGAAAAGAACACTCGCGTCAGCGCTGTGGGCATGATCGCCCGCAACCCGCGCGCAAGTTGCTCTGCCGGTTCATGGGTCCAGCCCGCGAAGATCAGCTGGTCGAGCTTGCCTGCCTGCTCGGCGATGGCCGCCATGATCCGGTGATGGCAATGGCCATGCGTCGTCACCCACCAACTGGAGATCGCATCGATGATCCGCTGCCCGTCCGCCGTGAACAGCACCGCGCCTTCGGCATGGGTGACCAGCGGGATCGGCTCGCCCAGGCCATGCTGGGTGAAGGGATGCCAGATCGGAGAGTCGCTCACAGCGCGATTCCCTGGGCGAAGGCGCGGGCCAGCGTGTCGGCGTCGAGCGGATCGAGCCATGGCAACCGTCCCAGCCGCCTGATCCCGCCGATCCGGCAGATCATTGCCTCGCTGTCCTCCACCGGATCGCCGATGAAGGCCACGCCGTGGATTGGCACGGCCCGGGCGCGCAATGCCTCGATCGTCATCAGGCTGTGGCTGATCGTGCCCAGCGATGTGCGGGCGACGATGATCGCGGGCAGGCCCCATCGGGCAAACTGATCAGCGCTGAGCCAATCATCGCGCAGCGGCACCAGCGCCCCGCCCGCCCCTTCCACCACCAGCGGGCGCTGCGGCGGCAAGGCAAGGCGCCCATCCTCGATCCTCACGCCATCCAGCGCGGCCGCGCGATGGGGCGAACACGGCGTGGTCAGGCGGTAGGCCTCGGGCAGTATGTGGCTGGCAGGCAAGCCGGACAATTCCGCCACCCGCGCCGCATCGCCGCCATCGTCCAGCCCGGCCTGCACCGGCTTCCAGTACCAGCCGCCCAGATACCCGGCGAGCGCGGCGGCGAACACGGTCTTGCCCACATCGGTGTCGGTGCCGGTGACGATGAACCCGCTCACCGGAGAAGCTCGCCCAGCCTGCCTGCCAGCGCGGTGACATCGTCCGGCGTGGCGTTGAGCGTCAGCGACAGCCGCAGCCGCGAGGTGCCCGATGGCACCGTTGGCGGGCGAATGCCGCGAATGTCGAAGCCCGCCGCCTGCATTGCGCCGGCTGCGGCCATGGTCCGGTCATCCTCGCCCAGAATGATCGGCACGATCTGCGAACCGGTCGGAGCAACCCCCAGCGGGGCCAGCGCCTGCCCGGCATGGGCGATCAGCGCGAACAGCCGTTCCCGCCGCTCGGACTCATCCGCGCAGATCCGCAGCGCTTCGCGCGTGGCGGCGGCCATCAGCGGACTGGGCGCGGTCGAGAAGATGAAACCGCGCGCGCAGTTGACGAGGAACTCGCGCACGATCCCCGACCCGCAGACAAGCGCACCTTCGCAGCCCAGCGCCTTGCCGCAGGTACGCAGGGTGATGACGTTGTCCCGGCCTTCGAGATGGGCGGCAAGCCCTCTGCCCTGCGGCCCGAACACCCCGGTGGCATGGGCCTCGTCAACCAGCAGCACACCACCTTCCGCATCGGCCAGCGCCATCAGGTCGTCCAGGGGGGTCTTGTCGCCATCCATGCTGTAGAGGCTCTCCACCGCGATCCACACGCGGCCTTTTCCGCCTCTGGCGCGCCAGTGGGTGATGCAATCGGCAAAGCATTGCGGATCATTGTGCTCCGCCCCGGCCTGGTCGGCGCGGGACAGGCGCATGCCTTCATGCACGCTGGCGTGGATCAGCCGGTCATAGACGATCAGATCGCCCTTCTGCGGCAGGGTGGAAAGGATCGCGCTGTTGGCGGCATAGCCGGTGGAGAAATAGAGCGCCGCCTCGCTGCCGAAGAAGCGGGCCGCATCTTCCTCGAGCGCCTCATGTTCGGCCTGGTTGCCGCGCAGCAGCCGCGATCCGCCCGAACCAACCGGAACACCGCGCTCGATCGCTGCGGAAATCGCCCGCTTCAGCCGCGCGTCGCCAGCGAGGCCAAGGTAATCGTTGGAAGCGAAATCCACCCCTTCGCGCGGGCGCAGGCTGCGCAGGCGGGCGCGGGCGGCCAGCGCGGCAAGGTTGGCGCGGTGCGTGGCAAAGGCGTCGGACATGGCTTTCCGCTAGGCCGCGCGCGCGCCAATTGCAATTGCGGCGGATTCTCCTATAGGGGCAGGAACGCCCCGGTCAGCCACGCAGAGTCGTTTTCACGGCTTTACGTCCGCCGGGGCCTTGTTTTTTCGGGCCACCGCGCCCCGGTCGAGGACAATTCCCATGAACCGTCGCCGCCAGATCTACGAAGGCAAGGCCAAGATCCTCTATGAGGGTCCGGAGCCGGGCACGCTAATCCAGTATTTCAAGGATGACGCCACCGCTTTCAACGCCCAGAAAAAGGGCACGATCAACGGCAAGGGCGTGATCAACAACCGCATCAGCGAGTATGTTTTCACCCGCCTGTCGCACATCGGCATCCCGACCCACTTCATCCGCCGCCTCAACATGCGCGAACAGCTGGTTCGGCAGGTCGAGATCGTGCCGATCGAAGTGGTGGTGCGCAATGTCGCCGCCGGTTCGATCAGCAAGCGTCTCGGCATCCCCGAGGGCGAGCCGTTGCCGCACACGCTGATCGAATATTACTTCAAGGACGATGCGCTTGGCGATCCACTGATCGCGGAGGAACATATCGCCTGCTTCGGCTGGGCCAACAACGAGGAGATGCAGGACATCTCTTCCATGGCGATCCGCATCAATGATTTTATGTGCGGCATGTTCGCGGCGATCAACATCCGCCTTATCGACTTCAAGCTGGAATTCGGTCGGATCTGGGACGGCGACTATTCGCGCATCATCCTGGCCGATGAAATCAGCCCTGACGGTTGCCGTCTGTGGGACATGCACACCGGCGAAAAGCTCGACAAGGACCGCTTCCGCCGTGACCTGGGCGGCGAGGAAGAAGCCTATCAGGAAGTCGCCCGCAGGCTCGGCCTGCTGGAAAACGACGGCAGCCCGGGAGAGGTGTTCGACCTCAACATCGAACGAAAGCTGCGCGGCGGAGCCAAACCGAAGAAGTAAGCTCCGGCCTGACCGATCAGGCGCAGAACCGGGCAGTCAGCCCGCTCTGCGCCACGCGCAGGCTGCGCGCGGCGATGGTGTCTCCGTCGATCTGCAGCGGCAAGCCCTCGCCGGCGATTTCGAGCCAGCGGACGCTGTGACGGCGAGCCAGGCCAAGCCGTTCGACCGGCAGGCCCAGCATGATCGCCAGCGCGAAGGCGGCAGTGCGCCAGCGGCAAGCGCGCGGCATGACGACCAGCTCGATTAGCGCCGAATCCAGCCGCGCCCGGGGTGAGAGCGTGAACGGCCCCGCATAGAATTTCCCGCGCGCCACGAAAGCGGCCTCGACCTGCTCTTCCAGCCACGAACCGTCGGCCAGCTCCGCCCGCACAGCAAAGCGCCGGCGCGGCCAGCGCCACAGCAGACCCCCGGCGGCAGCAAGATAGGCCAGCCGCCCGATCCGCGCCTTGAGCACCGGGGACACCGCCGCCACCGCCGCGCTGTCCGGCCCGAGGCTGAGGCAGGCAAGAACTGGCACTCCTGCGCAGGTTACCAGTGGCGAGCGCAGCCAGCAGGCAGGTCCACGCGCCCACGCCTCACCGAGCTGAGCGGCGAAAAGGCCAGGATCGGATCGATAACCGATTTCACGGGCGACAAGATTGATCGTCCCCGAGGGACAGATGCACAGCGCCACCTCCTCCACCCGCTCACCCAGCGCTTCGACCACCTGGCGCAGCGTACCATCGCCGCCATAGACGCAGACCAGTTGGGCATCGGCTGACAGCTCGACGCAATCGGAGCGAGTCGCGACCAGCCTCGAGGCAAAACCTCGCGCCGACAGGGCCGATGCCAGCGCCTCAAGCCGCGCCTGACGGAACCGGCCGGAGGCGGGGTTGTAGACGAGGTCGAGCTTCACCGGCGCGCACCTTCCGCCGGACTGCTCCGGTTTATCGGCGCCATGGTTTGACGCACCCTCAAGATGATCAGGCAACAGGATCGCCCCCCGTGTTCATCTGCGCATTAGCCGGAACATGGTTGATGATTGCTGAATTTCATGGCCGAATTGCGCTCGCCCTTCCGCTCGGGCAGAACCGGGCGCGATGATCCTGCGCAAATTCCTGCCCGCCCTGCTGCTGACGCTCGCTCCCTGCACCTTGCGGGCCGAGCCTGCCGCACCTTCCGCCACCGCCGCCTCAGCGAGTATCCCTGCCAAACCCTGGGCTTTTTCCAAAAGCGACATCCCGCTCGATCCGGCCTTCCGCTTCGGCACCCTGCCGAACGGAATGCGCTACATCATCCGCTACAATACCACCCCCGCCGGAACGGCCGTGGTGCGGATGGATGTCGACAGCGGCTCCTTGTCCGAGACCGAGAGTGAGCGCGGCTTTGCCCATTTTGTCGAGCACATGGCCTTCAACGGTTCGACCCACGTGCCCGAGGGCGAGATGGTCCGGCTGCTGGAGCGCGCCGGGCTGGCCTTCGGTGCGGATACCAACGCCTCTACCGGGTTCGAGCAGACGCTCTACAAGCTCGACCTGCCGAGGAATGATCCCGCGCTGCTCGATACCGCACTGATGTTGATGCGCGAGACCGCAAGCGAACTGACCTTCTCGCCCGAGGCGGTGGCGCGCGAACGCGGAGTGGTGCTGTCCGAAATGCGTGATCGCAACACCTATGGCCTGCGAGACATGGTTGACCAGAGCGAATTCCTCTACCCCGGCTCGCTCTATGCCCAGCGGCTGCCGATCGGCACGACCGAGGCGCTCAATGCCGCGGCGGCAGGCAGCTTGCGCGCCTTCTGGCGGCGCGAATATGTTCCCGCCAATGCTACCATCGTGGTCATCGGCGATTTCGCGCCAGAACTGGTCGAAGCCGCCATCGTCCGCCACTTTGCCAGCTGGCAAGCGGCACCGCTGCCGGCCGAACCCGATCCCGGCCCGATCGACCTCGGGCGAAAGGGCAAGGACGATATCTTCATCGATCCGGCCCAGTCTGAACGGATCACGGCCGCCCGGATCGGTCCATGGCTGGACGAGCCCGACACCATCGCCAACCGCCGCCGCAATCTGTTGCGGCAGATCGGCTATGGCATCATCAACCGCCGCTTCGACCGGATCGCCCGGCAGGACAACGCGCCACTGCGCGATGCCGGGCTGGGCACCGGCGCGGTGTTCAAGGCCGCCCGCACCACCCGGCTGATCGTCGATACCGCCGATGGCGACTGGCAGCGAGGGCTGGACTCAGCCGCGCGCGAATACCACCGGCTGCTGGCCCATGGAGTGACAGTCGCGGAGGTTGCCGAACAGGTCGCCAACATCCACACTGCCTTGCGCAACGGCGCTGCCAGCGCGGCGACACGCGGCAACGAGACGCTGTCGAATGCCGCGCTCGACCTGCTGCGCGACGAGACGGTCCCTTCCACTCCCGAAAGCACGCTCGAACGGTTCGAGAGCTTCCTGCCGCAGATCACGCCCGCCGCGGTGATGGCGGCGCTGCGCGAGGAAGCCATCCCGCTCAAGAAGCCGCTGCTGCGCTTTGCCGGCCGCACCGCACCCGTCGGGCGCGGCAAGGCAATCCGCAAGGCCTGGAAGAAGGCGGTGGGGGCAAAGGCCGATGCCCAGACCGAAGTCGCCCCCGGGCAGTTCAGCTATGGCGATTTCGGCCCGACCGGCACCGTGGCCAGCGACAGCCGCGAAGAACCCCTCGGCATCCGCCGCATCCGCTTTGCCAACGGCGTGCGGCTCAACCTCAAGCACACCGACCTTGAACGCGACCGGGTGCGGGTGGAGGTTCATGTCGACGGTGGCGACATGCTCGACACGGCAGACAACCCGCTGGCGACGGAAATGACCGACGCACTGCCTTCGGGTGGACTGGGCAAGCTCAGCCAGGACGAGCTGGAAACGATCCTTGCCGGGCGCAGCGTAAGCCTTACGGTTGATGACGAGCCGGACAACTTCGCGCTGGCCGCGCGCACCACCCGGGGTGACCTTGCCCTCCAGCTCCAGCTCCTTGCCGCCGCGATCACCGATCCCGGCTGGCGCCCGGAAGGCGAAGTCCGTTATCGCCGCAACATCGCCAATTATTTCGCACAGAAGGATGCCACCCCGGCTGGCGCATTGAATGCGGCAATCGGGGGAATCCTGTCGGACAACGACCCGCGCTTCACGCTCCAGCCGAAGGAGGCCTATCAGGCTCTGACCTTTGCCCGGCTGAAGGACGCGATCAGCGACAGACTGGCGCATGGCGCGATCGAAATCGCACTGGTCGGCGATATGGGCGAAGACGAGGCAATCGCGTTGGTAGCGCAGACTTTCGGCGCCCTGCCCGCCCGCGAGGCGGAATTCCTGCCCTATGATGCCCAGCGCATCCGCCCCTACACCAGCCAGCGCGGCGCACGGGTGATCCGCCACAAGGGCGCGCCCGACCAGGCTATGCTGCGGTTGAGCTGGCCGACCCGCGACGACAGCGATCCGCTCGCGGCTCTGACGCTGGAGCTGCTCGAACAGGTCACCCGGCTCGAATTGCTGGACAGCCTGCGCGAGGCGCTGGGCAAGACCTATTCGCCCGGTGCTTCGAGCAATCCCTCGCGCATCTGGCGCGGCTACGGCACCTTCGACATTTCCGCCTCGATCAATGTCGGTGATGTGGCCGAAACCCGCGCGGCGATGCTGGCGGCGATTTCCCGGCTGCGCACGGCCCCTGTCTCCGCCGACGAGTTGCAGCGCGCCCGCCAGCCGATGCTGGAGAGCTTTAACAACGCTCTCAAGAGCAACGCCGGCTGGATGAGCCTGACCGACCGCGCCCAGAGCAAGGCCGACAGGATCGACCGCTTCCTGGCTGCAAAGGCGCGGCTGGAGGCGATCTCCGCTGAGGATCTGCGCGCGGCGGCGGAGCGTTACCTCGACCCCGATGCCGCCGTGGAGGTGCTGGTCCTGCCCGAAGGGATCGAACCGGGTTAGTCCCACATATCATCGAAATATATAGCATATTCCCATTTGTTAAGGATGATCCGGAAAGGGAAATTAACAGCCTTCCGTCTAATCTCGAGCGTTTCCAGACTGCGGAGTCCGCAGGCCCTGCCCGAATCGGCCAGGCCTGCGAACCGGCCCAGTCTGGCCTGAGGAACAGTGCGGAGCGAGTTAGATGGCAGTTACCGGACCCACCAACAACGAGCAGCTGATGCTGGAGCTGATCAACGATGCCCGGCTCGATCCGGTGCGCAACGCCAGTCGCTACATCACCAGCTATCCCACGCTCAACGATACTTATACCAACCTGCACTGACTACAACCCACGCGCCCATTTGCGGCGTCCGATGGTCATGATGCGCCACGGCTGATCGATGAGTTTGTTCCACGCCTCGCAGCAGTGGTCGATGATGTTGTCGTGGGATGTGAAGACCCGGTTGGAGA
>CANJYE010000061.1 GCA_947479055.1 Erythrobacteraceae bacterium
GAAGGCCAGGACGTGCTGTTCTTCGTCGACAACATCTTCCGCTTCACCCAGGCGGGTTCGGAAGTGTCGGCTCTGCTCGGTCGTATTCCTTCGGCGGTGGGCTATCAGCCGACCCTGTCGACCGACATGGGCGCGCTGCAGGAGCGGATCACCTCGACCAACAAGGGTTCGATCACCTCGGTGCAGGCGATCTACGTGCCGGCGGACGACTTGACCGACCCTGCCCCGGCCACCTCGTTTGCCCACTTGGACGCCACCACCACGCTGAACCGCGCGATTTCGGAGCTCGGCATCTATCCGGCGGTCGATCCGCTCGACTCCACCAGCCGCGTGCTGACCCCGGCCGTGGTCGGGCAGGAGCATTACGACACCGCCCGCCGCGTCCAGGAAACGCTGCAGAAGTACAAGTCGCTGCAGGACATCATCGCGATCCTGGGCATGGACGAGCTTTCGGAAGAAGATAAGCTCACCGTTGCCCGCGCCCGCAAGATCCAGCGCTTCCTCAGCCAGCCGTTCCACGTGGCCGAAGTCTTCACCAACATCCCGGGCAAGTTCGTCCAGGTGGAAGACACGGTGAAGTCGTTCAAGGCCGTGGTCGATGGCGAATACGACCATCTGCCGGAAGCTGCCTTCTACATGGTTGGCGGCATTGACGAAGCGGTCGAAAAGGCCAAGAAGCTGGCTGCTGAAGCCTGATTTCAGGGATACCGGACACCATGGCACTGCATTTCGAACTCGTCACTCCGACGAAACTGGTTCGCTCCGAGGACGTCCACATGGTGGTCGTCCCCGGCACCGAGGGCGAGTTCGGTGTGCTGGAGGGGCACGCCCCCTTCATGTCGACCATCAAGGATGGTTCCGTGCAGGTCTACCGCACCAGTGATTCCGCGCCAGAGCAGATCAAGGTCCGTGGCGGCTTCGCTGAAGTGGGGACCAATGGCCTGACCGTGCTGGCCGAGCAAGTCGAGGACTGAGCCAAGGCTGAATGACCCCGCCTGATCGACAAGACGGGGCCGTTCACCCTTCCAGTTCCGGCGGGATCGGTCTGTTCCAGGCGCTTGCGCTTGTCCTGCTTGCCAGCGCACCGGCGCTGTTCGCGCTGCTGACCTGGCAGGAGCATTACAGCTCCACATCGCTGCGCTATTTCTCCGTGCCGATCGTCGCCGCCGAGATCGGGCTGATCGCGTGCATCGTCCTTTCCGGAACACGCATTACGGCGGCACTGGGCCAGATCAGCCGGATAAGCCGGATCGGCGGATTCGGCCTCATCGCCGTCGCCGCTTCGGGCACTTACCTCATCGCACCGGTGCCGGAAATGGCGCGGCCCCATTTCGCGATCAGCATGGTTCATCTGGTGCTGGCGCTGGTTCTGGTCGCCGCGCTGCGCACTAGCTGGCACGGGTTGAGACGACCGATGCTCATCGCGCTGGCGATCGGCGCGGCGCTCCAGATGATCACGTCCTGGGGCCTGGCACTGTCGGTCAGGTCAATGCCGGATTTCGACTGGCTGCATTTTGGGGCCGGCGTCACCCACGTCCGCCAACTCGGCTTCTGCGGCCTCACCCTCTCAGGCCTTGCGGCGGGGCTCTATGCAACGACGAATGACCGAAGGGCGCGGATCGCCTATTTCGTTCTGCTGGTGCTGGGCTACACCTGGACGGACCTGAGCGGTGGCCGCGCTTCGATTGGTGCGGCGCTGGTCGGCGCTGCGGCAGTCGTGCTGCTTTCACCGCGCGCGCAATGGGGACGGCTGGCGCTGATCTGTCTGGCCGCAATGCTGATCGCCGCGCCGCTTTCGCTGCTGGCAATGGCCGCCACGCCCTATATCCTCAAGGAGCGCTGGGGCCTCTACACAGCCTGGCTGAAGCTGATCGGCGAAGCGGGGAGCGACGATTTTTCCTCGCGCCGGACGGAGATCTGGGAACAGACCATCGCCGCGATCCGACAAAGCCCGTTGTTCGGCCATGGCGAGGGCCAATTCCGTAGCCAGATTCCAGCCTCACTTGGTCGACTCAACCACCCCCACAATTCGATCCTGCAGTTCCTCTATCAATGGGGCGCCATCGGCACCGGCTTCCTCGCCATGATGGTTGTACCGACCGTGCTTTCAGGCTGGCGTGCTGCGAAGGTCGATGGCGGTGTAGTCCTGCCTGCGGTCGGGGCAATCGTCGGGCTTGGCGCGATGTCGATGCTCGATGGGCCGCTCAATTACCCGTTCCCGGTTATGGTGGTGATCATCGGGCTCACCATGATCGCCAGCGTCAGGCCTTCGCGCGTCTAAGGCAGTTCATTCTCCGCCAGCGCGCGGGCACGGCCGGAGTGCCACAGGTAGAACCCTGCCCCGACGATGATAGCCGTGCCGACCCCCGCCATCCTGTCTGGCCGTTCCCCGAACATCAGCCAGCCGAGCAGGACCGAGACCAGCAGTTGCAGATAGGTCATCGGGGCGATCGTCGCGGCACCGGCGCGGGTGGTGCCCGTGTAGATCAACCAGTGCCCCACAGTGGCGCTGCAGGCGACGATGCCGCAACGCAAGATCACCTCCGCCGGCGGCCAGTCGAGCGACATACCGCCAAGACCGAGCGCTGAACCGAGCAGGCTCTCGCCAGTCAACAGGATCGCACCGCAGGCAGCGAGAAAGAACTGCATCTGCAGCCCGCTGCCCGAGCCTGCGACCAGCCGGTTTCCAATGACCATCATGCTGAAGCCGCATGCCGCAATCAGCGGCAGGACCGCCTGCCAGCCGAATTCGGCAAAGTTGGGTCGCAGAACGATCATCACACCGGCAAAGGCCGCAAAGGACGCCAACCAGGTACTCCGCCTTGCAGGCTCCCCCAGCAGGAAAGTTGCGGCCAGCGCAGTGATCATCGGCGAAACGAAGAAGATCGCGGTCGCTTCCGCCAGCGGAAGGACAAACAGGGCGGTGAAGAAGCTGGTCGTCGCAATGGTCATCCCCAGCCCGCGCAGCCATTGCAGGCGCGGCATTGGCATGGAGAAGCCGGCGCGCCCCTCTGACTTCGCAAGCATAACCCCAAGTAGCAAGGCTCCAATGACGAAGCGCAGCGCTGCCACGGCCACCGGAGGCCAGGCGCCGGCCATGGTCTTGATGACCGCGTCGCCCATCGCCAACGTGGCGAATCCGGCGGCGGCCAAGGCCAGGGCACCCCGCTCATCCTGTTGCAAAGTGGCTTTCATGCACCAGCGATAGGGCAGGCACCGCGCAGTGGCGAGACGATTTGTCTAACCCCGCCCGCAATCACCCGCCTCGACAAAATGCAGACCGTGGGCGGCGCGTTAGGAAGATTTCAAAGGTTTTATCATTAACAGGTGGCAAATCCCTGCTGCTGGCAGGTGATCGATGTTCCGGACGGGAAAAGCGAATGAGTGCATTCGGACGCAAGAACGGGGTCGGTGGGATGGGCGCGGGTGCCCGTCCCAATTTCGGCGTTGCCCGCCCGATACGCGGAGGCGGGGGTGGCGACGGCCATGCACCGGTGCCCGGCGGCGACCAGTTTCCGCCGATTCCGGGTGAAGCTGTCGCGCCGATGGCGCCGCCCACGCATATGCCGGTGAAAGCCGATGCGATGACCCGGCTGGCCGACCGCTCCAACGGTGTCAACGAGGGACCGGCCAAGGCCGAGGGCTTCGAAGCCAGCGTCCACAAGATCAAGGAACAGGTGCTGCCGCGCCTGCTGGAACGGGTCGATCCCGAAGCAGCCTCCACCCTGAGCAAGGAGGAGCTCTCCGAAGAGTTCCGCCCGATCATCATGGAAGTGCTGGCAGAACTGAAGATTACACTTAACCGACGCGAACAATTCGCGCTGGAAAAAGTGCTGATCGACGAGCTGCTTGGCTTCGGTCCGCTGGAAGAGCTGCTGAACGATCCGGATATTTCCGACATCATGGTCAACGGTCCGCTGCAGACCTATGTCGAAAAGAAGGGCAAGCTTCAGGTCGCACAGATTCAGTTCCGCGACGAACAGCACCTGTTTCAGATTGCCCAGCGCATCGTCAACCAGGTCGGCCGCCGCGTCGACCAGACCACGCCGCTGGCCGACGCCCGCCTCAAGGACGGCAGCCGCGTCAACGTGATTGTCCCGCCGCTAAGCCTTCGTGGCACCGCCATCTCGATCCGTAAGTTTTCCGAAAAGCCGATCACTCTCGACATGCTCCGTCAGTTCGGTTCGATGAGCGATAAGATGTCCACCGCGCTGAAGATTGCGGGCGCGTGCCGGATGAATGTGGTCATCTCGGGCGGCACCGGCTCGGGCAAGACCACCATGCTCAACGCCCTCTCGAAGATGATCGACCCGGGCGAACGCGTGCTGACCATCGAGGACGCGGCCGAACTGCGGCTGCAACAGCCCCACTGGCTGCCGCTCGAAACCCGCCCGCCAAACCTTGAAGGCAAAGGCGCGATCACCATCGGCGACCTTGTGAAGAACGCCCTGCGTATGCGCCCTGACCGCATCATCCTGGGCGAAATTCGTGGCGCGGAATGTTTCGACCTTCTCGCCGCGATGAACACCGGCCATGATGGATCGATGTGCACGCTGCACGCCAACTCCCCGCGCGAATGCCTGGGCCGTATGGAAAACATGATCCTGATGGGCGACATCAAGATCCCGAAGGAAGCCATCAGCCGCCAGATCGCCGAATCGGTCGACCTGATCGTGCAGGTGAAGCGCCTGCGCGACGGTTCGCGCCGCACCACCAACATTACCGAAGTGATCGGAATGGAAGGCGATGTGATCGTGACGCAGGAACTGTTCGCGTTCGAATATCTCGACGAAACCGACGACGGCAAGATCATCGGCGAATTCCGCCCTTCGGGCCTGCGTCCCTATACGCTGGAAAAGGCCCGCCAGTTCGGCTTCGACCAGGCCTATCTGGAAGCCTGTCTCTGATTGGTACTCACGGCGCGGCGAACCAGTCGCGCGCCGCAAGGCCCAGCAGGACCACGGCTGCAAGGAACGACAGCAGGAAGATCACGGTCCAGGGCATGCAGCCGACCGCGTCCATGTTGCTGCGCTTCAACCGGCGTCGCTCGGCCGTGGTCGAAATCGCCGCGACAATGGCCGCCAGCGCTCCCCATGCGGCGAAGATCGCGGCATCGCTGGACAGATAGGGAAAGGCGAAGTCCGACATCGCCGCGCCTGATATGGCCAGCTTCCCCACAATTCAATGCCTGCGCGCTTGCGCGTGGCGCGATGCGCCCTAGGACTTGGTGCCATGTCTGCTTCTCCGCATCATGGCCCCGGCGCGGCGCTGATCATCCGCGTGCTGGGGGTGTTCGCGCTGTCGACCACAATCCTGCTGGTCAAGCTGTGCGGCGAGCGCGGGATTCATCTGACCGAGATCATGTTCTGGCGCCAGTTCACGACCGTGCCGATCGTGGGGGTGTGGCTGTGGCGAACCAACAGCCTGGGCACCCTGCGGACCGACCGCTTTCCCGCCCATCTGCGCCGCGCCGTGTTCGGGATGATGGCGATGACGTTCGTCTTTGGCTCAGCGCAGATGCTGCCGCTGGCCGAAGCGCAGACGCTGGCCTTTACCGGACCGTTCTTTGCCACCCTGCTGGCGATGATCATCCTGAAGGAAAAGGTCGGCTGGTGGCGCTGGACCGGACTGTTGCTGGGCTTTGGCGGCATTCTGATCATTGCCCGTCCGGGCCATTCGGACATCCCGCCACTCGGCGTGGCCATCGGGCTGACAGCGGCATTCCTGGTCGCGCTGCTTTCGATCATGATCAAGGACCTCAACCGGACCGACCGGCCGCTGGCAATCGTATTCTGGTTCTCGCTGCTCTCATCGCCGATGGTCGGGGCGTTCCTGCCTTTCACGATGACCGCGCATGATGCCGAATCCTGGTGGCTGCTGCTGGCGCTTGGCATCACCGGCGCGATCGGCCAGATCCTGCTGACGCTGGCCCTGCGCTATGGCGCGGTCTCCGCCGTGATCGTGATGGACTATAGCGGCCTCATTTGGGCAACCTTGTATGGCTGGCTCGTATGGGATCAGGTGCCGACCCGTTCGACCTGGTTCGGTGCCCCGCTGATCATTGCCGCCGGGCTGATCATTGCCTGGCGCGAACACCGTCTGGCTCGCACCCGTGCCGCCCTGTCTGTCGCGCCTTGACGGAATAGGTTGGTTTGCTGACCGTTGTGGCAGGACCAATCGCCTTCGGGACAACAAAAGGACAACCTATGCTCCGCAAGATCATCATCTTTTTTCTGCTCACCAGCTTCGCGCTCACCGCCACCGCCTGCAACACGGTCAAGGGCCTTGGTCGTGATATCGAATCGGTCGGCAACGCGGGCGACAAGGCGGTCTAAGCGGCGGCACAGACCGGTTTTGCGGAACATTTCTGCCTCCCGCCGGTTAGATGTGCAGGTTCCGCTTCAGTGACCACAAAGGAAGTCAGATGTTTCGCAAGATTATCATAAGCCTGCTGCTCGGCAGTTTCGCCCTGACGGCCACCGCCTGCAATACCGTCAAGGGTGCGGGTCGTGACATCGAATCCGTGGGCGATGCTGCCGACAAGGCCACCTGATCCTTCGTGAAGGCTGAAGCGGCGGGTTCGTCCCGCAGCTTCAGACCTTGCGGTAGACCAGCGTCAAATTGTTTGTCGGCATGGCCACGCGGGCGGTCCTTCGCAGACCGCAAGACGCCGCCAGTTCATCCGCTTCGGCCAGTTGGCGGATGCCCCATTGCGGATCGCGCTGCCTGAGGCTGGCGTCGAAGGCGCAATTGGATGGAGCGGGCTCAACCCCGCTCTCGAACCACGGGCCATAAAGCACCAGCGGCCCACCTGCGGCAAGCACCCGCTCCGCCCCCGCGAACAGCCCGCAGGTCGCCTCCCACGGGCTGATATGGACCATATTGCTGCACAGCAGCGCGTCGGCCCGCTCCAGCGGCCATTCTTTGGCAGCAGCATCGAGCAGCAGCGGCGGTCGCAGATTGGTCAGACCCGCCTCTGCTGCCCATGCCGCGATCGAGCCCAGCGCTTCCGGGTCCGGATCGCTCGGCTGCCAGTCGAGCGCGGGGAAGCGCTGCGCGAAATACAGCGCATGTTCGCCGCTGCCACTCGCCACTTCCAGCACCAAACCGCTGCCGGGCAGTTCGCCGGCCAGAACCTGCGCGATCGGCTCGCGGTTGCGCGCTGTGGCCGGGGCGTGCCGCTTCACTGCGGGACGCTCGCCCGCCGCAGCAGGCGATGCAGCGAATCATGATCGTGCAGGAACCGCCCGCCCGGCTTTTCGCGGCACAGCAGCAGTATCACGTCGGCCAGCTGCGCCGCCCCGATCGAACGATATTCGCGGTATTTCCCATGCAGGAACAGGTCGAGCAGCGGGCTTGCCAGAATGGCCAGCCGCTCTGCCGGGCGCGGGTCGTCCTCGCGTCGGCCCCTGAGCAGGCCGGGACGAAGGATATCGAGCCGCTCGAACCGCAAGCGCGCCAGTGCCTCTTCCACCTCTGCCTTGACCTGGAGATAGAGATGGCGGCTGGAACGGTCCGCCCCGGCTGATGACACGACGATGAAGTGCCGCACCCCGGCCGCCTTCGCCGCGCGCGCCACCTCCAGCACCAGCGCTTCGTCCACCGCGCGAAAGGCGTCCTCGTCCTTGCCGGCCTTTTGCCAGGTTGTGCCGAGCGCACAGACCACCACGTGCGGACGCAGCGCCTCGATTGTCTCTGCCCAATGGCCGGTGTCGGCAACGAACATCTCCATCCGCGCGCCCATCGGCAATGGTATCCGCCGCCGCGCGATCGCGGCAAGGCGAATGCCGTCAAGCCCCACCGCCTGCCGGATCACGGCCCGGCCGATCAGCCCGGTGGCGCCGACGAGAACCACGCGGCGATCAGACATTAGACAGTCCCTCGGGCGTCTCGCCATAGATCCTGGCATATTGGTCGATCGCGTAGCGGTCGGTCATCCCAGCGATGAAGTCGGCGATGTGGCGGCTCCGCCCCGGCTGGGCTTGCGGCAAACCTGCCTGCCAGCTTTCCGGCAGCAGACCGGCATCGGCGACATAGGCATCGAACAGGCGGACGACCACATCGCGTGCGCGCTGCGATGTCTCCAGCTGCTGCGGGTGGAAATAGAGCTTGTCGTACATGAAGCTCTTGAGCCGCCGCTCTTCCGTCGCCAGCCGGGGCGAGAAGGCGGCCAGCGGGCGCCCGGCCCCGCGCACCTGCGCGATCGAGCCAACTCCTTTCGTATTGTGGCGGGTCTGGTCGATCAGGTCGTTGACCATCAACCCGATCTGGCTGCGCACCAGTTCGCGCAACTGCCGGTCGCGCGGCGCAGCGGGGAAACGCCGTTCCACCGCACGCCACTGCTCCGCCACGAAATCCAGCGTCAGCAACTGGTCGAGATCGAGGAAGCCGGCGCGCAGCCCATCGTCGATATCGTGGTTGTCATAGGCAATATCGTCCGACAGCGAAGCGATCTGCGCCTCCAGCGAGGGCCATGAGGCAAGGTCGAGCGGGTAAGCTGCGTCCAGTTCACTCATCGCCCAGCCGGGTCGCAGCACCGGGCCATTGTGCTTGGCCAGCCCTTCCAGCAGCTCCCAGCTGAGATTGAGGCCATCATGCCCGCAATAGGGGCTTTCGAGCCGCATCAGCGTGCGCAGCGACTGGGCGTTGTGATCGAACCCGCCATGCGCCGCCAGTTCGGCATCAAGCGCGTCTTCCCCGGCATGGCCGAACGGTGGATGGCCGATGTCATGGGCCAGGCACAGCGCCTCGGTCAGATCCTCGTCCAGCCCCAGCGCGCGGGCAACCACCCGACCGATCTGGGCGACTTCGAGGCTGTGCGTCAGGCGGACGCGATAGTGATCGCCATCCGGCGCGATGAACACCTGCGTCTTGTGGCGCAGGCGGCGGAAGGAAATCGAATGGATGATCCGGTCGCGATCGCGCTGGAACTCGCTGCGCGGCCCACGCATTCCGCCGCTTTCGACGGGAAATTCGCGGCCCTTGCTGGCGGCGGGATCAGCGGCAAATGGGGCGCGGTTCATGGCTCGCGCGGGTTAGGCGGCAGCGGCAGGAATGGCAATATGCCGCTCAATCCTCGCCCAGAATCCAGGCGGCGGCCTTTTCGGCATGGATGCGGGTGCTGTCGTAGATCGGCAGGACATTGGCATCGACATCCACCACCAGCTCCAGCTCGGTGCAGGCCAGCACGATCGCCTTCGCGCCGTCCTGTTCCTTGACGGTGATGATGGTCTTGAGCCTGCGTTCGGCATCGCGGGTGACCTTGCCCAGCATCAGTTCGTCATAGATGATCCGGTCAACCTCCTCCACCACCGCCATGTCGGGCGGCATTAGATCGACCCCATGGGCAACGAGGCGCTGGCGGTAGAACCGTTCCGTCACCACGTTGCGCGTGCCCAGCAACGCGGCATTGGTGCATCCATCGGCCTTCATCCGTTCGCCCACGCAATCGGCGATATGAAACACCGGGACATCGACGGCGGCGGCGACCCGGTCATAGACCTTGTGCATCGAATTAGCGCCGATGATCAGCGCCCCCGCCCCGGCCCCGGCCAGCGCCTTGGCCGAGGTGGCGAGAACGCCGGCCGCGCGGTCCCAGTCCTCATCGCTGGTCAGGCCTGACAGGGCGGAGAAATCGAGGCTGTCGATCAGCATGGGCGCGCTGGACCGCGGGCCGACCGAACGCTGCACGATCTGATTGATATGTTCGTAATAGCTGCGGGTCGAAACCCAGCTCATCCCGCCAATCAGGCCGAGTTTACGCATCAGTGCTGAAGCGCCTTGTTGATTTCCTCGACCATCTTCTTCGCGTCCGCCAGCAGCATCATGGTCTGGTCCATGTAGAACACGTCATTGTCTACCCCGGCATAACCGACGCCGCCCATGCTCCGCTTGATGAACATGACAGTCTTGGCCTTGTCCACGTCGAACACCGGCATGCCGTAGATCGGGCTGGACTTGTCGGTCTTGGCCGCCGGGTTCACCACGTCGTTCGCGCCGATGATGAAGGCGACATCGGTCTGCGCGAATTCGCCGTTGATGTCCTCCAGTTCGAACACCTCGTCATAGGGGACATTGGCTTCGGCCAGCAGCACGTTCATGTGGCCGGGCATGCGGCCCGCCACCGGGTGGATGCCGTATTTGACCGTGACGCCTTCCTTGCGCAGGATATCGCCCATCTCGCGCAGCACGTGCTGGGCCTGCGCCACCGCCATGCCATAGCCCGGAATGATGATAACCTGGTTGGCCTCTTTCAACAGGAACGCTGCGTCTTCCGCGCTGCCGCGCTTCCACGGGCGCTGGGCCTTGGCCTCGCCCCCGCCGGTATCCGCCACCGCGCCGAAACCGCCCGCGATCACCGAGATGAAGCTGCGGTTCATCGCCTTGCACATGATGTAGGACAGGATTGCGCCCGAACTGCCGACCAGCGCGCCGGTGATGATCATCGCGGTGTTGTGGAGGGTAAAGCCCATCGCCGCCGCCGCCCAGCCGGAATAGCTGTTCAGCATCGAGACGACCACCGGCATGTCCGCCCCGCCGATCGGGATGATCAGCAGGAAACCGATGGCGAAGGACAGACCGCATATGATCCAGAACATCTGGTTCTCGCCCGGCCCGGCCGCCTGCGACATCGCAAACAGCGCGGTCAGCACGATGATCGCAGCCAGCGTGCCGAGGTTGATCACATGCCGCCCCGGCAGCATGATCGGAGAGCCGGACATATTCCCGTTGAGTTTGGCAAAAGCGATGACCGAACCCGAAAAGGTGATCGCACCGATCGCCGCGCCCAGCGCCATTTCGACCCGGCTGACCGTCAGGATATTGCCGTCCGCACCGAGTATGCCGAAGGCTTCGGGGTTGAGGAAGGCGGCCACGGCCACCAGCACGGCGGCGAGGCCGACCAGGCTGTGGAACGCGGCCACCAGCTGCGGCATGTCGGTCATCGCGATGCGCCGGGCGGTGATGAAACCGATCCCGCCACCAATGGCGATCGCGCCGACAATCTCGCCGATGGTGGCGACTTCGTGAGTCAGCAGCGTCGTCACCACCGCGATCAGCATGCCCAGCATGCCAAAGCGGTTGCCCCGCCGCGAGGTGGCGGGCGAGGACAACCCGCGCAGCGCAAGGATGAACAGCACGCCCGAGGCGAGATAGGCCACGGCCACCCAGGCAGGCACCGCATGCGCCGCTTCAGCAGCGGCTGAGAGGATCGGAAGCTGCATCACTTCTTCTCCTTCTTCTTGTACATCGCCAGCATCCGCTCCGTCACGGCAAAGCCGCCGAAGATATTGACGCTGGCCAGCACCACGCCGACCAGCCCGAGCCATTTGGCCACCGGGCTACCCGCCGCAGCGGACGCCACCAGCGCGCCGACGATGATGACCGAGGAAATCGCGTTGGTCACCGCCATCAGCGGCGTATGCAGCGCGGGGGTGACTGACCAGACCACGTAATAGCCCACGAAGCAGGCCATCACGAAGATGGAAAGGATTGAGATGAAGTCCATGTAGTCACCCCTGTGTCTAAACTAGTGTGCCATGTGAGGGCGGCAGTTTGTGTGCGTTGGGTATCCAAATTCTGGGTGAGACCGGTACGGTCATCGAAGGCCAAGTGCCGGTCAATCCGTGACGAACTGCCCAGACAACCATCATCGCAAGAAGCAGCGCAATGAGGAAGAAATCCAAGCGCCTCACAACTCACCCCAGCAGCCTCTCATGCACCACCTTGCCACCCTGGGTCAGCCGCACGGCATCACCGATTTCCTCGTCGAGGATCGGCCTGCCCTGCTCCTTGTCCCAGAAGGCGGAGAGGAAGTTGTAGAGGTTGCGCGCGTAAAGCGCCGAGGCATCGGCCGCGAGATGGGCCGGCGTGTTGGCATAGCCGATAATCTTGACGCCGTGTTTTTCCACAATCTGGTCGGGCACGGAGCCTTCGACATTGCCGCCCTGCGCCACGGCGAGGTCGAAAATGACGCTGCCCGGCTTCATGGTGGCGATCTGCGCATCGGTAACCAGTCTCGGTGCCGCTCTGCCCGGGATCAACGCTGTGGTGATGACGATATCCTGCTTGGCGATGTGGCTGGAAACCAGTTCGGCCTGCGCCTTCTGGTATTCCTCGCTCATTTCCGTGGCATAGCCGCCCGCGCCTTCGCCCTCGATGCCGGCCACGCTTTCGACGAAGATCGGCTTCGCGCCCAGCGACTGGATCTGCTCCTTCGTGGCGGAACGCACGTCAGTGGCGGAAACCTGCGCGCCGAGCCGCCTTGCGGTGGCGATCGCCTGCAAGCCCGCCACGCCCACGCCCATCACGAACACGCGCGCGGCGGTGATCGTGCCGGCTGCCGTCATCATCATCGGAAAGGCCCGGCCATAGGTATCGGCGGCGGCAATCACCGCCTTGTACCCGGCGAGGTTCGACTGGCTGGAGAGGACGTCCATCGATTGCGCACGGGTGATGCGCGGCATGAACTCCATCGCCAGCGCCTCGATTCCCGCAGCGGCATAGGCGTCCACCCGGAGGCGCTGGCCGAAAGGATCGAGCGTCGCGGCCACCCAGGCCCCGGCTTTCGCGCCTTTCAGCAGCGCCGGATCAGGGCCCTGCACGCCGAACACGATGTCCGCGTCCTTTAGCACCGCGTCGAGCGAGCCGACTTCGGCGCCCGCTTCGCGGAACGCCTCGTCAGAAATCGACG
The DNA here is from genome assembly GCA_947479055.1 of Erythrobacteraceae bacterium. GTDB lineage: Bacteria > Pseudomonadota > Alphaproteobacteria > Sphingomonadales > Sphingomonadaceae > CANJYE01. Next base: position 12,692 of record CANJYE010000061.1, read on the forward strand.
CGTTGCCACCAGCACCCTGTTCGACCGCCATGACGGCACCCAGGGCGCTGAATTTCTTGACGGTTTCCGGTGTCGCCGCGACCCGGGTCTCGCCGTTCGCGCGTTCCTTGAGGACCGCGATCCTGATCGTTCCCGCCATCCGGGATCAGGACGAGATCAGGACGATGACGACCAGCGCGATCACCGCGATGATCGGTGCCGACCATTTGAGCAGGGTAATGAAGCTGCCATAGGTTGAGTTGGCGGATTTCATGTCTTGGCCGGATGCCATGTCGAGTCCCCGTTGATTGATGAGGTTGCAGTTGCGAACAGGCTCTACCTGTCTGTTCGGCTTGGCTCAAGCCCCCGATGGTATTGCGTAGCCGAGAAGCCATTGCGATCAGCCTTAATCAGACCTTTACCCCCGGTCGCTAATTCAATGCGCTGTACCGGAATGGAACGGCGGGGGCGAATGGCCGAAAACGAACAGCGCTTGTTGATGCTGATCGACGATGAACCGGCACAAAGCCGGTTGATCAGCGCGCTCGCCTCGCGCGAGGGGTGGCGCACGCTGGTCGTCCGCGATTCGGAAACGGCCATCGCCACGCTGGGCACGCGCGAGGGCATGCAGCTTGGCGCGATCATTCTCGACCAATGGGTGCCGGGTGACGATGCCTGCTCGCTGATTGCCGAACTCAAGTCCCGCCGCCCCGCCCTACCCATCCTGATGCTGACCACCAGTGCCTCGCCGTTGCTGGCGGTGGAAGCGATGCGCGCAGGCGCGACTGATTACCTGGTCAAACCGGTCGCGCCAGACCGGCTGATGCAGGCGCTGCGCAGCGCGACCACCCGCGAAGCGCCCAAGGACGAACTCCAGCCGCTGACCGAGAAGATGTCCGCCAGCCTCGATTTCGAGGGGATGATCGGCAACAATCCGCATTTCCGCGCAGGGCTGGCCAAGGCAGCCAAGGCGGCGCGCGGCCATGGCTCGGTCCTGATCGAGGGCGAAAGCGGCACCGGCAAGGAAACCGTGCTGCGGGCGATGCACGCCGCCAGCCCCCGCGCCAAGCTGCCGTTCCGGATCATCAGCATTGCCGGGGTCCCGGCCAATTCGCTTGAATCCGTGCTGTTCGGCCATGAAAAAGGCGCGTTCCCGGGTGCCTTCGACCGCCAGATCGGCGCATTGCAGCACTGCGACGGCGGCACGCTGGTGCTCGACGAGATTGACCGGATGCTGCCCGAAATGCAGGACCGGCTGGCCGAAGCCATCGCCACCGCGCAGGTCCGCCCGATTGGCGCGCGCCACCGTTTCCGGGTCGATGTCCGCCTGATTGCCGCCAGCAATGGCCGACTGGAAGACCTCGTCAGCGCCGGCGCGTTTCGCGCTGACCTGTTCAAGGCGCTGTCAACCACCCGGATCACCCTGCCGCCGCTGCGCGAGCGAACCGGCGATATTTCAGGGCTGACCCGCTATTTCCTCCACCACATTGGCGAACAACCCGGCCTGCGCCAGCTCGGCATCACCGACGGCGCGCTGGCACTGCTATCCGCCTATGACTGGCCGGGCAATGTCCGCCAGTTGCAGGCCGTGCTGTTCCGCGCCGCCGTATTCTGCGACGGCGATGCGCTGACCGCTGCCGACTTCCCGCAATTGTGCGAATTGCTGGGCCAGGATCAGCAGATGCTGACCCCGATGCAGGAAGGCGTCGGCGTGATGCTCTATACTGAAGACGGCAATTTGCGCCCGCTGGAAGAGATAGAGGCCGACGTGATCCGGCTCGCCATCGGCCATTATCGTGGGCGCATGACCGAAGTTGCCCGTCGGCTCGGGATCGGGCGCTCGACGCTTTACCGCAAGCTGGGCGATCTCGGGATCGAGGATTCGACCGCGGCCTGAGCGATCAGGGGCGCTTGGCCCATTCCACCAGCTGCTGTGCCACGGTCTGGCCGTCCTTGCCCATCAGCGACAGTGTTAGGGTCAGGACCTGTTAAATTGCTTGCATGATGGGCTGAGGGTTGATTCAATGGTGGCACCAGGAGGTGCTGCTTGTGGACGATCTGTTTATGCTGAGCGAGGTGCAGATGCGCCGGATCAAGCCATTTTTCCCGCGATCGCATGGA
>CANJYE010000062.1 GCA_947479055.1 Erythrobacteraceae bacterium
ATGCGATCGCGGGAAAAATGGCTTGATCCGGCGCATCTGCACCTCGCTCAGCATAAACAGATCGTCCACAAGCAGCACCTCCTGGTGCCACCATTGAATCAACCCTCAGCCCATCATGCAAGCAATTTAACAGGTCCTGACCCTAGAACAGGTGGCTGATGCCAAAGCCGATGCAAACGCACCCTCGCCATCCTGACTATAACCGACAGTGACAGAATTGCAGCCACTGCACCTGCCGACAATGCACGAGCGAGATCAACTTTAGAAATGCCCTGAAACATCAAATCATTCCCCCGATGCCAGCGCAGGCTTGGATTATAGTCCGGACCAATCTGAAAGCGGTATTGAGGGAGTTGAATAATGAAGAAGTTCGCTTTTCTAACAGCTTGTGCAATGTCGGCGATCGCTTTTGGCACGCCGGCCCTGGCCCAGGATGGCGCAGCAACGGGCGAGAACGCCTCGGCAGGCCAGGGTGGCTGGAGCGGAGATATCGTTGTGACGGCCCGGCGCCGCGAGGAAAGCCTGTCCAAGGTCCCGGTCGCGGTTTCGGCCTTTTCCGCCGAGACGCTGGCCAAGCAGGGCGTCCGTTCGGAGCTCGACCTGCAAAGCGCGGTGCCCGGCTTCCTCGCTCGCCAGGTCGGTACGTCCAACGTGCTGAGCTATTCGATCCGCGGCCAGTCGATCGACGGTTATTCCTCCTCGCCGCCGGCCGTGCTGGCCTATGTCAATGAATTCCAGATCGCCCCGCCGGGTTCCTCCGCCTTCTTCGACCTGGATGGCATCCAGGTGCTGAAGGGGCCGCAGGGCACATTGTTCGGCCGCAACACAACCGGCGGCGCGGTGCTCTACAGCACCAAGAAGCCCGGCAACGAGTTCGAGGGCTTCGTCTCGGGCCGCTATGGCAATTTCGATGAAGTCCAGATCCAGGCCGGTGTCACCATCCCGGTGATTGAGGACCGCCTCTCGATCCGTCTCGCCGGCAATTACAGTGATGGCGGCGGCTTCCAGAAGAACCTCGGCTATTACGCCAACACCGGCTTTGCCGATTACGGCGGCGGTTTCATCGCACCTTCGCAGCTGACCTTCCACCCGCTCAACAAGACACTGGGCGATGTCCGCAACAAGTCCTTCCGGGCGACCGTGTGGATGGAGCCGGTCGACGGGATCGAGAACACCACAGTGGTCCAGTATGGCGCGGATGACGGCCAGCAGACCAACGGCACGCTCTACTCCGTCTATCCGGTGTTCGGCGCACAGACGATCTATGACATCATCGATGTCGACAACGGCCCGTTCCAGGGCTTCGGCGCGATCAGCCAGTATGCGGCGTGGCAACGCAAGCACAACCGCAAGACCTATTCCGACAAGTCCAACGATTATCGCGCCCGGACGCTGATGGTTTCGAACACCACCGAGCTGCAGCTGGGCGGCGACCTCAAGCTGAAGAACATCGTCGGCTGGTACAAAGGCAACAAGAACGCGGTGATCGATCTCGATGGTTCTGCGTTCTCGATGTACGGCAATTCGGAATTCTTCACCGACCAGGCTTCGAACACCGGCCGCAACGGGCAGCACAACACCGACTGGGTTTTCTCCGACGAACTCCAGCTCCAGGGCAAGGCCATGGGCGGGAAGCTCGATTTCGTGCTGGGCATGTTCTATTCGAACTCGCGCCGCGGCGAGGATAACCACCTCACTTTCTATGGCTTCGACATTCCGCCCTATGTCTTCAAGACCCGGGACAGGTCCTATGCCGCGTTCGCACAGGTGACCTACAATATCACCGACCAGTTCCACGCCACCGCCGGCTTCCGCTACAGCCAGGACAAGATCAACGGGAAGCAGGGGCCCGGTGGCTTCTTCTCGCCGCCGATCTACGGCGGGCTGCCGCCAAGCCAGATCGCCGGCCTGAACCAGACCCAGAAGCTCAGCTTCAAGAACCCCAGCTGGACCGGCAGCCTCGATTATCAGGTGACGCCGGACCTGATGGTCTACGTCACCACGCGCGGCAGCTGGCGTTCGGGCGGACTGAACTTCCCGGTTCCGCCTTATAATTTTGACGGCACCGGCCAGGTCACACCAGACAATCCACTGGGCCGAGTCGGCAATATCTTCAAACCAGAGAAGGCCCGCGACGTCGAGCTGGGCGCGAAGTACAACGGCCATCTGGGCGACATGGCCGTGTCGATGACGCTCAGCCTCTACAAGCAATGGGTCAAGGGCGTGCAACGCTCCGCTTTCCAGATTGTCGGTGGCGCGCCTTCGCTGGTGACGGTCAATGTCCCCAAAGCCGCGATCACCGGGCAGGAATTCAGCCTGACGATGCGGCCAACCGACTGGCTAACGCTGGGCGGCCAGTTCAGTCACACCAAGGCCAAATATACCGGGGCCGATACTTTCACGGTCGGCTTCCCGCGCCATTTCGGCCCCTATGGCGACGTGCCCAAATGGTCGGGATCGGCCTTTATCGAACTGACCAAGGAGATGGCTGATGACAGCACGGTCTCGCTGCGCGGCGATATCTATGCGCAGACCAAAATGGAGTTCACCAACTACAAGCCCGCGCAACACGCCGACACGCTGATCCCGGGCTACTCGCTGGTCAACGCCCGACTGAGCTGGAACAAGATCATGGGAACGGGTCTGTCGGCCGCGCTCTATGGCAAGAACATCCTCGACAAGAAGTGGTATGCGGGCGGCATCCCGACCGAGACCGCCTTCGGCCTCAACGTCGTCGCACCCGGACGGCCGCGCCAGTACGGGGTCGAGCTTCGGTTCGATTTCTGATCCGGAGCAGGGTATCACAAGAGGCGAGGCGAAAGTCGGGGCCAGAGATGGTTCCGGCTTTTCCGCTTATGTCACCGAAGTTACACGCCAGACACCCCGGCTCCCTGCAATCGGTCAGGGAGGCGCTTACGAAATAGCCCTGGCAGCGGATTGGCGCACGGGCATCCAGCGACGATTGACCGGATTGTTGAGCCAATCCTCGATCCCGCGCGCTGCCTGGGGTTCCAGTATCCCCAGCAGGATGGCACCGTTGCCCTGGACCAGCTTGGCGTGCAATTGCTCGATATCGTCGTTCTCGGCCCATTCCTGCAGGCTGAACGTGTTGACATAGGCAATCTGTTCCGCCGCCATCCGCGGATCGACATAGGATCGCAGCAGGTTGCGCCGCGCCATTTCCCGCAGGATCTGGGCCTTCAGATCCGCCCCGAACCTTTGCAAGGCCTCCGCCAGGTTGCGCCTGGGCGATAGGGTGGTGAGCATGTATTCGCGCATGAACTCGGGATGCTCGACCGCAGTCTGGCAATAGGCAACGGCCAGCATCAGGAACAGCCCGGGGTCCTTTGCCTGCGACAAGGCATGGGAATCGATCATCAGCGTATGCTGGTTCATCGCCGAACAGATCAGTTCGCTTTTCGATCCAAAGCTGTTGTGAATGGTCTGGGCGGTGACATGGCAGGCATCCGAAAAAGACCGGATCGTCACCTTGTCGCAGCCTTCTGCGGCAAGGATTTTGCGCGTGACGGCCAGCATTTCGGCCCGGCGCCGATATTGAGCTCCACAGCGGGTAAGGTCCCTGATCCGTTCGGAACCAAGGCTGAGGCCGTTGATAGGCTCAAACGGATCGGGCGCGTTCGACTGAACGGTTAACGGATTCATGGCCTCCCCCTTTCGATCCTGGTATGGGCTGGATCGTATCATCGGGTTGGACCACGTCAATCGCCCCAAGCGCAGAGTCAAGCAACGATGCGCGACGCAGGCCCGGTATTTGACACCATGCCGCAAACGTAAAGCTTTTTTTGCCATGCGGAGCCCCATCGCAGCCAGGGTCAGCGCGCGATGATCCCGCATTCCTGCCATTTCTGCGTCTTTTTGCGCCAGAGGCCGCGCCCATGCTTCCGGAAGCCAGAGCGAGTTATAATCATCATTATGATATAATTATATTATTTTATCACGCATGGGCATGGCATCGCTAACTTCCTCCAATGCCACCACGTATCGCCTTGCATAAATGGCCCAGCCCGCAATTATGCGTTGCGAACGACAAGGGCAGGAACCTGCCGGGAGAGGATGACGATGGGCAGTACACTCCAGAGCTGGGATCATTACGTCGATTTGCTGCGACCGGCCGGGCGGCTGGTGGAGCGAGCCTGGAAACCCGATGACGAGCATTACCGTGCCGATCTCTACCGGCAGGCGGTGATGAACGTAGCCTGGGCCTATTTCCTGTATTTCCAGTCCAACAGCGAGCATCCCGAATTCATGCCCTTGTGGAACTCGGTGTTCCTGCTCCAGCCCAACCCGGACGATGTCTATTACTATGCCCCACTCGACGCGCGGCGGACCTATCGCATCGCCGGCACGCGCGGCTCCGTTCACATGCTGAATTTCCTGTTCGGCCATGACATGATCGGCATGGCCGATCCGCCGGCCGGAGCAACCGGCTATGTCGATGACAAGGAATTGCAGGTCCAACCCGACGGCACGTTCGAACTGCTGTTCGGCACGACCCGGCCGGAAGGTTACACCGGCCACTGGTACCAGCTTGATCCGCGCGTCGATCATGTGATCGTGCGGATGCGTTCCTATGACTGGGGCAATGAGGTCGATCCCCGGCTGTGGATCGAAAGCCTCGATGCCCCGTTGCAGAAGCGCCGGATGGGGATCGAGGAAATCCACCAGCGGCTGGAACGCGCGCTGACACTGCCCGAGCGGTTTACCCGGCTGTGGCTCGACATGCAGAACGATTTCAAGGCCGAAGTCGGCGTCAACAAGTTCCGGCTGGAAGATTACAACAACCTCGCCGGGGTGCCCAACCAGCTTTACGGCTGGGCGATGTTCGAAGTGGCGGAAGACGAGGCGCTGATCCTCGAGACCGATCTGCCGGAAGTGCGGCCCTATTGGAACATCCAGATCAACGACCCCTATTTCAACGCGGTCGAGTATGTCTATCGCCAGGCCAGCACCAATGGCCATTACGCCCGGATCGATGCCGACGGGAAATATCGCGGGGTGGTCTCCCATGTCGATCCGGGGGTGCACAATTGGCTCGACACCGGCGGGTTTGCTGAAGGCACGATCTACTTGCGCTGGCTGCAATGCAGCTCCGCCCCGGTGCCGGCATTGAAGCGCGTCAAGCTGGCCGATCTGCGCAACCACCTGCCCGCCGAAACGCCGGTGGTCTCGGCGGAGGAGCGGCGGCAGTTGCTGCGCGCCCGGCGGATCGGCGCACAAATCAGGCGCCGGTGGTAATCCAGGGGCACGGCAGAAGGATGCGAGGACCATGAAAGCTCCGGAACGGTTCAGCGACAGCTGGGATTACCTGCATGAGGTTGCCATCAAGACCGCTGGCGGCCTCAGCGATTTCGGCGAGGATGATTACAGCGCGGGCCTGCGCATCCTGCTGCTGTCGATGGATATCGATGCTCATTTCAGCCCCGGCGGGCGGGAGCAGGCGTGGGATACGGTGGTCGTATATCTGGCCGCGCGGCTCTATGCGCAGGAAGGCTGGAAGCGCTATCCCGAATGGAAGGCCTTCCAGCTCAAGGCTCCGATCCTGATCTGTGGCCATCCACGCACCGGCACCACCGTGCTGCACAAGCTGATGAGCGCCGATCCGCAGTTCCAGGGCGTGCAAAACTGGCTGGCCAAAGCCCCCCAGCCCCGCCCCCCGCGCGACCAGTGGGCGTCCAACCCTGCCTTCCAGCGCGCGGCGCAGTGGCTGACCAACCAGCGCAGCGGTTCGCCCGACATTGCGCTGGCCCACATCGCCATGGCCGAGGAAGTGGACGAGGAACTGGAAATCCAGGGCGGGACCATGGCCAACAACATCTTCGCCTCGATCTGGTACTCGGCCGGCTACGATGCGTGGTGGGCCAGCCGCCCGGAGCGGCCCGAAGTGATGCGCGAGTTCCAGATCCTCAAGCTGATCGGATGCCATGAACCCGACAAGCCCTATCTGCTCAAGAACCCGGCCAGCATCGGTCAGCTCGATTACTGGTTCAATGAAGCGCCTGATGTCCGGGTGATCTGGACCCATCGCGATCCGTTGAAAGCAGTGCCTTCCATCGCCAGCACGATCCACCTCTACAAGACCGCACATGAGGGCGAAGGTGCAGAAATCACCCGCAAGATCCTCGGACCGCGCGAATTGCAGAAGTGGGCGATCATGGTCGATCGCGGCATGGCCACGCGGGCGCGATTGAAGGACCGGGAAAACCAGTTCTTCGACCTCCATCATTCGCAACTCCACGCAAATCCGATGAAAGTGATCGGCGAAATCTACGATCACTTCGGCCTCGTCATGAGCGCCGAGGCCGAAGCCGCGATCGCGGCCCGGATCGAATACAATCCCGAAGGCCACGGCATGCACAGATATGACATGGAGAGCTTCGGCCTGACGCCACAGATGATCCTGGAACGGCACGCCGAATATATCGAGAAATTTGGCCTCGGCCGGAAATAAGGGGAAGGCGATGCGCGCAGCCGTTTTCGAAAAGCCCGGCCAGCCGCTGGACATCCGCGACGTGCCCGATCCGGAGCCCGGCGAAGGCGAGGTGGTGTTGCGGGTCGAACGCTGCGGCATCTGCGGCACCGATTTGCACATGACCGAGGCGCATGGTGCCACCGCGCCAGCCGGTTTCATCCCTGGCCATGAGAGCAGCGCCGAAGTGATTGCCGTGGGCAAGGGGGTGGAGCGGCTGAAGATTGGCGACCATGTCGTGCCCCACCCGATGCGGGGCTGCGGCACATGCGCGGCCTGCAAGTCCGGCTCACCCTATTTCTGCGTGCTTGGCCCACAGTTCCCCTGCGGCGGGTTTGCCGAATATCTCGTCGCGCAAAGCGCCAATTGCGTCACCCTGCCCCGCACCCTGTCGCTGGCCGATGCGGCAATTGTCGAGCCGCTGGCGGTGGGCATGCTCGGCATCCGGATCAATACCTTTCTGCCCGGCGCGCGCGTGCTGGTCCTGGGCGCTGGACCGGTCGGCATCGCCGCCGCGTTCTGGGCGCGGCAGTGCGGCGCGGGCCGGATCGCGGCGGTGGCGACCAGCCGCACGCGCGAGCCTATCGCCCGGGCGGTAGGTGTCGATGGCTTCTTCACCGAAGGCGATAACCTGCCAGGCGAACTGACCGACTTCTTCGGCGGCATGGCCGATGTGGTGATCGAATGCGCCGGCGTGCCCGGTGCTATCGCCCGCGCGGTCGAACTGGTCAGGCCGCAGGGCTCCGTCACCGTGCTGGGCATCTGCGAGCATGGAGATCCGTGGATTCCGGCCCTTGCGGTCTACAAGGAAGTGAAGCTGCAATTCGCGGTCGGCACCAACCTGTCCGAATTCCGCCACGCGGTCGATGTACTCGACCGGGGGATTGTCGATCCGCTTGCGATGATTACCGATGTCATCGCGATGGACCAGTTGCCCGCGATGTTCGAGGCGCTCAAGCAGCGTACCAGCCAATGCAAGGTCCTGGTCAATCCCGGGGCCTGATAGAAAGGAAGCAAGATGAGCGCCTATCCGAAAATTCTCGCCCCCGGTGTTCCCATTCTCCAGAACGGCTATGTGGTCGACAATCTGGAGCGGGCAATGGAACAATGGCTCGCGCTCGGGGTCGGGCCGTTCATCCGGCTTGATATCGATCTCGAGGAAGCGGTCTATCGCGGCACGCCCCAGCCGATCCGCGCGCGCTTCGGCCTCGCCCAGGCAGGCGGCATCCAGATCGAGCTGATCGAGCCGGTCGGCGATCACCCTTGCGCCTACCGGGATTCGGTGGCGGTGGGCGAGAGCGCGCTGCACCATGTGATGAAGATATCACAAGATTACGATGCCGACCTTGCCGCGCTGCGCGCTGCTGGCTTCGAGGTGGCCAATGAAGGCGTTTTCGGCGGCGGCATGCGTCTTGCCTATATCGACACGCGATCGGCGATTGGCTGCATGCTGGAAATCATCGCCGACTGCGAAGCAATCCAGACGATCGGCGCTGCCGTCATTGCCGCCTCGGTCGACTGGGATGGCAGCGATCCGGTCCGCCAGCTCGCCCCCGAAGGCTGACCGGCTGGTCTATCCGCCTTCGCCGGCGCGATCGATCAGGTCCATGAAGTCGCGCGCCGCGTTGCGATCGTCCTCATCCTTGAAAGCGACGTCGAGATCGGGTGCCGCTCCGAACATGTACATGACAGTCCAGAGGGCGAAGCGGCGACCCCGATCCTTCTCCATCCCGAAATCCACAGCCATCCGCTCGACCCCGGCGGAAACAGCCTCGGGCGCGATGGCGGAAAGCTCGGAAGCGCCGAAGTAGCGGCGCAATTGATCGTCGAAGTCCATTGGCCCAGCCTTAACCGCAGTTGCGGGTTGCACAAGTCCGGGGATGCCCGGCCCGGCAGGTTGCAAATTCGGCGATGCCCGGCCACAGGCAGAACGTGACAGGCGGAATCGAAATCGGAACAGATGGCGCGGCGCAGCCCGTCCGGATCGATATCGAGGAACTGCTGGCGACCCGCCTGCTCGTCCAGGGCAATTCGGGCTCCGGCAAGTCTCATCTGCTGCGCCGTTTGCTGGAAGAAAGCGCCCAGCTGGTCCAGCAGGTGGTGATCGATCCCGAGGGTGATTTCGTGACACTGGCCGACACTTTCGGCCATGTCGTGATCGAGGCCGGCGGCTACAACGAACGCGAAATCGGCCGGATCGGCGCACGCATTCGCGAGCACCGCGCCTCGGTCGTGCTGAACCTGGAAGCGCTGGAACTCGAATCGCAGATGACCTGCGCCGCCGCTTTCCTCAACGCCCTGTTCGATGCGCCACGCGATCACTGGTATCCGGCGCTGGTAGTGGTGGACGAAGCACAGGTGTTTGCCCCGGCCGTGTCTGGCGACGTGTCCGACGCTGCCCGTCGGACCAGCCTTGGCGCCATGACCAACCTGATGTGCCGCGGACGCAAGCGTGGTCTCGCCGGAGTGATCGCGACCCAGCGGCTGGCCAAGCTGGCCAAGAATGTCGCAGCGGAAGCCAGCAATTTCCTGATGGGCCGCACGTTCCTCGATATCGATATGGCCCGCGCTGCCGACCTGCTCGGGATGGAACGGCGGCAGGCCGAAGAGATCAGGGATCTGGAGCGGGGCTGCTTCATTGGCCTGGGCCCGGCCATTGCGCGCCGCCCGGTAGCAGTTACCATCGGGCCGGTGCAGACAAGCACACGCTCGGGCATACACGGGCTGATGCCCATGCCGCAGGTCGCGCCGGAAAATGTCCGCACGATGCTGTTCGCTGAAATGGAAGCGGATGCGCCGCCTGCCCGGCCGGAACCGGTCCACCAGCCAGTCGCAGCGGATGAATTGATCCGCCAGATGGCCGTGCCTGCTCCCGCCGCACAACCGCGCGACGAAGCGCCCGTACCTGACCCGGCCAGCATCGAACGGATGGTCGTGGTCGTGCTGGAAGAGATGCTGGCCGATCCGGAGAGTCCCTTCCAGCCATCCGCGCAGCTTTATCAGGATTTCTCCGCGCGCTGCCGCATGCGCCAGCTGGCGCGCGTGCCACTGGACCTGCCAGCATTCCGCCAACGGATGGCGCTGGCACAGGGCGGTATCCTCGATCCCGCCGACCCGCGCTGGGCAGCGCTGCTGGAGGCCGCCGCGCACCTGCCGGAAGACATGCTGGCCCCGTTCCTGCTGATCGCGCAGGCGGCAATGGCCGGGCGACCTTGCCCCGAGGACGAAGCGCTGGCCCGCGCCTATGGCACCAGCTCGCCGGGCCGGGTTCGCCGCTTGATCGAATATATGGAAAAGCTGGGAGCAATCGTGGCGCGGACCGATTTCGGTGGCCGCCGCTCGATCGGGATACCCTATCTGGGAATGACGACCGAAGCGGCTTAAAGACTGATGACATAGGATTGAGCGAGCAGCGTGATCCAGGTTTCACGCTGCCCGTTCTAAACAACCACGAAATCGCCGGTATCGAGCGCAACCAGATTGCTGAAAGTGGCGATGATGCTGTCCCCTCCGGCGTTGCTGCCATTGCTGTCGTAATGGAGTTCGCCAGTGGCCGTGTTGTAGACAAAGCGGGTGTTGACGCTGGCCGACAGGCCGGTCGTGTTCGCGATGAACTGGACGTTGGTCAGCGGGGTGCTGGCAATGGCGAAGCTTGCGGCCGAAAGCTCGATTTTGTCGGTCGTGCCGTCAAAATCGAGGATGCTGTCGCGATCTGCCGCAAGCTTCTGGAGGACAAATGTATCCGCCCCGGTCCCGCCGGTAAGACTATCGATCCCCTGTCCGCCGATCAGCCGGTCATTTCCGCCCAGCCCTGAGATCGTGTCAACGTCAGCACGACCATCGAGCACATCATTGCCATCGTTGCGGCCGGTAAGCGCATTGGTGATATCATTGCCGACAAGAATGATGTCTCCGCCCATAGACGTGGCCTCAAGAAATTCCACATCGTCATCGCTGGCAATGATGTAGCTCGCACTGGTGATGATACGGTCCTGGGTGCCGCCACCGCCCGCCTCGATTACCTGATCGTTGAGATCATCGACATAATAGGTGTCATTACCGTTGCCACCGTCCATGTAGTCGAAACCACCCCGGCCATCGATCACATCATCGCCGTCCATGCCATAGAGCGTATCGTCGCCAGCAGCGCCGGTGATGTTGTTGGCCAGCCCGTTGCCGATCAGTGTGATCCCGCTGGTGTCGGTATAGGCGGCAACAAAATTCTCAATCTCACCGGCAGCCGTGGAATCGAAGCTGGACATGGCGAAAATCGTGTCTGCGCTGCCTTCGCCCGGGTTCTCGAACACGATGTCGAAGAAACTGTCGACATAATAGCTGTCGGAACCGCCAAGCCCGCGCATGTCATCATCGCCACCGCCACCATCAAGGCTGTTGTTGCCGGAATTGCCGATCAGGACATCGGCGAAGGACGATCCGATGAGACCTTCGATATTTTTCAGCAAGTCGATGCCCTGTCCGCCGCCAACAGACTGGCCAATGGTAGAGTTGCCAAGATCGATCTTCAGCGAACCGGTGGCGTTGAGATAGGTAGCCAGGTCGAACCCTGTGCCGCCATCAAGGAAGTCATTGCCGGTCCCGCCCTCAAGCGTATCATTGCCACCAAGCCCGTAAATCCGGTCATTGCGGGCACCGCCACTGATGACATTGTCATAGAGGGATCCGACCAGATATTCGCTTGCACTGGTACCCACCGGCGCTGCGACAATCTGCCCCTTGAAGGCGGTATCAGCGATCAGGTCCCAGCCCGCGCCGGTAGTGGTCTTGCCAGAAACCAGCCCGCCGGAGGTGTTCAAGACCCGGCTATCGAACACGCCATATTCGAAATTGACCGTAAAGCCGCCGTCGATGATGTCATGGACCTCCGAAATCAGCACATCACCGAAGCCCAGATCGAACACAGAGCGCGCCGGCAAACCGCCCACCCCTTCCAGAACAAGCCCTTTGATCTCTCCACCTATTGCCGCCATCTTCAACATCTTGGTGAGTGCGGCATCGCTGGCAAATTCGACCGTGAGCGAGCCGAATTCCCGTAAGGCAGGTGCAAGGCCCTCCGAAACCCTGCCATTGTTCGCAAGGCCGAAACTGTAGCCGGCGATATCGAACCATCCGCCATGCGCGGTATCGGCCGTGCCGCCGTTCAGTCCGTCGATCAGCAGGAAGTGATCGCTTGCCTGGAACACCGCCGCCTTGGGGCCGGGCGCAAAATTGATTGTATCGACGGTTGCCGCCTTGTTCGCCACCAGGTCCCAGCCGAACTTTTCGGTGCCGGCGGACAGGCCAGTGATGGGATCGTATTTGTTGGTGGTCAGCCCGATCTTCCCGAAATCGAGCGTCACATCCAGGCCTGGCCCGTTGCTTTCCTGTACATCAGTGACGACGAGGTTGGTCAGATCGAGATCGTAAACCAGCTTACCGCCCAGCGCGCTGTTCAGGCCGTGCAGTGTCGCGCCCTTCAGGCTGGCCCCGCTGGCAGCAAGTTCGAGCAGATCCGCCAGCGCGACATCGCTGTCCAGATGCAGGTGAATGCCGCTGAAGGCATTGGCGACATCGCCGGAAAGCGGGTCTGTGGTGCGCCCGGAGATCAGACCGACGATATCGAATTCGAAGTTATCGACCTGAATCCAGTTGTTGTGGCCCACAACGACCGCGTCACCCGCAAGTCCTTCAAAGGCAATATAGAAGCTGTCCGCACTGGCCGCGATTGCACCCTTGGTTGGCGCGGTGATCCCCTTGTCCGAGTATTGACCCAGATTTGCCAGGTCATCCCATTGAAACAATGACGTCAGTCCGTGCGTGACGCTGTTGAAGGTCTGTTGCCGGATCGCCCCGTAATCGAATATGATTTCATACCCGCGATCGCTATCGCTGTGCGTCCCTGAAATCAGCAGATCGGATGCGTCGAGTTCGAACACCCTGGAGAAGGATCCATCGCCAACCACTCCGACAATCCGCACGCCATCGATATGCTTGCCCGCTGCCTGCCATCCCATCAGCGTGGTCAGGGCCGCATCGGTGCTGACAGTCACATCGAGATCGCCGAAATTCAGGAGGTTGCCGTTGCGCTCACCACCTTGTCCAAAGGAATCTATGTCGAACCAGCCTGCGAACCCGGCTGCGGTCGAACCGCCGTAAAGGCCGTCCACCATCATGAAATAACGGGTAGGCACGGCAATGTCCTCGACCCCGACCGCGCTGGCTTTCACGGTGAAGGAAGTGCCATCGCCGATCGTGTCCGTGGAAAAATCCCATTTGAAAACCGGATTTGCTACCAGCTTCAATGTAGGATCGTATCCCTTGGTCGTGATCTCCACGGCCTTGTAATCCAGATCGAATGAAAATCCGGGATCAGCACTGTCGTTCACACCCATGACATTCACGGATTCAAGCGCCAGGTCGTAGACAAGCTTGTGGTTGCTATCGAAACCCTTGATACTGGCACCGCTGGTAGCCTTACCTGAGGTCAACAGCGTCATCACCTGGGCAAGCGATGTTTCGGTGTCGGCCCTGATTGTCAGGCCGGGATGGTCGGGCGTGGTATAGACGCCGGGTGTGATCTCGCCGCGCGAAATATCGAAATTGAAATCCGAAATCCGGATCCAGCCCTTGGCGGCACTGTCCAGCGAGTCACCTTGCGTCTTCCCGATGTCGTCGCTGAAGGCCAGGAAATAGTCCACAGCGGTGGCGCTCGGCGTATTTGATCCTGTGCCGGATCCAACGACCGGCGCGGCAAAGGTCGCGTCGGTAAGGAACTTGAACGTATCGACATTCCACTGGGCGACATCGATGGATTTGCCGGTCAATGCATCGAGCGTCTTGAGTTCGCCCAGCCGGTAATCGAAATCCAGAGTGAAGCCGCCACCGGCGATATCGTCGAGCTGGACGACATTCACGGTGTTGAGCGTCAGGTCATAGACTGCCTTCTGGCTGGCGCCGTCCCCCACCACGCCTTCGATCCGCACTGCCCCCAGCGGCTTGCCGGAGCCGAATTGGGCAAGCAGGCGGGTCAGCGCGACATCACGGTCGAGTTCGACATGGACGGGGCCGAATCCTGGCAGCGAAGCCTCTAACGACTTCCCAATGGCCGACGCCACCAAGGTGGTTTCCCGCATGAGGCCGAAATCGAAGTCGCTCAGTTCGAACCAGCCGAGGTGGCCGGGATCGGTGGAACCGCCGTTCAGGCCGCTGACGGCCATGAAATATCTGGTCGGCGCTATGGTGGCGGTATTCCCCGTCTTACCGGCATCGCCCACCTCTCCACCCGCCTTGTTTGCTTCAAGGTCCCAGTCGAATTGCGACGTAATGGCGGGATCGAGCGGGTCCCACGTCTTGACGGTGATTGCACCGAAACCAAGCGAAGCGGTAAAGCCACCGGCGGCAGAATCCTGCACATTGGAGACGATTGCGTAATCTATGCTGAGATCGAAGACTTCCGTCGCCGTGGTGCCGTCAAAATTGACGGCATGGATCGTGGCCTTGTCGCCCGTCTGCCCGCCGTGGAATGCAAGTCCGATGAAGTCGGCGAGCGCGGTCTCATTGGCCAGATTGAAGGAAACAAGGCTGAACTCCGGCTTGCCAGCCGCCATCGGCACACCGGCGGAACCGGTAACAGAATTGGAAACGCCATAATCGAAATTGTCGAGCTCGAGCCATTGGTCGTAGCCGGAGACGACCGAATCGCCAGCTACGTTGGTATGCGAGAGGAAATAACGCACGCTGGCTCTCCACCTGATCGGAGGCACTCTAGGGTCAGGACCTGTTAAATTGCTTGCATGATGGGCTGAGGGTTGATTCAATGGTGGCACCAGGAGGTGCTGCTTGTGGACGATCTGTTTATGCTGAGCGAGGTGCAGATGCGCCGGATCAAGCCATTTTTCCCGCGATCGCA
>CANJYE010000063.1 GCA_947479055.1 Erythrobacteraceae bacterium
ATTGTGCTGACGGCCTTCATCAGCCCGTTCCGGGCCGAGCGGCAGATGGTGCGCGACCTGATGGCGGAGGGCGAGTTCATCGAGATCTTTGTCGATACCCCGCTGGACGTGGCGGAAGCGCGTGACGTGAAGGGCCTCTACAAGAAGGCGCGTTCGGGCGAGCTGAAGAACTTCACCGGGATCGACAGCCCCTATGAAGCGCCTGACAAGGCCGAGCTGCGGATCGACACCACAGCGATGACCCCGGAAGAGGCAGCCGAGCTGATCGTCGAGACGCTGCTGTGAGCGAGCAGAGCGCGATCATCGCCGATGATGCCGAACTGGCCGCAAGGCTGGCAGCGGCGGCGGGCCGCATCCTCTTGCTGGTGCGCGACAGCGGCCTGGTATCGGCGAAGGCACTGGGCAAGGCGGGCGACCAGACCGCCAACCAGTTCCTGATCCATGCCCTTGCGCAGCAGCGCCCGGATGACGGGATGCTGTCAGAAGAAAGCAAGGACACGCCCGAGCGCCTCTCCAAGTCGCGCGTGTGGATAATCGATCCAGTCGATGGCACCCGCGAATATGGCGAGGAACGGACCGACTGGGCAGTCCATGTCGCCCTGGCCGTAGACGGCGTTGCCACCATCGGCGCGGTCGCGCTGCCGGGGCTCGACCTCGTGCTGCGGACGGACCAGCCCGCCCCGCTCCCATCCGAAGGCGCGCCGCTGCGCATGGTCGTCAGCCGCACCCGGCCGGCGAAAGAAGCGGTCGCGGTGGCCGAGGCGATCGGCGCGGCACTCGTCCCGATGGGCTCAGCCGGGGCCAAGGCCATGGCCGTGATCCGGGGCGAGGCCGACATCTATCTCCACTCCGGCGGCCAGTATGAATGGGACTCTGCCGCGCCCGTAGCCGTAGCTCAGGCTTTCGGCCTCCATTGCTCGCGGATCGACGGCAGCCCGCTGGTCTACAACCGGGCCGATGTCTACATGCCCGACCTGCTGATCTGCCGGAAGGAACACGCCGCCGACGTGCTCGCAAGGGTCAAGGAAGTCGACGTCGGCTGACAATTCCACCCCCTCTTGCGACGAGACGCAAGCCCTGCTGCTATCGCGCAAAGGCGATAGGCGTTAGGAAGCGTCCAAACGGCACAATGAGGGGATGGCACTTTGGATCTGGGACTGGCTGGCAAGACCGTAATCCTGTCAGGCGGCAGCAAGGGCATCGGCCGCGCCATTGCGGAGGAATTCGCCCGCGAAGGCGCGAATGTCGCCATTGCAGCGCGCGGACGCCCGGCGTTGGACGAGGTGGTCGAAGCGATCCGCGCCGCCGGTGGTTCCGCCGCTGGTTTCCAGGGCGACATGACCGATGCCGCGCAGATTCATGAAGTGGTGGCAAAGGCGACTGAAACCTTTGGCTCGCCCGACATCGCCATTTCCAATCTCGATGCGCCCGATGCCCGGCGCGGCTCGTCCTTCAACCTCAGCTTCGAGGATGCCGATTTCGACGAAGGGCACAACGAACTGGTGATGAGCGTAGTTCACCTCACCCGCGCGGTCCTGCCGGGCATGAAGAAAAGGCGCTGGGGCCGGTTGATCAACATTGGCAGCCACGCCGCCAAGGAACCGCACGGCCCGCCCACCCAGATGATCCTGTCCAACGTCGGGCGCCTGGGCGTGGTCGGGCTGATGAAATCGCTGTCATATGAATACGGCAAATACGGCATCACCGCCAATGTGCTGGCGGTGGGCTACGTCGCGACCGATCTCGCGCTCGGCTGGATCGGCACGCACGGGCTCGACCAGGAAGGTATCGAGGCGGGCATGCGCAAGACCGGCATGGGCGCGTGTCGCTTCGGCCGGGCGGACGAAGTAGCCGCCGTCGCGGCCTTCCTCGCTTCCGATCGCGCGGGCTTCATCAGTGGCGAATGCATGACCGTGACCGGCGGCATGTATCAGGGGACATTCTGACCATGGATCTGGGGCTCAAGGGCAAGACGGCCATCGTCTCCGGTGGCAGCAAGGGGCTGGGCCGAGCCATTGCCGAGGAATTGGCGCTGGAAGGCGCCAACGTGGTGATCGCCGCACGCAGCAACGGACCACTGGACAAGGCGGTGGCGGAAATCCGCGCGAAAGGCGGCGAAGCCTCGGGCGTGATTGCCGACATGGCGAATGAAGCAGCCGTCAACGCGGCGGTGGCCTTCGCCACGGCCACTTATGGCGCGCCCGCGATCGCCATCGCCAATCTCGACACGCCCGATGCCCGGCCCGGCGGCAGTTTCAGCGTGGGGCTGGAAGACGCCACTAATGCCGATTTCCGCGACGCCTATGAAACCCTGGTAATGAGCATCGTCCATCTCTCCCGCGCCGTGCTGCCGGTGATGAAGGAGCGGGGCTGGGGCAGGATCGTCAATATCGGCTCCAAGTCGATGAAGGCACTGCACGCACCCCCGACACAGAAAATCCTGTCCAATGTCGGGCGGCTGGGCGTGGTCGGGCTGATGAAGACGCTGTCGTTCGAATATGGCAAATACGGCATCACCGCCAACATCGCCGCTACTGGCCAGTTCGCCACCGATCTTGCCCGCGATGCCTACGCCGCGCGCGGCACGACGATCGAGGCCTTCGAGGAAGAGGTGATGAAGCCCACTGGTCTTGGCGTCTGCCGCTTCGGTAGGCCGGAGGAAATGGCGGCACTGGTCGCTTTCCTCTGCTCCACCCGTGCCAGTTTCGTCAGCGGGGAAACGATCACGATCACTGGCGGCATGCACAAATCCATCTTCTGACACTCCCGCAGCAAGGCACCGACCCTATGACACCCGACGACAGCCATCTCAAACTTGCCGTGCTCGACGCAGTGCTGCGCGCGCAGGCCATGCCCGGGACGGTCGATATCCCCAGCCTGCTGGAAGGCGTGCGCACCGGCGCAAACGAATTGCTGCTGCGCGAAGACGCCGAATTCTTCGCCAGCTTCATCGCCGAAGGAGCTGCACTGTCGGGCGTGGTCGGCGAAAGCGCGCCTGAGTTGTCCGGCGATCGCGACGCTGATCTGGCGGCGGTGCTCGCCGCAAATGCCGCCGCCGCCTCCAGGCTGGCCGCCGCCGGAACCACGGAGGGCGATGCGATGGTCGCCCGGCTGGTGAAGTGGGAGAAGAAGCTCCACGCCTATCGCAACCAACGCGCCAGAGGCGTGGGCGGAGAAGACCCGCGCGCCGGCATCACCGCGGAACGGTTCGAAGCCTATCTGCGCAACCACCGCAAGGAATGGGCCAATCCGAAAATCGTCAGCTTCCGCATGGTGCCCGGCGGCTTTTCCAAGATCACGGTGCTGGCCGAAGTGCAGGATGGAGGCGGCGAGCCGGTGGGTCTGGCGCTCCGGATCGAGCCGGAACGGCGGATGCTGGACCTCGACGGGATGCTGGTGGAAGGCGAATATCCGCTTGTCCTCCACGCCTTCCGCTCCGGCCTTCCTGTGGCCGAGCCGCTGTTCCTCGAAGCCGATCCGTCGCATCTGGGGCTCAAATTCATGGTCTCGCGCCGGGCGCCGGGCCGGGTGCTCGGCACCTATACCGGTGCCGCCGAGCCGGTCGGCGAAGGTCGGCTGAAGGATGCGATCGGGCTGATCGTTCAGCTGCAGCAAGTGCCGGTGGATGATGCTAACCCGCTGATCCGGCAAAGCTACATGCAACGCTGGCTGGGCTATCCGACCCTCGAGGCGGGCACCCGCGCGGTGGTGGAATACTGGCGCGACATGGGCCGTGCCTGCCGCGCACCCGCATCAGCCATCCTGGAACGCGCAACCGCATGGATGCTGGCCAATGTCCCGGCCGAGGATGGCCGGGCCGTGCTGAACCATGGCGATTTCGGATTTCACAACCTGCTGTTCGACGGCGACCGGATTTCCGCCCTGCTCGACTGGGAGAATTCCCGCCTGGGCGATCCGGCGGAAGAACTGGCGCTGTTCGTGATGGCGAGCGCAGCGCATGCCAGCCGCGAGCAGATCATGGCGTGGTACGAGGAGGCCGGGGGCGAGCCGATCTCGGAATATCGCCTGCGCTATTATGACGTCTACCACACCTACAAAGTGATCATCTCCGCGCTGGTCTCGCTCCAGCGGGTGCAGGACGAACCGCGCGGCAGCCTCAACCTCGCGGTGTTCGGCCTGCAATACATGGCACCCATGGCCGACAAGCTGGAAGAACAGATCGCGGCGGCAGATGCCTGCCTTCGCTGATCAGTTCAGCAGTGGCTCGCCAGGATTGAGCCTGACCGGGCGTTCGATCTGTTCGACCGGGCCTTGCAGGCGAGCGACGGCGTCAGCCCGGTACTGCTTGGGCGAACAGCCGAAGGTCGCCTTGAATATCCGGCTGAAATGGGCCGCGTCCTTGAACCCGGCCATGAAGGCAATCTCGCGGATCGCGTAATTGGCCAGTTCCCCTGATGACAGCCATTCACGCGCCTTCTCCAGCCGCTGGGTCCAGACCAGCTTGGCAAAGGTCGTGTTGTCGGCCTTCAGGAGGTAATAGAGATAGCGCGAGGAAATGCCGCATTGCGCGGCGACATCTTCGTAGCTGAGATCGGGATCGGTCAGGTTGCGCATGATATGCGCCTTGATATCGGCCAGCCGCATGTTGGAATTGCGTTCGCGCGGGGTGAGGCATTCGGTCACTTCGCGCACGCGCTCCGACAGCGCTTCGAGGAAGGCGGCCACCAGCGGTTCGGCGATACGGGTGCCGATTTTCTCGCCCAGGTCGCAGAGCATGTCGAGCAGGCGCACCACGCTTTCGCGATTGGCATAATCCAGCGCCAGCGGTTCATCGAGATCGGCCGCGATCGACAGATGGCTCATGAACAAATGGGCCGGAACCACCGCCTGGACCATGTCGAACCGTTCGCCGTCGGTTGTCGCCTTGGCGTGGAAGGGAACGCCGGAATCGAGAATGGCGCATTCACCGGCATTGACCGTGACGCTACCGCGCGAGCGGACGAACTGGACCGAACCGCGCCGGACGAACCAGATCACCCTGACGCCGCTCTTGTTGCCGCGAATATGGTCCCAGCCGCGACGGTAGGAGATGGCCGAATTGGACAGCATGCGCAGCAAGGCGATCGGGTGGGACAGCGCCTTCTGTACGGTCAGGCAGAAACCTTCGCGGATTTCGGCCCCGAGATCGCCATCGTAGAATTCACGCCTGACCAGTTCGCCATAACCGTTTTGCAGTTCGGACAGGTCTTCCCCGGCAAAGCGGTAAATCGTCTCCACGCCATCTCTCCCAGGTACGAACGGTGATCGACCAGCGCCACCGTCCGAACCAGTCTGCTTATTGGCCTAATTGCTCCTCGAGTGGGGAGCAAGTCAAGCCCGTCAGCTGTCCTGCCGACGCAATGCCGCATCGCGCGCAGCCCGGCGGCCGGAGAAAATGCCGTCGGCAATGGACATGCCACTGATATAGCCGTTGGAAGGAATACCCATCGCCGCACGCCCCGCCGCATAGAGGCCGGGGATCGGGGTATCGTCGTCGCGCAGGACCTGACCGCGCAGCTCGTCCACTTTGAGCCCGCCGAGCGTGAAGAACACGCAGAACGAGAATTTGTTGCCGATCGAGGTGTTGAGAGCGCGATAGGGTCCTTCGCCGACGGGGCGGGTATAGTCCGGGTTCTTGCCCATCGGGTCCGCTTCGCCCCGCGCGATGGCGCCGTTGAAATCCGCCACCGCGGCTTCGAGATTGGCTGCGGGCACGCCGATCTTTCCGGCCAGATCGGCCAGAGTCTTGCCCTTCTTTGTCCCGCCGAAGAAGCGGTTGAGGAGTGCGGGCGCGAGATAGGGCCGGAAACTGCCATCACCGTTGGGAATGCACTGCCGCAGGAATTCGCGGTGGAGCTTTTTGTCCATGATGATCCAGGCATCCGCCCCCGGCTGGTTCAGGATCGCCGAACCGAGGAAAGCGTTATAGGCATCCTCGTTGACGAAGCGCTGGCCGTTGCGGTTGATGATGATCCCTTCCACCGGCGCGCGCGGCGGGATGATCATGCGGCCAAGGAACGAATGGTCTAGCTTGCCGACCGCTCCGCCAACCGAATGGCCGAGCTGGATGCCGCTGCCGCTGCACCCGGCAGAACCCAGCCGCATCAGCGCACGGAAGTTTTCGCCGAGGAACGGCATGTGCTGCGAGACCATCGGCTGGTTGTAGCCGAAGCCGCCGGTGGCGAGGACTATGCCGCCGCGGGCGCGAATCAGCTTGCGCACTCCCCGCGCCTGTTCCAGCTTGAAGGCGTCGGCCATGGCCTGTTCGGCCCGGTCGCCGTTGAACGGGCGAAGCGGATCGACCTTGGCGTAGAGGTCCTGATGTTCCTTGCGGGCGGCGGAATCCTCGAGCGTAATGACTTCGACACCCACCACCGCGCCTTCTGCGTCGATGACCAGGCGGTTGGCCAGCGTATGCGTCCGGAACTTGATGCCCAGCCGGTCGGCAGCGGCCTTGAGCGCGTCGGTGATGACATAGCCGGTCCAGCCTGCACCCTTGGCGCGATGGCCGCGCGCGGCCGGCTTGGCGTGCGCAGCAAAACTCGGCACCTTTTCGTTGCCGGCGTAATAGAGGTACTTGTCTTCGGGCGGATAGTTGGTCTTGCCGCTGTAGAGCGAACCTTCGAATTGCAGGCCATGGCCAACCAGCCAGTCGATATTGGACGCGCTTTCATCGCAGAAGCGGCGCAGCGTTTCGGGCGTTACCGCGTCAGTGCATTCCAGCTTCAGGTAGTTGAACATGTTCTCGACCGAATCCTCGACCCCCGCGTCCTTCTGGAAGCGCGTGCCGCCGCCGGCATAGATCACGCCGCCCGAATTGCCGGTGGCGCCGCCACCCTCGAACCGCTCGATCACGAGCACATCGGCACCGCGCTCATGCGCTTCGAGTGCGGCCGCGCCACCTGCGCCGCCGAATCCGACCACGATGACATCCGCCTGCTCGTCCCAGGCTACATCGCCTGCGCTCGCAACCCGGATGGGCTGTTCCACGACGGTGCCCTTGCCCGCCAGCTGCTCCAAGGTAATTCCGGCCATCCTGCGTACCCCCAAAAACCGATTCTTTATTGTTCAGCATAGTGGATTGCACGGCTTCAGGCTTGCTTCAACTGGTATGGACGCTTGTTGGCGTTCGCAGAGTCGGTCGTGGCATTGTCGCGACCATGTTGCCGGCGCATGATGGTTTCGAATCCGGCATCCAAAGAAAGCTGTAGCAACCTTCGTTGCAACCGATTAATGAACTTGCATCAATTGGCGGGGACAAGCCCCCGTCGGGAAAAGGCAGAGAGTGAGCCCATGGCCCTTGGTATCGTCGAGCGCCCCGCGCATGTCACCCCCGACAAGGTCGTCGATTTCGATGTCTGGGCCCCTCCCGGCGGTACGGAAGATATCCACGCGGCCTGGGAAGCGCTCCACGCCGCGCCGCCGGTCGCCTGGACCCCCCACAATGGCGGTCACTGGATCGTCACCCGCACCGATCCGATGCTGGAAGTCTATGAGGATTACACCCGCTTCTCCAGCCGCGTGCTGCTGGTGCCCAAGGAAGTGGGCGAAAGCTTCGACATGGCACCGACCACCTATGACCCCCCGCAGAACCGCCCCTTCCGCAAGGTGATGCAGGATGCCTTCGCGCCCAAGGTGGTGAAGGGCTACGAGGCAAAGATCCGTGCAATCGTGTCCGGCCTGATCGATGCCTTCAAGCATGACGGCCATTGCCAGTTCCGCGAACAATTCGCCGAGCCGATGCCGATCATCCTGCTGATGGAGCTGATGGACCTGCCGATGGCGGATGTACCCCTGTTCAAGCACTGGGCCGAACAGATCACCCGCCAGCTGGGCGAGATGACCGTGCAGGAAGCGGTCGATGCCTTCTACATCTACCTCGGCCCGATCGTGGCCGAGCGGATGGGCGGCGGCGGCGAAGACCTGATCAGCAGGATCGCCAATGCCGACATGGGAGGCAGGCCGATCACCCATGACGAGGCGCTCAAGACCGTTAGCCAGGTGTTGCAGGCCGGGGTCGATACCGTGGCGCAGGCCGCCACCTTTGCCTTCGTCGCGCTGGAGAAATACCCCGAGGTCCGCCGCACGCTGGCCGCCAATCCGGGCCGGATTCCCGACTTCATCGAGGAAATGCTGCGGCGCTATCCGCTGGTGATGAACGTGCGCGAGATCATCCAGGATACCGAACTGGGCGGGGCAGTGCTGAAGGCTGGCGAAATGATCGTCATGCCCAATTGTCTGGCCGGTACCGACGACACCAAGAACGAACGGCCGCTCGAATTCGACATGGACCGCAAGAGCCGCGCCCATCTTTCGTTCGGCGCGGGCGCCCACCGCTGCGTCGGCGCACCGCTGGCCCGGCTCGAATTGCAGGTGATCTTCGAGGAATGGTTCAGGCGCATCCCGGAATTCAAGCGGGCGGCGGGCGAAAAGGTGGTCTATCAGGCCGGCGTGACGCCCCATGCCGGCGAGTTCCGGCTGGAATGGGACCCTGCGATCGTCAGCTAGCGCCATACCACGGCGGAGCGCAGATCGCAGCCGCCATCATCTCAAGCGTATCCTCCAGCAACACCTCGAGCGGTTCTTCGCCGTCGCCTTCGCGCTGGCTGATCGCCAGCAGCGTGCTGAACAGCATGGTGTCGAGGATTGACGCGCGGAAATAGAACCGCGCCGTCGGCAGGTGCGAAAGGCGCTGGTGCAACAGGCTGAACACCTCGTGCAAGCTCATCGACCAGGGGCTGTTGCGGTCGAACGGGTGCGGCACCCCGCGCGGGCGCAGGTAAAGCATGTAGTGGACCATCAACCGGACGTAATCGAGCGTCCCCTCGCGCCGATAGATCACAAATTCGGGCTCCATCGCCAGCCGCAGCAGGGTCTTCACGTCATCTAGCCGCCCTTGCGCGCGCGCTTCCTCCATCATTGCCCGGCGGATCGGATCGATCTGGCGCGCGCGGTATTCGAAGATCGCATCGAGCAGGCCGAGCCGGTCGCCGAAGTGATACTGGATGACATTGCTGTTGCGCTGGCCCGCGGCGGCAGTGATCTCGCGTAGTGCCACTGCCTCGATCCCGCGTTCGCCCATCAGCCGTTCGGCGGCCAGGATAAGCTTTTCCTTGGTCTGGTCGGACCGCAGATTGCCGTTGCGGTTCGCCGGAATTGCCTCGCTCGCCAAGATATTCCGCCCCGATTGCTTCTGCCGGGCACCATATGGCTGAAAGCGCTCACCACAAGGGCAAACCGCATCAACAGGGTGTCAAAGCCCGCTTGCGCAAGCCTGATCTGGCATGCACTGGCCTCTGTGCAGGAATTGGAGGAGTCAAAGCATGACCGGCAGCAGCGAGCATCAACCGACCGAGCTGCGCTATCGCTCGCGCGGGCTGAAACTGGCCTGCCTGCAATGGGGATCGCCCGCTGCGCCGCCGCTGGTGATGATCCATGGCGGGTTGGAAAATGCCCATGCCTGGCAACCGGTCGCCATACGGCTGGCGGAACGCTGGCGGGTGATCGCCCCCGACCTGCGCGGTCATGGCGAGAGTGACCGGGCACCGGGCGGGGATTATGCGATCCTCGATTTTGCTGGCGACATCGCAGCATTGTTCGATACTTTGGAGATCGAACGGGCGGCGCTGGGCGGCCATTCGCTGGGCGGCGCGGTCGCCACTGCCTTTGCCGCGCTGTACCCCGAAAAAGTCACACGGCTGTTCGTGGTCGAGGGGCTGCGCCCGGCCGGACGCCAGCCGCTGGAAGAAATGGACGCGATCTTTGCCGCCATCCGCGAATGGACCGACAGGAGCGGGCCGGGCCGCGAGCCGCGCTGCTATCCCGATGTCGCGGCCATGGTCGAGCGGCTGCTGGCGGCCGATCCGCTGATGCCCGCCGCGCTGGCCCGCGAACTTGTGGTAACGAACGTGCGCCCCTGCGAAGGCGGCTATTGCTGGAAATACGATCCGCGCGTGCGCGAAAATGACCTCATCAGTACCCTCGGTCCCGAACCGCGCCATTTCTGGGAACGGATCGTCTGCCCCACCCTGCTGGTCTATGGCGGGAAAAGCTGGGCGACCAATCCGGCCAGCGACGGCAGGCTGGCCCATTTCCGCGATGCCCGGGTCGAGGAAGTGGCGGCGGCCGGCCACAATGTCCATCACCACCAGCCCGAAGCCTTCCTCGCCCTGCTGGAGCCGTTCCTGGCCGACTGACCCGCCCCGCGCGATTGGCTGGACATCGGTTTTTGAATGAGCGATATATTACCGCTGCCACGGATGCCGGACAACAGGCGCGGGCGGGACGAGGAGAGGGGCACATGTTCTACAATCCGCAAGCATTGCTGGCGACGATCGATGCCAACTGGCTGGCTGTCATGGCCGGCGGTTCGATCGCCATGTTCTTCAACTACATCTTCTTCTGGGAAGCGGGACGCAGTGCGATGCGGGATCGCAGCCCGGCCTTCCCGCTGATCGCCTGCACCATCTGGTTCGCGCATGATCTGTCGTTCGTGCTGCAATATGATGCCTGGTTCAACACCTACGACCACTGGTACCTCAAGCTGTTCTGGGCGGCGCTGATCCCGACCACGCTGTTCGAGGCGTTCTACACCTGGCAGGCATGGCGCTATGGCAAGGCGGAATTCTTCCCGGCGGCATCGGACGGGCAATGGACCGCCTATGTGCTGGGTGCACTGGCGCTGGCCTGCCTCAGCTGGTGGGCGCTCAAGCAATTGCTCGACGATCCGCTCTACACCTGGTCCTTCGCCACCACAGGCGCACTGGCGGCGTTCTTCTGCCTGTCGCGCGCAGTCCGGCGAGGTGACAGCGCGGGCCAGTCGGTGCTGCTGTGGGTGTCGTTCTGCCTGATGACCACCGCCTGGTTCATCTGCGAATATGTGGTGTTCGGCGGCATGTTCCGTCACCCGCTGTTCGTCGGGATCGGTGTGGTTTCGGTCATCTGCGGCGTACTGATGATCCGGATCTGCCGCCAGGCCAAGCCTGCCTGATCAAGGGGCGGGCCGTCCTTGCGGATGCCCGCCTTGCCGCCCACTACTTCCGTCCGTCCGGATAGCTCTTGTAATACAGCTCGGAAACCAGCTTCGTATCGTGCCAGACCGGCAGGATACCGATCGCCTTGCCGCGCGAGAACGTCCAGTATTCGATGATCGGAATGTCGAAATCCCCCGCTGGAAGCTGCGCGGTCAGCCGACCGCGAAAGGCCAGCGCGGTGTCGTCATTTCCGACCATGTCGACCATGGTGAACTGAAAACCATTGAACGCGGCCTGCACCGCCGCCATCAGATTGACGAAGCCCTGCGGCCCAACCCATTCGCGTCCGCCGATTTCGGGCAGGCCGGCCGCCTCGTGGATCACGCATTCCGGGGCGATGAACTCGGCCGCCTCGCTGACCGTCATGGTGGCATATTTCTCACCGAGAGACCCGAAGGCCTCCATCGGTGTCGGGTAATCACGGGCCATTGGCTTCTCCTCTTGTCGGACAAGGTTCCATACCGGCGCGATGCCGCTGGTGCGCGAAGTATTTCATCCGTTCCAAGCAGCATTTCATTCAGAAGCAAGCCTGCCCTCGCCAACGCCAATGGACGCTGCCCGCCTGCGCCGACTATAAGCCGAGGTGGGAGAGGGGTGTCGTTACGCCCCCGCACGCTTGAAGCGAGATTACGCGCATGACTGTCCAAGCCGCTGCCACACCACCGCGCATACTCGCGGCCCTTCTCGTCCTGACGGGCCTGGCTCTCGGCTATGGCGGTGCATTGCTGCTGTTTGCCGGTGGTTCGCCCTATTACCTGCTGGCCGGCTTCACCGCGCTCGTTTCCGGTGCGCTGGTCTGGCGCGGCAAGGCGGCGGGCGGGATGCTGCTGGGCGCACTTGTGCTGGCCACCGTTGCCTGGGCATTCTGGGAAGCGGGCATGGATTTCTGGGCGCTGGTCCCCCGCCTGTGGCTGTTCGTCCTGTTCGGAGCATGGCTGATTCTGCCCCGTACCCAGCGGCGACTCGGCTCCCACCGGCCTGGTGGCAAGTTCATCATCATGTCGCTGGCCGCGCTAGGCCTGTCGTCAGTTGCCGGGCTGGCGCTGAACGCGACGACCGGGATGACCACCCCTGATCCCCTCTACGCCAACGGCCTCGCGGCCGCCCCGGCACCAGTCACCAATGCCGCTGCAACGTCCCTCGGCGGGGACTGGGCATCTTATGGCAACGACCTGGGTGGTTCACGCTTCAGCCCGCTGAACCAGATCAACACGGACAATGTCGCCGACCTCGAAGTCGCCTGGACCTATCGCGTCGGCTATGGCGACGACAGACTGGAAGCCAATCTCGAGATGACCCCACTCAAGGTCGGCAACAAGGTTTTCATCTGTACCCCGTTCAACGATGTCATCGCGCTCGACACGGTGAGCGGCAAGGAAATCTGGCGTTATCGTTCACATGTTGACCGCAAGGGCTGGGTCTACAGCAATTGCCGCGCGGTGACCTATTACGCGGTACCCAGTGCCAGCGGCGTGTGCGCAACGCGGATTTACAGCACGCAGCTCGGCGGCTTCCTGCTGGCGCTCGATGCCGAAACCGGACGCCTTTGCGAAGGCTTCGGCGAGGGTGGCAAGGCCAATCTGCGCGCGGGCCTCGCCCCGTTCGACCATCCGGGGTATTACTATCCAACCTCCGCGCCGGCGCTGGCCAAGGGCAATCTAGTCCTTGGCGGCTGGGTGGCAGATGGCCAGAAATGGGGCGAACCATCGGGCGTGATCCGCGCCTTTGATGCTGTCACCGGCAAGCTCGCCTGGGCCTGGGACATGGGACGTCCCGACCGCAAGGGCGAACCGCCGGCGGGTGAATTCTACACACCCTCCACCCCCAATAGCTGGGCACCGATGAGCGTCGATCCGGAACTGGGCCTGGTCTTCGCTCCAACCGGCAGCACCTCCGGCACCGATTATTATGGTGGCAGACGGCGCGCATTCGACGAAAAATATGCAACCTCCGTTGTCGCGTTGGATGCCGCAACCGGCGACGTGCGCTGGTCTTTCCAGACAACGCATCACGATATCTGGGACTATGACAATCCCGCACAGCCAAGCCTGGTCGATGTTCCAACCGACCACGGCATGGTCAAGGCGGTGATCCAGCCGACCAAGCGCGCCCAGTTGTTCGTGCTCGACCGCCTGACCGGAAAGCCGGTCAAGCAGATTGTCGAACGCAAGGTGCCGCAGGGCGGTACCGCTCCGGGCGAATGGCTTTCACCGACGCAACCCTATTCGGTCGGCATGCCGGATCTGGGCGGGCCGCGCCTGTCGGAGCGGATGATGTGGGGCGTCAGCCCGTTCGACCAGCTGTGGTGCCGGCTCGAATTCCGCAAGAGCCGCTATGAAGGCGATTTCTCCCCGCCAGGCCTTGGCCGCTTCAATATCGTCTATCCCGGCTACAGCGGCGGCCAGAACTGGGGCATGACCTCCTACGATCTTGACCGGCACCTGCTGATCACGGCGTCGAACCGCATCGCCAACCGGGTCAAGCTGGTTTCGCGCGCCGAAGCCATTGCGGCAGGCGCAAAGCCGATGGGCAAGGGCAGCAATCCCGATATCGGCGGCCTGGCACCGCAGGCGAACACGCCGTTCGCCGCAGCCGTCGCGCCGTTCCTGTCGCCGCTGTTCTCGCCATGCCAGCAACCACCTTATGGCACTCTGACCGCGATCGACCTGCGCTCAGGCAAAGTGGTGTGGCACCGCCCGGTCGGCAGCGCTCGTGCCGCAGGCCCGCTGGGAACCCGCTCGCACATTCCGCTCGACATGGGCATGCCGCTGTTTGGGGGACCGATGGTCACGCGCGGCGGGCTGGTGTTCATGGCCGCAACCAAGGACGAAACTTTCCGCGCCTTCGACAGCACCACCGGCAAGACGCTGTGGGAACGCGAACTGCCTGCGGGCGGGCAGGCCACGCCAATGAGCTATCTCGGCACGGACGGTCGGCAATATGTCGTGATCGCCGCCTCTGGCCATTACGGCACCGCCAGCAAACGCGGCGATTACATCATCGCCTATGCCTTGCCGAAGAAGTGACTTATACCAAACTGCGCTGTGGGTGACTCACATGGGGGGATTCCCTGTCGGCTGAAAGTCTGAATCTATGAGGTTGTGCTTTGGAGGGCGCGATCATGGGTTCAGCGATTGGCTTGCGTGATGATTTTGACGGCCCTGCATTGAGG
>CANJYE010000064.1 GCA_947479055.1 Erythrobacteraceae bacterium
AGAGACGAATTTCGGCTCCGGCGCGGTTCACTCGGTCAACAGCTTTTGCGAAAAACCCGCGCGGATATTGGGGGTTTCACCGGCCAAGAGCGCTGCGGAGAAAGTTGTCGCGAGTAGTGGTGGCGGTGGAAGGGAGCCTGATGGCGAACTCTCGCCGAGCGAACTCACCTACGACCGATGTTGACGTGTGCAAGCTGTAACCCTCCCCCCAGGATTGAGGTTGTAGCATCCGCAATTTTCTCCTATTTTCTCAATTGGAGCCTACCATTCTGATGGAGTCGGCAGTTGGAGAGCGACGTGATGACCATCAGGGAGGTGTCCGAGTACCTCAAGCTGGCTGAAAAGACGGCCTATCGCCTGGCGGCCGAAGGCAAGATCCCCGGGTTCAAGGTTGGCGCTTCCTGGCGTTTCAGAAAGAGTGAAATCGACCGATGGATCACCGCGCAAGAGCGTGGTGAGGCCTGACCCATGAAGATCATTGATAACGTCAATTCGCTGCTGGGCGATGATCTCAAGGGCTCGCTCGCCAAGGGATCGAAGCTCAAGATCGCAGCCTCATGCTTCTCCATCTATGCCTACGAGGCCCTGAAGTCTGAGCTCGCCCGGATCGACGGTCTGGAGTTCATCTTCACGGCCCCGACCTTCGTGCCGACAGAAGTGACCGACAAGGTGAGCAAGGAGCGGCGCGAGTTCTTCATCCCGAAGGCCAACCGCGAGAACAACCTCTACGGCTCCGAATTCGAAATCCAGCTGCGCAACAAGCTGACCCAGCGCGCTGTCGCCCGCGAATGTGCGGATTGGATTCGTAAGAAGGCCAAGTTCCGGTCGAACAAATCAAAGGCCCCGATGCAGCAATTTGTCTGCGTCACCGGCGCGGCAGACGATGTCGCCTACATGCCCCTGAACGGCTTCACCGCGGTGGATCTTGGCTACCAGCGGGGTGACGCCGTCTCCAGCTTCGTCAACCGGTTTGACGAGGCCGTGCACACCGGAACCTACCTCCAGCTCTTCAACCAGATTTGGGCGGACCCCACGAAGCTCGAGGATGTGACAGCAGCGATCTGCGACCACATCGAGTCCGTCTACCAGGAGAACTCGCCCGAACGCATCTACTTCCTGATGCTCTACAATATCTTCAATGAGTTCCTCGAAGACATCGATGAAGACGTCCTGCCTAACGACCGCACTGGGTATCAGGACACTCAGATCTGGAACAAACTGTTCAATTTCCAGCGCGACGCCGCGACGGGCATCATCAACAAGCTGGAGACCTACAACGGCTGCATCCTCGCCGACAGCGTTGGCCTGGGTAAGACATTCACGGCGCTAGCCGTGATAAAATACTACGAGCTCCGCAACCGGTCTGTGCTCGTGCTTTGCCCGAAGAAGCTGTCGGACAACTGGTTGAACTACAACACGAACCTGAAGACGAACATCTTCGCCAAGGACCGCTTCAACTATGATGTCCTTTGCCACACCGACCTTTCGAGGAACTCAGGCGTCTCCCACGGAATCCCGCTAAACCGGGTAAACTGGGGCAACTACGACCTCGTGGTTATTGATGAGTCCCACAATTTCCGGAACAACGATGCGTTCAAGGAGAAGGAGACCCGGTATCAGAAGCTCATGAACCGGGTCATCCGCGAGGGCGTGAAGACCAAGGTGCTGATGCTGTCCGCGACGCCGGTGAACAATCGGTTCAACGATCTGCGCAACCAACTGGCGCTCGCCTACGAAGGCCAGTCCGAGGCGCTGACCAAGAAGCTCAAGAGCAAAAACAGCGTCGAAGAAATCTTCCGCCGCGCCCAGGCGGCATTCAACGCGTGGTCCAAGCTCCCCAACGAGGAGCGCACCGCACAGGCCATTCTTCAGGCTCTGGACTTTGACTTCTTCGAGCTGCTCGACAGCGTCACCATCGCCCGGTCGCGCAAACACATCGAGACGTTCTACGACACCACCGACATCGGGAAGTTTCCGGAACGCCGCAAGCCGCTGTCGTTCCGCTGCCCGCTCACCAGCCGCCCCGGCGTGATGGACTTGAACGGCATCGTGGCTCAGCTCACCCTGCTCAAACTCGCGGTCTACGCGCCGATCAGCTACATCCTGCCCAGCCGTCTCAGCAAATACGAGCAGCTGTACGACACCCAGGTCGAGGGCGGCCGCGGCAAGCTCCGACAGATCGACCGCGAGCGCAGCCTGCAGGCGCTCATGACGACCAACCTGCTCAAGCGGCTGGAGAGCTCGGTCGAGGCCTTCCGCCTGACCCTGAAGTCCCTTCAGGCCAACCTGAACAAGACCCTAGAGGCTATCGCCGAGTTTGAACGCAATGGCGGTTCCCTGAAGGTGTCCGACTACACCGCAGACTTTGAGGACATGGAGCCCGAGGACGACGAGTTCGGGGACCTGGGCGACTTCAAGGTCGGGGGCAAGATCCAGATCAGCCTCTCGGACATGGACGTCCAGTCCTGGCAGCACGACCTTCGCTCAGATCTGTTCCTGATCGAGGAGCTGACCCGGGAGATGGAGCTGATCACGCCTGAGCACGACACCAAGCTCCAGCATCTCAAGACCCTGATCGCGAGCAAGATCGAGGCCCCGCTAAACCCGGGAAACAAGAAGGTCCTGATCTTCACGGCCTTCGCCGACACCGCCAACTACCTCTATGAAAACATCGCCGCTGAGCTGCTGCGCACGAAAGGTCTGCATACAGGGCGCGTCACCGGCTCCGACGGCCCGAAGTCAACCCTGGCCAAAGGCTATGACTTCCAGTCACTGCTGACGCTGTTTTCGCCGCGATCGAAGGAAAAGGCTGCCATCCTGCCCGAGGAGCCGGCCGAGATTGATATCCTCATCGGTACCGACTGCATCTCCGAGGGCCAGAACCTTCAGGACTGCGACTACCTCGTGAACTACGACATTCACTGGAACCCGGTCCGGATCATCCAGCGCTTCGGCCGTATCGACCGCATCGGGTCGCCGAACAGCCAGATCCAGTTGGCGAACTATTGGCCGGACATCACCCTCGACGAATACATCAACCTGAAAGAGCGCGTCGAAAACCGGATGGTGATCGCCGATGTGACGGCGACGGGCGACGACAATGTCCTGACCGCGAAGAGCAGCGAGATCGCCTACCGCAAGGACCAACTGCGGCGCCTCCAGGACGAGGTCATCGAGCTGGAAGACGTCAAGACCGGCATCTCGATCACCGACCTTGGTCTGAACGATTTCCGGATGGATCTGCTCAACTACGTGAAGGCCAATGGCGAGCTCGAGAACGTGCCCCGAGGTATGCACGCGGTGGTGCCGGCGAAGCCTGAGCTGGGCCTGCAGCCAGGCGTGATATTTGCGCTGCGCAACATCCACGACAGCGTGAACACAAACCAGCAGAACCGGCTGCATCCCTACTACCTGGTCTATATCGGCCGCGACGGCGAGATCATCGCTGACCACACAGAGGCCAAGCGGCTGCTCGATCTGGTCCGCACGAGCTGCAAGGGCGAGGACGAGCCGATCCAGGCTGTCTGCCGCCTCTTCAACGAGCAGACCCAGGACGGCCGCAACATGGCGGGCTATTCCGACCTGCTCAGCTCGGCCATCCGGTCGATGATCGAGGTGAAGGAGGAAAAGGACCTCGACAGCCTGTTCAGCGGCGGCAGAACCACAGCGCTCACGAACACCATCGCGGGGCTCAGCGACTTCGAACTGGTCGCCTTCGTCGTGATCCTCGAGGACGCGCCATGACGGCGGGCCTGTTCGACTATCCCAGGAGTGCTGCGTTCGGCCGGGTTCTGCCAAAGAACAAGATCTATGAGCACGCCGGCGCAAGCGCGGGGCTGAAGCAGCTCTTCGTCACCCAGGTCGACCAGATCGTCTGGCGGTTCAAGCTGGCCCCTGAGACCATCAATCTGGCCACCACATCAGCGGTGACGGAAATCCAGATCTTCGAAATCAGCCTGCGGACCGGCTCACCGGACGAAGACATCCTGCGGGCGATCGACCGGGCTATTCCGTTCCCGATCATCTTCGAACTGACCTGGTCCGGTAAGCGGCGCGCGACGGCCGCCTTCAAACGACCCAGCGAAGCCGACACCTCGAAGTGGGTGATCAGTGAATATTTCTCGACCGACTGGACCAGCGAAGGTGGGCCGCGAGATGCGCTTCCCGTGGCCCTCGACCTCGGGGGGCTCTACGACAAGCTCCTGACGGCGATGATGCCAGCCCAGGTCCGGACGGACGGCGCTATTCAGGAGCGTGTCGCTCGGCTCGAAGCGGTCCGGGCGCAAGCCCGTGAAATCGAGCGGATCACATTGCGGCTGAACCGCGAGAAACAATTCAACAAGCGCGTAGCGATCAACGCCGAGCTACGCGGCGCCAAATTGGAAATGGAACGGCTCACCCGGGCAACCGCACCGATGGCGGCCACGAGTGAGTGAGGGGATGACGACGATGGACAAGCTCAAAATGCACAGCCCGAACCTAACGGACGAGAACGTCGCGAAGATCCGGGACATCTTCCCCGGCTGCGTGACGGAGGCAACGGACGATACGGGAAAGCTGAGGCTGATGGTGGATTTCGATCAATTAAGACAAGAACTGTCCGATCATATTGTCGATGGTGGTCAAGAACGATATCGCTTGGATTGGCCCGGGAAGCGAGAAGCGTTAGTTACGGCGAACGCGCCGATCGCGAAAACACTTCGTCCAGTTCGTGATGAGAGTGTGGAATTTGATTCTACGCGCAACCTATTCATCGAAGGAGACAACCTAGAGGCACTAAAACTCTTGCAGGAAACGTTTCTTGGTAAAATAAAGCTAATCTATATTGATCCTCCTTATAATACGGGCAGAGATTTCGTATATGATGATGATTTTTCAGAGAACGCAGAAAGCTTCTTCGAGAGATCCCAGCAAAAATCCGAAATAGGCGACAGGCTTGTTGCGAACTTGGATTCGAATGGACGGTTTCATTCGGATTGGCTCACAATGATGTATTCGCGAATTAATTTGGCGAAAAAGTTACTGCGAGATGATGGCATAATTCTCATATCTATTGATGACGGTGAAGTCTCGAATTTGCGGAAAATTTGCGACGAAATATTTGGTGAAGAGCAATTTGCTGCGCAGATTATCTGGAAAAAGCGAAATACACCACCAAATGACAAACTAATTGGCACGCAGCACGACTATATACTGGCGTATGTCAGAAAAGAATTCACTGGCATCAAGCTTCGACCGAGGAGTGACGACCAAGTATCGAGATACAAAAATCCTGACGGCCACCCAAAGGGTCCATGGGTGGCCGGTGATTTGACTGCAAACGTTAAAGGCGGGCGTTTTGCACAGACGCTATATTATGGCATTGTCAATCCAAACACGGGAAAAGAGTTTTTTCCACCCAACAATGGCAACTGGCGATTCAATAAAGATAAGATCGCACGTCTTATTGAAAGCAACGAAATATATTTCGGGGCTGATGGATCGTCTTCGCCAAAGCTTAAGCGTTTTCTATGCGATGTGAAGGAGGGAACAACGTGGACCACCCTTTGGGATTTTGCGCCGCTTAACACATCCGGCTCTAACGAAATGGGCGAAATATTTGGGAATTCAGTACTATTTGAAAACCCAAAACCGGTCGGGCTAATCGAATATATTGTGGAGCTGGGCGCCGCCTCAGGCGATCTCGTCCTGGACTTCTTTGCCGGCGCATCGACCACAGCCCACGCAGTTATGAAGAAGAATTCTGAGGACGGTGGGTCTCGTAGATTCATTATGGTCCAATTGCCTGAAGCAACTTCCGAAACCTCGGAGGCTTTTAAGGCTGGATTCGTAAGTATTGCCGACGTTTCTAAGGATCGCATTCGTCGCGTCGGTCAAACAATTCTCAAACAAAAATGCCATTCAGACTGGAATCGAGATGTGGGATTTCGGGTGCTAAAGGTAGACACGTCCAACATGAGGGATGTTTACTATCGCCCTGATACGTTGGGCCAACAAGATCTGCTCGATTCGGTGGAAAATACGAAACTAGACCGAACCCCTGAAGACCTGCTGTTCCAGGTACTGATTGATTGGGGCGTAGACCTGACACTGCCCATCCGCCGCGATACGATCCACGGCAAGACGGTGTTCTTCGTCGACGACAACGCCCTAGTCGCGTGCTTCGACACCGGCGTAACAGAGGAGCTTGTAAAGGCGCTAGCCGGCTGCGAGCCCTTGCGAGTGGTCTTCCGCGACAACGGATTTGTATCGGACGCCGTAAAGATCAACGTCGAACAGATTTTCCGTCAGCTTTCCCCCAACACCGACATCAAGTCGATCTGAGGGGGCACGGCATGAAGTTCAAATTCAAGGTCCAGCCCTATCAGACTGATGCTGTAGAAGCGGTCGTCGACTGCTTTGCCGGGCAGCCGATGACAGGTGGCGTCGCTTACAGGATCGACCCCGGCCGCAAGGCGCAGACCAGCGCCTTCGAGGAAGGCTTCAAGAACGCCGACCTTCAGCTTGCCGAGCCTCAGGTCCTAGCCAACATCAAGGACGTCCAGCGTCGCCAGAACCTGCCCATGTCGGACAGCCTTGTCGCAAGCGCGGGGTGCAAGCTCAACCTCGACGTTGAGATGGAGACGGGTACCGGTAAAACCTATTGCTACATCAAGACCATGTTCGAGATGAACAAGCGCTATGGCTGGTCGAAATTCATCATCATGGTCCCGAGCATTGCGATCCGGGAGGGCGTCTACAAGTCACTCCAAATCACCGCGGACCATTTCACCGAAAGCTATGGCAAGAAGGCGCGCTTCTTCATCTACAATTCGAAGCGCCTGCACGAGCTGGAAAGCTTTTCGTCTGACGCCGGCATCAACGTCATGGTCATCAACATCCAGGCGTTCGCCGCCAGGGGCGCGGACAACCGCCGGATCTACGACGAGCTGGACGACTTCCAGTCTCGCCGGCCCATCGATGTGATCGCCAGCAACCGGCCGATCGTGATCCTGGACGAGCCGCAGAAGATGGAGGGCAAGGCGACGACGGAGTCCCTGCCGAAGTTCAAGCCGCTGATGATCCTGCGCTATTCAGCGACCCATAAGACCCAGCACAACCGGGTTCACCGTCTGGACGCGCTGGACGCTTATAACCAGAAGCTGGTGAAGAAGATCGCCGTGCGCGGCATCCAGACCCGCGGCCTGGCTGGCACCAATGCCTACCTCTATCTCGAAGGGATCGACATCTCGAAGAAGGCGCCGGTCGCGCGCATCGAGCTGGAGGTCAAGCTCAAGACCGGCGAGATCAAGCGTCAGGTCCGCCGGCTGGAATTCCGCGACGACCTGTTCACGCTTTCCGGTGACCTCGATCAGTACCGGGGCTTCACCATCTCTCAGATCGACTACAACAACGACACCGTCGAATTCACCAACGGCGTGATCCTGTCGGCCGGCGAGGCCACTGGTGACGTGTCCGAGCGGGATATCCGTCGCATCCAGATCCGGGAGACGATCAAAGCGCATTTCGACAAGGAAAAGCAGCTCTTCTCCCAAGGGATCAAGGTGCTGTCCCTGTTCTTCATCGACGAGGTCGCCAAGTACCGCGACTACGATCAGGCGGACGAAAAGGGAGAGTATGCCCGCGTTTTCGAGGAGGAATATGAGCTCCTGAAAGCGGAATACCTGTCGGAGCTGGCGATCGACAACGAGGCCTATCGCAAGCACCTGACCGGTATCGACGCCACGAAGACCCACAACGGCTACTTCTCGATCGACAAGAAGACCAACCGGCTGAAGAATCCTGACGTCGGGGCGAAGTCCGTCGATTCCGACGACACGGATGCCTATGACCTTATCCTCAAGGACAAGGAACGGCTGCTGTCCTTCGCCGAGGCAACCCGGTTTATCTTTTCCCACTCCGCCCTCCGCGAGGGGTGGGACAATCCGAACGTCTTCGTGATGTGCATGCTCAAGCACAGCGACAACATGATCTCGCGGCGGCAGGAAGTCGGCCGCGGGCTACGCCTGTCGGTCAACCAGGATGGCGATCGCATGGACCACCCTGCGGTGGTTCACGACATCAACGTCCTGACTGTGGTGGCCAGCGAGAGCTACAAGGACTTCGTCGGGGGGCTCCAGAAGGAGATTGCCGATACCCTGTCCTCGCGCCCGAGGAAGGCGACGGAGGCCTACTTCAGCGGCAAGACGGTCACGACTGAAAATGGTCCCGTCCAGATCACACCGGCCCTGGCCAAGCAGATCTACCGGTATCTGGTGAAGAACGATTACACCGATGACACTGACCAGATCGCGGCCGGATACCACGAGGCCAAGACCGCAGGCACGCTGGCGGCGCTTCCGGACGATTTGAAGCCCTATGCCGATCAGGTCTTTCAGTTAATCGACAGCGTGTTCAGCGACGCCCAATTGCCGAAGGTTGAAGACGGCCGGAAGCCGAAGACCAATCCTTTGAACGCCAATTTCGACAAAAAGGAATTCCAGGAGCTCTGGGGCCGGATCAACCGCAAAGCCGTCTACCGGGTGGAGTTTGATTCCGACGAGCTCGTTCGCAAATGCGTCGGTGCGCTCGATAGCCAGCTCCGGGTCACGCCGCTGCAGTATACGGTCCAAACCGGCATTCAGAGCGACGAGATCACGGACGATCAGCTCAAGGCGGGCGACGGGTTCAAGGTGACTAATACGACCACCGAGAGCGGTGGATCGGTGTATTCGCAGGTGAAGTACGACCTGCTGGGCAAGGTCGCTGAAAACGCACACCTCACCCGCCAGACTGTTGCGCAAATCCTGACCGGGATGGCGCCAAGTATCTTTGCTCAGTTCCGCCAGAACCCGGAGCACTTCATTGCCGAGGCTTCCAAGATCATCACCGAGCAGAAAGCCACGATGGTCATCGAGCGGCTAGCCTACGACGCCGTCGAGGACCGATACGACATCGACATATTCACGGCCAACCAGTCAGGTCAGGACTTTTCCAAGGTCGGCTCGAAACTGAAAAACCATGTCTATGACTACGTCGTCACGGATTCGGATATCGAACGGCGGTTCGTGGCGGAACTCGATACGAGCGACGAGGTCGTCGTCTATGCAAAGCTCCCTCGCGGGTTCCTGATCCCGACCCCAGTCGGCGACTACAACCCAGACTGGGCGATCTCGTTCAAGGTTGGCACCGTCAAGCACGTCTACTTCGTTGCAGAGACAAAGGGGACAATGTCTTCGCTTAAGCTGCGTGGAGAAGAGGATATAAAAATCGCCTGCGCACGGAAGTTCTTCGGCGAAATCGGGCGGCGCGTTTCGACCGACCCGGTCCGCTATGATGTAGTCACGGACTATGGGAAGCTGATGGAGGTTGTTGGTTTGAGGCGCTGAGGCCGCCGTCAGTGTCCCGGCAGCCGCCGCGTCACCCAATCCGGGCCTTGGCGGTCTTGCGAAACACCACCCCGCCAATGCCGGTGATAGCCAGAACCACAGTCAGCACATCGGCCTGACTCAGGCCCTCAGGCAGCAGTCCAAGCGTGCCAGCCACGCCCCAGGCGCTGCCGATCAGGCCGGTCCAGATGGCCTTCGAGGTCCACCAGGGTTTCAGTTCTTCCATGTCACTTCTCCACAAAAAAGCCCGCATGAGCGCGGGCGGCTTGGTTGGTAGTTTTAGAGGCCGGTCAGGCCTCGTTGGTGGACAGCGCCCCGTTGGCGGCGAGCCGAACCGGCGTCGCGGTTGCTGGCACCGCCTTGTACACTGGTCGCCTCACGGCAATGCAGCGGTCCCGCGCGATCCGGGTGATGGTCACGCCGTCCGACTGGTTGCCGCCCAGGACGTGATAGGCGCCGTAATCCTCGCCGACATAGAGCCCAACATGGCCAGCGCTCTCAGCGCGGCGGAATACCAGCACATCGCCTAGCTGGGCCTCATCCGCTGCGTTTCCGAACGCCGCCCAGTTCCGCGCCCAGAGCGGACCTTCCAGTACCGGCTTGCCGGCGCGCTTGGTGACCACGGCCATGAACAGGCCGCACCACGGGATGGCGTCGTCAGTATAGGACTTGGCCAGCCCGACCTCTTTGGCCCAGCCTAGAATGACCGGATTGTTGGCCGCCCCTGCGACCTCCTTGGTGCCAAAAAGCTTGCGCGCCTCCTGAAGCATCCGGGGCAGCGGGCGCAGGTCATCGATCCAGCCATAGGCTGCTGGCAGAGGGTTCATGAATGTCTCCTGGGATTAGCGGCCCGACAGGCCTTTGATGGTGGCGTAGACGACCGCCAGCGCGGCCATCAGGGTCGACAGCCATTTGACGAACCGGACCATGCCGGTCGCGGTGTTCCAGGCCTCGAGCAGCTCTTTCAGTTCTTTGCGGACAGCCTTCAGCTCTTCCTGCATGGCCTCGAGGTCCGCACGGATCAGGGCTGTTTCCACGGCCTGGCTGAGCTCCGGAGGCGCCGTCATCAGCGAACCCTGCCGATGATTGCGATTTCGGACGGACCGGGTTCGATCAGCTGGCCAGCGGGCACATCGAAATCCGTCTGCCGCTGGCGAGAGCCGGTGGCGTAATGGACAAACAGAGCGCTCCGGTCGAGCGCTGCCGGGCCGGTTACAACCTCAAAATGGTACCGCACATCGGGTGCCCGCTTGAACTTTTGAATGACGCAGCACAGCGTAAAATCATCCTGGAATTGTCGAGTGAATTCTCCGGCCGGCAAATAGCCACCGCCATTCTCGACATTGTGGAATCCGGTTGTCCACACTTGGGTGATCGGACCATCGGGGCCGGTGAAAGTATAGTCGGACCGCCCGTTTATGGCGATCGAGACGTGCTCGCACAGGGTCCAGGCGACCCCAGCCTCATACATCTCGGCGATGGTGGTGTTGAGCTTCGGAGGCACAAACTCGAGCATCGGCCAGAGCCGCCAGGAGTTGGCTCCACGCCGATAAGTGAACCCGTTCCGGAACACTCCGTAGTTGATGTCGAGGTCATCGTTTATGGGCACGGTCTCATCTGAGACTGTGGGGCGGCGATCTTCCTGCATCTGTTTTTCCCTAACTTAGAGTGATCGACACGACTTCGCGCAGTATGTGCGAACCAGACTGGCTGCCCGACGTGCCGATTGGCGCGCCGCCCTGCGTCGCTGCGAGGTTGAACATGTCGGTCACGGCATTGATGACGAAGTAGGTGGTGTTGGCGGCAAGGCCCGTCGGCAGCGCTCCCGTCGTGGTGAACTGGACCCGCTTGCCGCTCGCTAGCCCATGGCCGGTCGCGATGATGACCGCGGGACTGGCGATGGTGATTGTCGCGGCGCGCGGCAACATGGCGGCGAACACATTGCCGGCGAGCGTCCCATTGGCCTGATACCCCGTGATGGGGTTCTTGTAGCCATAGCGGGTTCCCGATCCGGTGCCGGTAAAGCTGATCGCGCCACCGCCCGGGGTTGCGGAAATCTTGATGGCGTTGGCGCTTACCACCGTCTGCACGAAGTAGACGGTGCTTGCAGTAATCCCACTCGGCATTGCGCTTGTGCAGTAGAACATGACCGGGTCGTTCACCGCCAGGCCGTGCGCCGTCCAGTTGATGTTGTTGGTCGGTGACGGGCTGTAGGTGATGGCGGTGGTGAAGCTGCCCCAGGCAACATAGCCCGTGCCCAGGGTAAAGATCGTCCCATTGACCCGTAGCCTGGTCGGCACTGGCGTGGCGTTGTAGCCATCAAGGCTGACGACGGTGCGCGATACGCTCGCGTAAAAATCATACTCATGCATGATCGTACGGACGGTACGGCCCTGCCAATTGGCGGGCGCAAAATTCCCGCCGGTGAGCGAGGAGAAGTAGCCGCCATCGGCGCCGTACTGCTCGCCCGCACTGTATTTATCGCCCCAGGAATAAGAGTTTACGGGCAAGTCGATCCGCTTGCCGCTGCCAGCTGCGCCTGCCAGGGCCGAGAGCACGCCTGCCATCAGTTGACGCCTGCGCCGGAGATGATCCAGGTCGTCGCCGCGACCTTGACCAGTGTGGCCAACCCATATCCATCGA
Organism: Erythrobacteraceae bacterium; assembly: GCA_947479055.1. Classification (GTDB taxonomy): domain Bacteria; phylum Pseudomonadota; class Alphaproteobacteria; order Sphingomonadales; family Sphingomonadaceae; genus CANJYE01. The sequence continues at coordinate 12,012 of CANJYE010000064.1, forward strand.
GCGTTCGGACACCGGTATTGGTCGTGGCTGCCTGGCGCAGGGTATCTGTGGTGATCGAGATGGTCTGGGCGGTGGAGCTGTCGTTGTAGATGACGATCGTCGCGCCGATCGGAAATGCGACCGAGGCATTGGCAGGGATGACAATGCCGCCAGTGGTAGTGCTGATGTGCTTGCCGCGATCGGCAAGCGCCAGCGTGTAGGCGGCCGTCTTGGTGTTCTGGGGGATGTCCTTGTAGCCAAGTTCCAGCGCGGATGCGTCCTGGATGATCCCAGCTGCCGTTATCCGCAGCCGCTCGGTGCTCGCAGGCCCGAAGATCATGTCGCCCGCCGTGTTGACGGTGATCCAGCCTTTTTCGCCGGAGTTGGCGTTGTTCACCCACTGGATATAGGCGCCGACCGTATCGCCAGTATTTTGGCGCAGAATGATCGCCCCGGTGGTCGCCGCGCTGTCTTGCAGAAACCGGCCGCGTCCTGCGACATCGAGGGGAGTCGCTGGTGCAATGCCAATACCGACACTGCCCGAAAACTGTGGGCTCGCGAGCGACGCGCGCGACGTATCGGACGGGTGAACATGGTCAGCCCGCGCAAAGCGCACCGCAGTGCCGACGGCCGCCGTGCCATTGACGACAGGCGCGGTGGCGGAAGCCTGCGCCAGCACGAACGCCGTGGTGGCTGCTTGTGTAGTGTTGGTATCAGCTGCAGCCGTAGGCGCGGTTGGGACACCAGTGAACGCAGGCGAGGCGAGCGGTGCATAGGCCCCGGCCGAGACATAGGCCGCGACCCAGGCAGTCCCGGTCCATACGCGCATTTCGGCGGCGGTTGTGTTCCAGTGGAGCGCCCCGGTCAGCAGCGCGGCGCCGTCATTGTCCAGGGTCGGGTTGGCGGCTTTCGAGCCCAGATAGCGATCGTCAAAGGCGTCATAGCTGGCGGCCGCACTGGTCGCGCTGGCGGCAGCGTTCGTCGCCTGCGTCGAAGCCGTCGTGGCGCTGGTAGCCGCATTGGTGGCTGAAGTGTTCGCTGCGGTGGCGAGCGCGTTCGCCTCAGTCGCGAACGTTGGCAATGCGCTCAGGAAGGCATCGGCACGCGTGGAAAAGTTCGCCGCGTCCGCACGGGACGGCGGCGTCGGCAAGGCAGTAATCGGCATGGGAATGCTCCGACTTTAAGTCAGGCCCTCAATCGTGAGGCTGCAATAGCTGACGGTGGGATAGGCGAGGTCGATCGAGAACTCTTTGTAGAAGCCGTAAACCGACAGGCTCTCGAAGCCTTCGGAGCCGATCCACAGGACCGGCGTTGCACGCAGCTGGGCCAGCGTGCGGTAGATGTCGTCAATCTGTTCGGTGTCCATGACGACCCTTGCCGTCATCCGCTTTGCCCAGGCGCGCTCGACCACGGAGGTCACGCCGAACTGGTCGGTCTCTTTGCGGCTATAGTCGAGGATGCCGATGTCGGCGCCGTGCTCGGTATCGCCCAGCGTCATCTGGCGGCCGACAATCAGCGTGCCGCACGAAACACTGTCGGCGGGATTGTCACGGGCGAGCGTGACCGTGACGATGCCGGCGTCATAGACCGGCACATCCAGAAACAGCACTGAGGATTTGAGGCCGATCGGCTCGAAGAACCAGACAAACCAGTCGTCGATCGGGATGCCGCCAACATTGAATGAAAGCGTCTGGCTATAGACCACGACGGAGGCCGCCGTGACGGTGACGGTCGCACTTTCAGCGGTGGTGTCGATCAGGGCGACCGCATCGATACCGCCAGGCACCAGCACAGCAGAGACCGAGCCGGTTCGGCTGGTGGCCGTGCCGACCCGGGCATCGAACATGGCCCAGCGGTTGGTCGGGCCGATATCGAGCCATTTGGTCGGATCGCTCGAAGGGCTGATACCGGTCGATGCCGCCAAGGCCTCATAGCGCCGGTGGGTCGAGGTCAGGATAACCCGGTTGCCGGTCACATAGGCTGTGCCGGCCGCCCATG
>CANJYE010000065.1 GCA_947479055.1 Erythrobacteraceae bacterium
CACTTGATCGAAAACCTGTTCGCCAAAATCAAGGACTGGCGGCGCATTCACACCCGATATGATCGCTGCGCCCACACCTTCATGTCCGCCATCGCAATCGCCGCTACCGTCATCTTCTGGTTGTGATCAATGAGTCCTGACCCTAGAGCACCTAGGTGCACACACCAAACGCGGTGCAGCAGGTTCCACCCGCCTAGTGATTTCCAGAAAGGCATGGGCAACCGCAACGAAGTGTGGTCGCCTAGGGCCATTTTGCGGGTGTTCGCTATACCCCCTCCCCGCAGGGGAGGGCAGGAATGTGAAGGGTCATCGGGGACTGGTATAATATTGCATGATGGAGTGCGTTTGGCCTCGATCTCTGCCTAATTTCGGACCGGCTTCGAGAATGTGCCGTTCCGATAGGCAGTGGCAATACTCGAATAATGCGAAATTGCGCTCCATGCGCGCCCGGAAGCCGTTTCCCACTGAAACCCTCCTCCACTGGGGTGGGTTACACAGACAGCCAGGGTAAGTATCCGTTCGCCTTCGACATCGTGGGGATAGAGCCAGGCATCTTCCACCGGCGCGCTGTCCGGTTGCTCGCGGAGTGGCCCGGGAATGCGCATTCCCTCATTGGGCAGTTGTGCGAACAACCGCTTGCCCAGCACGATCAGGATTGAGGGGCGAGTGAGCGCCAGCTGAGCAAAAAAAGTGCGGCGTCCTCGTTCCCACATTTCGGAATTCGGCGCTTTGCGGTTTTCGTGCAGATTGTCCTGAATGAAATTGGAATAGGCGACTCTGTTCCAGGCCGCGAGGCGATCAAGTTCACAGCCAGGCTTGCGCTCGACAATCTGGATCGCCTTGGTCCAGAATGCGCCAAATTTGTTCTGCGCCAGTGCGAGTTCTCGCACGGCATCGACTGTCCACGATGGGTCTGGTGTCTCTTTGCTATAGTGCGATTCTGCCATGAGGTGAATGCGGGGCGAGCTGGCGTTCTGCTCTAGCAGTCGCTGCCTATATTCCTTCCCCATCCAAGGCCAGAAAAAGGGTTGCAGGTCAGGAATGCCGACTTCGGTATATTCGGTCATGCGAACACGCTCCTGACTTAAACGATTAGCCGACCATACCCCAAATGAGAAGGGCTGCCCCGGCCAAGCCGGAAGCAGCCCTTCACATGGTCAGCGGCCTTGGAAGTGCCGCTTACGAAGCCTCTATCGCTTATATGGAATGTTCAGCGATAATGCTCCGTGCGGAAACTAACCGACCTCCCTGCTGGACCATGAGACATCGGATCACCTCCTTTCGCGCTGTTGAGCCAAAGTCGCCGCCTTTTTTCGGTGCGGCTGGACCGGGATTGACACCGTTCCTGAGCGCAATGTGAGTCATGATGCGGCGCAACACAAGCCTTGATTTCGGATTTTTCCCCGTCAGAATGCGTAACTTCGTGCCCGGCCCGGCCTGCGCCTTCAGCGGCAATCCTCAACCACCCGCGTTACCTCCGCCCAGGATGGCAGGTAAAGCGTTGGAAGGCCGCTGGTTTCCACTGCAAATCGACCCCGGCTCAGCGCCATGGCATCGAGCAGCGGATCGCCCGCGGCAAGGCCGGTGGTGGCCACTGCGGGGGTGATCGGCGGGGTTTCGGCGTCGAGCAGGCGTGTCTGGGTTTCGGTCAGGATACGGATGTAGGTCGGCGGGGTGGTTGCGCCCTTGCGGGTCAGAGTGATTCTGTGGGCGGCAGGCGCGCAGGCGAGGGTGAATTCCGCCTCCCCCCCGGCCTGGCCGAACCGCGCGGCGCTTCCGGTGCCTTCCATGGTGTAGCGCCAGTCGCCCGGCGTTTGTGGCGCGTCGATCCAGTTGGCGGGCGCGGGCGGGGCGAGCGGCGGCGCAGGAGGTGGCGGTGGAGCGGGCCTTGGCGGCGGCGGGGCCGATTGCGGCGCGGGCGCTCCGGCAGTGCAGGAGCCCAGCGCTACCGACAGGGCAAGCGCGAAGAGCGTGGCGGCGGTGCGGGGGGCAAGCATGGCCGGAGTATGAGGCCAGCGCGGTGCTGGCTCAAGGGGGCCAGTTGAGCTATCCGCGCCCGATGGCTGGGAAATGTCGCATTGATCAATTGCTCGTCGCGCGCGGGCTGGCGGAAAGCCGTACACGCGCGGCGGCGCTGGTGATGGCGGGTGTGGTGTTCGCGGGCGAGACGAAGATCACCAAGCCGGGCCAGCAGCTGGCCGAGGATGCCGCCATCGAGGTGCGCGGACGCGATCATCCCTGGGTGTCGCGGGGGGGGATCAAGCTGGCCCATGCGATCGAGCATTTCGGGCTGGACCCTGCGGGCGCGGTGGTGATGGATATCGGCAGTTCGACCGGCGGGTTCACCGATGTGCTGCTGTCCAAGGGGGCAAGCCATGTCTTCGCGGTGGATTCGGGCACCAACCAGCTCGCCTGGAAGCTGCGGCAGGATAACCGCGTAACCGTGCTGGAACAGACCAGCGCGCGGGTGCTGACCCCTGCGCAGATCGACCGGCCGTGCAACTGGGTGGTGTGCGATGCCAGCTTCATTTCGCTGGCCAAGGTGCTGGACGTGCCCTTGCAGCTGGCCGCGCCGCATTGCCGGCTGGTGGCGCTGATCAAGCCGCAGTTCGAGGTCGGGCGGGGCGAGGTCGGCAAGGGAGGAGTGGTGCGCGACCCGGCGCTGCACGAGCGCGTCTGCGCCGAAGTGCGCGGCTGGCTGGAAAAAGCCGGCTGGCGGATCGATGGCATCGTCGAAAGCCCGATCAGGGGGCCGGAGGGCAATGTCGAATTCCTGATTGCGGCAGAACGGGGATAGTGCCCGCTATTCACTGGTCCTTCATCCTTGCGGTTCCTATAGCGGGGCGATGAGTTTGACCCTGCGCGCCGCCCGCCTTCTCGCCCTGCTGCTACCGCTGGCCTTGCTGGCCCAGCCGGTCGCTACCCCTGCCCAGACGACGATCAACCGCGCCGATCCGTGGATCTATCGCGGCACCGATATCCCGGTCGACAAGGAATGGCTGTTTGGCGAGCTGAAGAATGGGCTGCGCTATGCTGTGCGGCGCAACAATGTGCCGCCCGAACAGGTATCGATCCGCATCCGCATCGACACCGGATCGCTGTCCGAAACCGAAGCGGAACAGGGCTTCGCCCATCTGCTGGAGCATCTGACCTTCCGCGAATCGAAATATCTCGGCAAGGCCGAGGCGATCCCCACCTGGCAGCGGCTGGGCGCGACTTTCGGCAGCGACACCAATGCCGAAACCACCCCGACCCAGACGGTCTACAAGATTGACCTGCCGCAGGCGTCGCCGGAAAAGCTGGCGGAAAGCTTCAAGCTGCTGTCGGGCATGATCCGCGAGCCGATTCTCAGCCAGACCAATGTCGATACCGAAGTGCCGATCGTGCTCGCTGAAAAGCGCGAACGCAGCGGGGCCGACAGCCGCGTGTCCGATGCCACCCGAGCGTTGTTCTTCAGGGGCCAGCCGCTGGCCGTGCGCGTGCCGATCGGGACCGAGCAAACGCTGCGCGGTGCCACCGGCCCGGCGGTCGAGGCGTTCCATCAGCGTTGGTATCGCCCGGAAAACGCGGTGATCGTGGTGGTTGGCGATGCCGATCCCGAAGCGCTGGCCGCGCTGGTCGAGCAGTGGTTCGGTGACTGGAAGGGCAAGGGACCGCAGACGCCGCAGCCCGACTTCGGCGCACCGCAGGCCCCGGCTGGCTCCGATCCGGCCAACCCGGTGGACGAGGCCAGTGTGCTGGTCGAGCCTGACCTGCCACGGATGATCAATTACGCCGTGCTGCGCCCCTATGTGCAGGTCATCGACAACATGGAATACAACCGCGGGCTGATGCTGGACGCGGTGGCGCAGGCGATCATCAACCGCCGGCTGGAAACCCGCGCGCGGGCGGGCGGCAGCTATCTGTTCGCGCAGGTCAGCCAGCAGGATGTCAGCCGTTCGGTCGATGGCACATTTGTTTCAGTCACGCCGCTGGGAGATGACTGGCAGGCCGCGCTGCACGATGTCCGGGCAGTGATCGCCGATGCGCTCGCCAGCCCGCCGTCGGATGCGGAAATCTCGCGCGAACTGGCCGAAATCGACGTCTCCTTCGCCAGCAAGGTGGAAGAACGGACAGTGATGGCAGGGTCCGAACTGGCCGACAGCGTGGTTCAGGCCGCCGATATCCGCGAATCCGTCGCCAGCCCCGAAGTGGTGCTGGCGCTGCTGCGCGACATGCGCGCGCGCTTCACGCCCCAGGCGGTGCTCGATCACACCCGCAGCCTTTTCACCGGCACGGTGACGCGGGCGATCATGGTCACGCCATCCGCCATCGCGGGCGGGAGTGATGCGATCAAGGCGGCGATGCTCGCGCCGGTCGCGGGCGATGGCACCACCAGGGCGGTGGCGAAGGAAGTGTCCTTTGCCGCGCTGCCGCCGATCGGCAAGCCGGGCGAGATCGTCAAGGAGTTCCCGCTCGGCCTGCTCGACATCGAACAGATCGACTTCAAGAACGGCGTGCGCGCCATGCTCTGGCCCAACGCGGCAGAGCCGGGGCGGGTTTCGGTCAAGGTCCGCTTCGGCACGGGCTATCGCGCCTTTTCGCCCGGTGACGCGGCATATGCGGCGCTCGGGCAGATGGCGCTGGTCGGCTCGGGCGAAGGCCCGCTCGGCCAGGAGGAGCTCGACCAGATCGCCACCGGGCGCAAGATGGGCTTCGATTTCACGATCGACGACGCGGTATTCCGGCTGAGCGCGGAAACCCGGTCCGCCGACCTCGCCGACCAGCTCTATCTGTTCGCCGCCAAGCTGGCGATGCCGCGCTGGGACGTGAACCCGGTGCTGCGGGCACGGGCTGCCGCGCGGATGCAGTACGACAGTTTCAACTCCGCTCCCGGCGGCGTGCTCCAGCGCGATCTTGAATATCTCCTGTCTGATCGCGATACCCGCTTCCTCACCCCCGATCCGGCCGCGATCGAGAAGACGACGCCCGTAGGCTTCCGCAAGCTGTGGGAACCGCTGCTGAAGCAGGGGCCGGTCGAAGTGATGGTTTTCGGCGATTTCAATCGCGAGGCAACCGTCGAGGCGCTCAAGCGCAGCTTCGGCGCGCTGGCCCCGCGCCAGCCGATCAGCCCGGAAGTGACCAGTCGCGCGGTCGGCTTCCCGTCGCCCAATGCCAGCCCGCTGGTGCTGCACCATCGCGGCGATGCCAACCAGGCGGCGGCGGTGGTGGCCTGGCCGACCGGCGGCGGTGTGCTGGGCATCCGGGAATCGCGCCAGCTCGAAATCCTCACCCAGCTGTTCAACAACCGCCTGTTCGATGCGATGCGCGAGCATGCCGGGGCCAGCTATGCCCCCAGCGTATCGACCGACTGGCCGATCGACATGCCCACCGGCGGGCGGATTGTCGCTTCGGCCCAGCTTGAACCCTCGGCGGTCCCGGCCTTCTTCGCCGCAGCCGAAAAGATCGCCGCCGATCTCGCCGCCAATCCGCCGAGCGAGGACGAGCTGACCCGCATTACCGAACCGCTCAAGCAGATGGTCAGCCGCGCTTCCACCGGCAATGGCTTCTGGATGTACAATCTGGATGGGGCGACGTTCGATTATCGCCGGGTCGATGCGGTCCGCACGCTGGTGACCGATTATTCGGTGACGACGCCCGAACAGATGCAGGCGCTGGCGCGGCGCTACATCGCGTCGCGTCGCGGCTGGCGGATGGCGGTGCTGCCGGAAGGTCAGGACTTGCCGCATAGCGCCACGGCGCCCTGAATCCGCCGGAAGTCCGATCACTCTGTGCGCATTTCCGCATTGGCAATGCGTGCACCGGGCGGCTAAGGGCGGCGCCAAGGAGAATTGACGTGGCACAGAACTGGACGCTGGAAGGCTGGAAGGCCCAGGAAGCGCGCTATCACCCTGTTTACGACGATGCGAAGAAGCTGGACGAGGTGGTGAAGACCATCTCGAGTTATCCGCCGCTCGTCTTCGCCGGAGAGGCGCGGGCGCTCAAGTCCGAGCTGGCCGAAGTGGCGGCCGGGCGCGGTTTCCTGCTGCAGGGCGGCGATTGCGCGGAAAGCTTCGCTGAATTCCACCCCAACAACATCCGCGACACCTTCCGCGTGCTGTTGCAGATGGCGGTGGTGCTGACCTTCGCCAGCAAGCTGCCGGTGGTCAAGGTCGGGCGCATGGCCGGGCAGTTCGCCAAGCCGCGCAGCGCGCCGACCGAAGTGCAGGGCGGCAAGGAGCTACCCAGCTATTTCGGCGACATCATCAACGGCATCGACTTCACCGACGAGGCGCGGCTGGTCGATCCCGACCGGATGCTGCGCGCCTACAGCCAGGCGGCGGCGACGCTCAACCTGCTGCGCGCCTTTGCCGGTGGCGGCTATGCCAATCTGCGCCAGGTCCATCAGTGGACGCTGGATTACATGGGCCGCACGCCCTGGGCCGAACAGTTCACAGATATCGCCAACCGCATCGGCGAAGCGCTGGACTTCATGGAAGCCTGCGGGGTCGATGCCTCCAGCCTGCCGCAGCTCAAGGGCACCAGCTTCTACACCAGCCATGAATCGCTGCTGCTGCCCTATGAGCAGGCGATGACCCGGCAGGATTCGCTGACCGGCGACTGGTATGATTGTTCCGCCCACATGCTGTGGATCGGCGACCGCACAAGGTTCGAAGGTTCGGCCCATGTCGAGTTCCTGCGCGGGGTCGGCAATCCGATCGGCATGAAATGCGGCCCCAGCCTGGAGCCGGACGCGCTGCTGCGCTTGCTCGATATCCTCAACCCGGGCCGCGATCCGGGCCGGATCACGCTGATCGCGCGCTTCGGCCATGACAAGGTCGAAGCCGGCCTGCCCAGGCTGATCCGCGCGGTGAAGGCCGAAGGCCACCCGGTGTTGTGGTCCTGCGATCCGATGCACGGCAATGTCATCAAGAGCGAGAGCGGCTTCAAGACCCGCCCGTTCGACCGCATCCTGGGCGAAGTGCGCGGCTTCTTCGCCGTCCACCGCGCCGAAGGCACCCATGCCGGCGGCATCCACCTGGAAATGACCGGGCAGGACGTGACCGAATGCGTCGGCGGCGCGATCGCCATCACCGATGCCGGTCTGAAGGACCGCTACCACACCCATTGCGACCCGCGCCTCAACGCTGCGCAATCGCTGGAACTGGCCTTCCTGCTGGCCGAGATGCTCAACCTCGAAGCGGCCCAGCGCCAGGCGGCGAAGGCGGCGTGACACCATCTTGCCCTCTCCCCTCGAGGGGAGAGGGCTGGGGGATGCAGGTTGCCCCCCTACTTCTGCCCGTTCATGTACTTGTAGTACTCATCATAGAACCGGCGCACGCGGATTTCCTGTTCGCCCATTACCGCGCCCTTGAAGCCGCGCGATTCCACGCCCTGCTGGAAGCGTTCGATGAAGGCGACGTCTTCCATCACCACCGGGCCGCAGGCCTCGCCGCCCATGCCGGGCACGCGGGTGACGCCCAGCACCTCCTTGCCGGTGCGGTCGGCGGCGGGGTCGATCGGCATGTAGAAGGGAATCTTGCAATCGCCCTTCATGGCGTAGATCTGCAGGCTGTAATGCGTCTTCATGGGATCGCGCGCATCGGGCATCCAGCGCTGGAAGAGCACGCCTTCGGGGTGGAGGTTGAAGGTGGCGCAGGGGAAGAAGCTCATGTTCCAGTCATCGACCAGCTGATCGTCGGTGAACTTCGCATAATCGAAGCCGAGCTTGTCCTGGTTGCGGCGCTTGCCATCGATCACGGCGCGTTTCACGTCATGCCAGTCGGAGGGATACTCCTCCGGCGCCAGCCCGGCGGAATCGAGGAAAGCAATCATCCCCTCGTTCGGGGCCGAAAGGTCGCGCCCGATCCCGCGCAGATAGGACGGGGCCGGCTCGCAGAACGGGAAGATCGAACGGCCCTGGCCGTTGTCGTAGCTATCGTGCTGGACATAATAATCGTCGAGCACCGGGGTCAGCGTGGCGTGGTGGACGGCGGTGACGTGATAGCCTTCGATGAAGGCTTCCATCGCCACTTTCCAGTTCACGTCCCACACCTGGCGGATGTCGTAGAGGCGGATGAAATTGTCGAGATCATAGGCTTCCAGCATGCCCCGGAAGCGTTCGCCCAGATAATCGTCCAGCGGCACCGGATCGGGGTTCATGGTGATGAAGATGAAGCCCCGGAACGTGGCGACCTGCGCGGGCGCGAGGTCGAGGTTGTGGTGGCACAGCGTTTCCTCGCGGAAAGTCTCGCGCCCCGGCAGATCGTGCAGCGTGCCGTCGTTGTTGTAGATCCACTTGTGATAGGGGCAGCCCCAGCGCTTCTGCTTGCCGAAATCCTGATTGACCAGGATCGTGCCGCGATGCTGGCAGATATTGTAGAACGCACGCACCTCCTCGCCCTCGCCACGGATGATGACGAAGGATTCGCGCCCCACCTCGGTGGTCATGAAGCTGTCCTTGAGCGGAATGTCGTTGAGGTGCCCGCAAATGAACCAGGTCTTGCTGAACAGCCGGTCCCATTCCTGCTGGAGAACCTGCGGCGAGGTGTATTTTTCCGTGTCGGTCATCACTCCGCCGCCGAAATCGACATAGGGCTGCTTGGCCTGCCCGCCGCCAACACCCGGCACCTGCACGTAATTCGGTGTCCAGGGGGTGATGCCGATGTCGCCGGGCTCGCCCAGTTTTCCGGTGAATTCGTTCATTGCGAAGCTCCCGTTTCCAAAACGCATGGTCAGATGATGCGACAGGACGCGAACGGGCGGGGCCAGGCCTTGATCTCGATCAATCATCGCTGAGCAGGGGGCTGCTTGCGCTCACCCGAAAGGCGCATTGCACGCTTGCGCAGCTTTGCCGGGAGCAGCGCGGGCTGCTAGAACGGTGTGATGGAAATTGCCGCCTTCTCCGATCCGCTCGCATGGCTGCATGCGCTGCCGCATTCGGTGCTGCTGGTGGCCACGGTTGGCGCGGTCAGCCTCAGCATGGCCGGATCGCTGGTCAACCGCCGCTCGCCCGCGCTTGGCCATCTGCTGCGCGGGGCGAGCACGGTTTCGTTGCTGGGCATCCTGTTGCTGGTGGTGGTGCAGATGGCGCGGGTCGATTCGCGCTTCGATGTCGCGCTGCCGCAAGTCGGGCTGCCCCGGCAGGTGGTGGAAGGCGACGAAACCCGCATCCCGCTAGGGCCTGACGGGCATTACTGGATATCGGCCGAGGTCAACGGCCAGCCGGTCAATTTCATGGTCGATACCGGCGCGACTCTGACCGCCATTTCGAGCGAGACCGCCGATACCATCGGGCTGGAGCCGCGCCCCGGCGGGCTGCCGGTCCAGCTGACCACCGCCAACGGCCCGGTTGCCGCCGAACTGGCGACAATCGACAGCCTCGAATTCGGCAATGTCCGGGCCAGCGGGCTCGACGCGGTGATCGCGCCCAATCTCGGGCGAATGAATGTGATCGGCATGAACCTCCTCTCGCGGCTCGGCAGCTGGCGGGTGGAAGGCAACACCATGATCATGGTGCCGAAAGCCGACGAAGGCGGTGAGGGAGCCTGAGATGACCGGCCCCGCGCGCCCCGCCGTGCTGTTCGTCTGCCTTGGCAATATCTGCCGCTCGCCGCTGGCCGAAGCGGCGTTTCGCCGCGCGGCGCAGCAGGCCGCGCTGGATGTGCTGGTCGATTCCGCCGGGACGGGCGACTGGCATGTCGGCAAGCCGCCGGATCTGCGCGCGCAGGCCACCGCGCGGGCCCATGGCATCGAGATCGGCCAGTACCGCGCCCGCCAGATCAAGCCGGAGGATTTCGCCCGCTTCTCCCATATCCTCGCGCTCGACCGACAGAACCTCGCCGATATCCGCCTGATCGCGCCACAACGGGTGAAGAGCGAGATCGCGCTGCTGCTCGACATGGTGGCCGGGCGCGAAGGGCAATCGGTGGCCGATCCCTATTTCGGCGACGAGGCCGGCTTTGTCGAAACCTGGGCCGATGTCACCGCCGCCGCAGCCGCGCTGGTGGAACGCTTCCGCAGCGCAATTTCCGGGCAGGATTGATTGCCGTCAATGGCGGCAGCAATCAGATGTAGGAAAAAGGATCGTGGCGGGGTTATCCTGCCAGCCATCCTGACCATTGGACCGACGCCATGATCGATACCGATACCGTTGCCGCCACCCTTACTGCCCGCCTTGACGAGCTGACCCACCGCGCCGAGGATATCGAGGACGATCTGCGCCATCCGCTCGAAGCCGATTCCGCCGAACAGGCGATCGATCTCGCCGATGACGAGGCGCTGGCCGGGATCGATGACGTGATCCGCCACGAAATCGCCCAGATCAGGGCGGCGCTGGCCCGGATCGCGGATGGCAGCTACGGCACGTGCACCGCCTGTGGCGAGGAGATTGCCGAAGGGCGGTTGAAAGCGCTCCCGGCGGCTACGCGCTGCGTCAACTGCGCGTGACAACAGCCCGCGCCTGACAAGAGGCGGGAGAGAGAGGACAGACAATGGCCGGGCATCCCGAGATATTGTTCCACGGGGCGGCTGGCACCGTCACCGGATCCTGCATGGAACTGCGCCATGGCGGCCAGACGATCCTGATCGACTGCGGGCTGTTCCAGGGCAGCCGGACGCTGGAAGTGCTGAACCGGGAACCCTTCGCTTTCGACGCGCGCAAGATTGCAGCCGTCCTCCTGACCCATGCCCATATCGACCACAGCGGGCTGCTGCCCAAGCTGGTGGCGGAAGGGTTCAGCGGGCCGATCTGGTGCACGCCCGCCACGCGCGACCTCTTGTATCACATGCTGCCCGATGCCGGCCGCATCCAGGAAAGCGAGGCGCTGCGCCGCAACCGGCGCAAGGATCGAGCGGATGAGCATCCGGTCGAGCCGATCTATACCGAAGCCGATGCGCTGGCCGCCCATGCCCAGGCGCGGATCGTCGATCTCAAGCACTGGATCGAGCTGGGCGAGGGCATCCGCGCCCGTTTCTGGAATGCCGGGCACATCCTCGGCTCCGCTTCGATCGAAGTCGAGGCGGGGGGCGTGCGGATGCTGTTTTCCGGCGATATTGGCCCTGAATACAAGGCCTTTCATCCCGATCCCGAAGCCCCGGCCGGTTTCGACCATGTCGTCTGCGAAAGCACCTATGGCGACCGCATCCGCGAGGAGCTGACGATTGAGCAGCGGCGCAAGCTGCTGGAGGCGGAGATCGTCGGGGCGCTGGCGCGGGGCGGCAATCTGGTCATTCCGGTCTTCGCGCTGGAACGCACGCAGGAACTGCTGCTCGATATCGCCAGCCTCAGCAACGCCGGGCGCCTGCCCAATCCGCAGGTGTTCATCGATTCCCCGCTGGCCAGCCGCGCGACCAAGGTGTTCGCCCAGCACGCCAGCGAGCTGGAGGATCTCGGTTCCGGCAAGATCTTCGAGCATCCCTCATTCCACTATGTCGCCAGCCCCGATGAATCGATGCGGCTGAACTCCATCTCTGGCGCGATCATTCTGGCGGCTTCCGGCATGTGCGAGGCGGGGCGGATCAGGCACCATCTGCTGCACAATCTCTGCCGGCGCGAATCGACCGTGCTGTTCGTCGGCTTCCAGGCGGCGGGAACGCTTGGCCGGACCATCCGCGACGGGGCCAGCCGGGTGCGCATTTCCGGGCATGACGTGGCGGTGCGGGCGCAGATCCGCGCGATCGAAAGCTATTCGGCCCATGGCGACCAGACGGACCTGCGCAACTGGATAGCCGCGCGCGATCCGATCGCCGGCAGCCTGTTCCTCGACCATGGCGAAACGGAATCGACCGAAGCGCTGCGGCGGCTGGTGCAGGCGAACGGCAAGGTGGGCACGATCATCGTGCCGCAGATCGGCGAACGCTATGCCCTGCCGCCGGGCGCGCCGGGCCAGCGGCTTGCCACCGGGCGGCCCGAACTGCACGAGGCGATCGGCGAGGACTGGCAGAACGATTACGCCGCCTTCGCCACCAGCCTGAAGCGCGAACTGCACGCGATCGAAAGCGCAAAGGCCCGGCGCGAGGCATTGAAGCGGATGCGCGAGGTGCTGCGCGGCTTTCAGGACCACCGCGCGAAGGCAAAGCGGCGGCACTGACCGGCCCCTTGCCTGACAGCCGGATTCCGGGATAGGTCCGGCCAGACGCGCGCGGGCAGGCACCAGCCTGGCCCTGGTGCGACCGATCAGGGGAGCGGACAGGAACCATGCGGCAGCAAACCACGCTTAACGAAGTGCTGCGCACTGCCGTGGCGCAATGGGGTGACAAGATCGGCCTCGATTTTTCCGGCGAGACCTTCACTTATCGCCAGCTGGACGAGCTGTCGAACCGGCTGGCCAACGGCCTCGCTGCGCTGGGGGTGAAGCGGCACGACCGGGTCTGCTCGCTGCTGGACAACAGCCCGCTGCAAGTTTTCCTGCTGTTCGCCATCGCCCGGCTGGGCGCGGTTTCGGTGCCGCTCAACACCGCGCTGCGCGGTGAATTCCTGCGCCACCAGATCGCCGATGCGGGTGCCTGCCTGATCGTCAGCGAAGCCCATTACGCCGAACGGATCGTGGCGGTGGAGGATGGCATCCCGGCCACGACCAGCTGCGTGGTGCGCGGCGAGGGCGGGGCGACCGGTGGCTCGCGCCTTGCCTTCCATCCGCTGGAGGAACTGCTGGGGGCCGACGCCACCCCCGTTTCGGTCGAGACTGCCCCGTCCGAACTGGCGGTGGTGCTCTATACTTCCGGCACCACCGGCCCGTCCAAGGGCTGCATGATCAGCCATAACCATTTGTGCAACACCGGCTGGCTGATGGCGACCAACGCCGATATCCATCACGACGACATCTTCTGGACCCCGATGCCGCTGTTCCACATGGGCGCGGCCGGGTTTCTGGTCGGCTGCATCCAGCTTGGCGCCCGCGCGGCCATCGCGCCGCAATTCTCGCTGTCGCAATTCTGGGTCGATATCGAACGCAGCGGCGCAAGTGTCGCGCTGGTGATCAGCGTGATGCTGGTGCTTGTGGCCGAAGCGCCCGACAACGAACATTCGCTGCGCTGCCATGGGCAGTTGCGGGCAGTGGTGGGGGTGCCGTTCTCGCACGCGCTGATCGACAAGTGGAAAACCCGCTTCGGCGTGCGCCATGCCGGGGCGATGGGTTTCGGCATGACCGAGGCCACCCCGATGACGATCAGCCATGTCACCCAGCCCGCGCCCGATGGCGCATCCGGCCGCCGCTTCGACGAATTCTGCGTCGAGGTGGTGGACGAGCGGGACCGGGTGCTCCCGCCGGGCGAGGTCGGGCAGCTGGTGGTCCGCCCGGTCCACCCCGACACGATCTTCATGGGCTATTGGCAAAGGCCGCAGGCCACGCTGGAGGCATGGCGCAATCTGTGGTTCCACACCGGCGATCTCGGGCGGTTCGACGCGGAAGGCTTCTTCCACTTCGTCGACCGGGCCAAGGACAGCCTGCGCCGGGGCGGCGAGAATATCTCCAGCCACGAGATGGAAATGACCTTCCGCGCGCATCCCGCCGTGGCCGATGTCGCGGCGCACGCCGTGCCTTCCGAAAAGTCGGAAGACGAGGTGATGATTTCGGTCGTCCGGCGCGAGGGTATGGCGCTGGAAGCGGAAGAGCTCTGTCTGTGGTCGATCGAGCGGCTGCCGTTCTTCGCGGTGCCGCGCTTCATCGCCTTCGTCCCCGAACTGCCCCGCAACGCCTCGGGCCGCGTGCTGAAGTTCGAACTGCGGCAGAAAGGCGTGACGGCGACGACCTGGGACCGGGCGAAGTCCGGGATTGTGGTCAGGAAGCGGTGATGGGGGGCCGCGCTCGGGGATGCTGCGGCTGG
>CANJYE010000066.1 GCA_947479055.1 Erythrobacteraceae bacterium
TCGCTGAACCCATGATCGCGCCCTCCAAAGCACAACCTCATAGATTCAGACTTTCAGCCGACAGGGAATCCCCCCATGTGAGTCACCCACAGCGCAGTTTGGTATAAGATACTGTTTTACGATAATTAATGCTGCCTGAACCGGAGGGCCGGTTTCTGAAAGTTATCCTGCAAGTGCGAAACCTTTTGGAGATTTTTCAATTTCGACATTCTCTGTGTCATCATTGACCATGCAAGGAGAGCCACATCGTGTCCCATCTCCCTCTCGCCAAGCTGTTCTCGACTGCTTCGCTGGCTGCACTGATCATCACAGGCCCAGCCTTGGCCCAAGAAGCGCCTGCGCCTCGTGGCACTGCACCGGAAACAAAAAGCGATGTCGAAATCATCGTAACTGGATCCCGAATTTACCGGCCCGAACTGCAGGCAAGCGTGCCTGTCTCGGTTGTTTCGAATGACACCATCCAGCGACAGGCATCCGCCAACGTCGCCGACATTCTGAACGAGCTTCCTTCGATCGGCACCGGCGACACGCGGACCAATGCGAATTTCAACACCACCGCAAACGGCCTTTCGTCGATCAACCTGCGCAACCTCCAGACCAGCCGGACGATCATCCTCCAGAACGGTCGCCGGATCGTGGCAGGACTTGGGGGTGACAGCACGGTCGATGTCAACGTCATTCCGACCGACCTGATCGACAGGATCGAAGTGGTGACCGGCGGCGCATCCGCAGTCTATGGCTCGGAAGCGATCGCCGGTGTCGTCAATTTCATCCTCAAGGACGATTTCGAGGGCGTTCGCCTGCGCGCTCAGGCCGGAAAGACCACGAAAGGCGATAACGGGCGCGAGATGATCAGTGGCACGTTCGGTAGCAATTTCGCCGACGGTGCGGGCAATATCACGCTGTTCGCTTCCTACGATCGCGACAAGGGCCTGCGTTCGAAGAACCGCACGATCTCCGCGGAGGACAATCCGTTCCGAAGCGGTTATGCGCCGCAAGGCCGTTTCTTTCTGGACGATCCCAATGCGACAGAGGACAGCGACCTTTCGACACAGTTCACCTATGATCAGGCCGGCAATCTGAAAGAGGGTTTCGATAGCGCCGTCGATGGCTTCAATCGCAATGGCGAGCGCTACATCTCTATTCCGGTGGATCGCTACAACATCAGCGGCAACGCGCATTTCGACTTCAGCGATTCCGTCACGCTGTTTGCCGAGGGCAGCTACGTCAAGACCAAGGCCCGATCTCGGCTCGAACCCTATCCGGCCGACAACACCGACGCTCTGATGCCGGACGGGAATGTTTACGCCGGCCTGACGCTCGACAACCCGTTCATCCCCGACGAAATTCGCAGTCGCGCCGTGGAAATGGGCGCCACCGAGATTCCGTTCTTCAAACGACAAGCCGGCGTCTTCGACCGCTCCAACCGTTCAAACCGCGACTTTTGGCGCGCGGTCGTGGGCCTCAAGGGCGATTTCAAGGCTTTTGACAACAACTGGAACTGGGAAGTCTCCCTCAATCGAGGTCGGACGATCGAAAAGACCTCGTCCGAAACGGCCCTGCGAGACCGGTTCTTCTATGCGCTCGATGCCATCAACCTGGATGGCGAGACGGTCTGCCGGGATGCGGCGGCCCGTGCCGATGGTTGCAAGCCCTATAATCCCTTCGGCGTCGATTCCGTATCGGACGGTGCCGCCCAATACATCACGAACAACGGCCAGCTCAGCACTTACCGGGCGCAGGTCGATCAGCAGGTCTTCTCGGCCAATCTCTCCGGCAGCGTGCCGATGTTTGCCGCCGGACCACTCGGTCTGGCCTTTGGCGTCGAGCATCGCCGCGAAAAGAGCACAGAGATCTATGACCTGCCTACCCAGCTGGGTAATACGTTCGGAAATGCCTTCGAAAACACCGTGGGCAAATACCATGTGACCGAGGGCTATGCCGAAGCGGTTCTTCCGCTGATCGCCGACAAGCCCATGGCCTATTACTTCGGCATCGAGGGTGCGGCCCGATACGCCAGATATTCCACCATTGGCAGCACCTTTACCTGGAAGCTTGGCGCAGAATACGCACCGATCAAGAGCCTGCGCTTCCGCGGGGTCTATTCAAAGGCCAGCCGGGCGCCCAACATCAGCGAACTCTATGCTGGCAGGGCCCAGACCTTCCCCGGTCCGCTGGCCGATCCCTGCGACGGCGTCACTGCCACCCGCAGCAATGCCGGCGACGATTATTGCCGTTCGATTCCGGGCATCGCCCAGCAAATCGCGCTCAACGGAGCGTTCCGGTATGATGACAATATCGACCAGCAGTCGATAGAAGGCTTCGAAGGCGGCAATCCCAACCTGAATGAGGAAAAGGCCGAGACGCTGACCCTGGGCGCGGTGTTTCAGCCCGAGTTCCTGCCCGGATTCTCGATGTCGATCGACTACTTCAACATCTCGATCAAGGATGCCATCACGCTGGTTCCGCGCGAGGTGGAGATCGAGCAATGCGTCCTCACTGCCGGTGCTTCGCCTTTCTGCAACTTCATTGTCCGCGATACCATCGGCAACCCGCGCAGCCGGACGCCGGGCACAGTTTTCCAGGTCGACAATTTCCAGGTCAATGCTGCCTCGATCAAGACATCCGGCATCGATGTGGCGATGAATTACACCACCCGGGTAGACGAAGACACACGCCTGACATTGAACCTCGCCTACACCTATCTCGATAAACTCATGCTCAGGCCGCTGGCAGGCGTGCCGATCGAGAACAATCGCGGCCAGCTTGACGGCGACGGACGCCTGGGTGCAGGCTTCAAACATCGTGCCAATCTGACGACGGTGGTAGAATGGGGACCGGTTGAGTTCAGCTGGAAAGCCAATTTTCTCAGCAGCATCTATGACACGCTGCCAAGCCAGGGGCCGGCGCTCGGTCGGCGACTGAATCACGTCGGGTTCTATGCCTACCATGACTTCCAACTGCGCTGGAAGCTTGGCAAGGATCGTCCGTTCGAGATCTATGCCGGCGTGGACAATGCGTTGGACAAGAAGCCACCGCTGATCGATCAGAACGGGGCATCGAACATCCCCGGGACGGAAACCGCTGCCGACTCCTATGATGCGATCGGCCGCTCCTTCTATGTCGGAGCAACCTTCCAATTCTGACACCATTGCGGTCGCGGAATGGATAAGTGTCCCCGGAACGGAGTTCCAGGGACACTTTCCGTTCAGGCGACGTCGATCGCCAGAGCCCCGTCGCCTTCCTCGATATGCACGGTCGAGCCATCCGGAATCTGTCCGGCGAGCAGCTTTTCGGCCAAAGGATCCTGGACATAGCGCTGTACCGCCCGTTTCAGCGGCCGTGCGCCATAGACCGGATCGTAGCCCACCCGGCCCAGCCACGCCCGCGCGGCATCTGTCAGTTCAAGCGTGATCTTGCGATCCTTCAGCAGCTTCTGCACCCGTCCGACCTGGATATCGACGATCGGCGCCATATGTTCATAGCCCAGTCGGTGGAACAGGATGATCTCATCCAGCCGGTTGAGGAATTCGGGGCGGAAATGGCCGCGCACCACATCCATCACCTGCGGCTCGACTGCCGACACATCCTGCCCTTCTTCCAGATTGGCAAGATACTGGCTGCCAAGGTTGCTGGTGAGGATTATCAGCGTGTTGGAGAAATCCACAACCCTGCCCTGCCCGTCGGTCAGGCGGCCATCGTCCAGCACCTGCAGCAGCACGTTGAAGACATCGTGATGCGCCTTCTCGACCTCGTCGAACAGCACAACCTGATAGGGCCGCCGCCGCACCGCCTCGGTCAGCACGCCGCCTTCCTCATAGCCGACATAGCCCGGAGGCGCGCCGATCAGGCGGGATACCGCGTGCTTTTCCATGAATTCCGACATGTCGATGCGCACCATCGCGGTGTCATCGTCGAACAGGAAGCCAGCCAGCGCCTTGGTCAGTTCGGTCTTGCCAACGCCGGTCGGGCCGAGGAACAGGAAGCTGCCGAGCGGACGGTTGGGATCCTGCAAACCTGCACGTGCGCGGCGGACGGCCTTTGACACCGCTTCCACCGCATCCTTCTGCCCGATTACCCGCTGGCCGATGGTGTCTTCCATCTTCAGGAGCTTCTCGCGCTCGCCTTCCATCATCCGGTCGACCGGAATGCCGGTCCACTTGCTGACGACCCCTGCGATGTCTTCCGCCGTCACTTCCTCGCGCAGCAGCGCGTTTTCCGACTGCCCCTGCGCTTCGGCCAATTGCTTCTCCAGCTCGGGGATGCGGCCATAGGCCAGTTCGCCGGCCTTGCCGAGATCGCCGGAGCGCTGGGCCTGTTCCAGTTCCAGCCGGGCGGCGTCGAGCTGCTCCTTGATCTTGCCTTCGGCGGCAATCTTGTCCCGCTCGTTCTGCCAGCGGGTGGTCAGTTCGGCCGACTTCTGTTCAAGATTGGCCAGTTCCTCGCGCAGCGCTTCGAGCCGGTCCTTCGACGGCTGGTCGCTCTCCTTGGCGAGCGCCATTTCCTCGATCTTTAACTGGATGATCCGTCGATCGAGATTCTCGATCTCCTCGGGCTTGCTTTCCACTTCCATGCGGATGCGGCTGGCGGCCTCGTCCATCAGGTCGATTGCCTTGTCGGGCAGGAAGCGATCGGCGATATAGCGGTGGGACAGCGTCGCCGCCGCCACGATCGCGCCATCGGTGATCCGCACGCCGTGGTGCAGCTCATAGCGGTCCTTCAGGCCGCGCAGGATCGAGATCGTATCCTCCACGGTCGGTTCGCCCACGAACACCGGCTGGAACCGCCGCTGGAGCGCGGGGTCCTTCTCGACATGCTTCTGGTATTCGTCCAGCGTGGTCGCGCCGATGCAATGCAGTTCGCCGCGCGCCAGTGCAGGTTTGAGCAGATTGCTGGCATCCATCGCGCCCTCGCCCTTGCCCGCGCCGATCAGCGTATGCATCTCGTCGATGAACAGGATGATCTGCCCTTCCGCGCCCTTCACTTCGTCGAGCACGGCCTTGAGCCGTTCCTCGAACTCGCCGCGATATTTTGCGCCGGCGATCAGGCTGCCCATGTCGAGCGACATAAGCTTGCGGTCCTTGAGGCTGTCGGGCACGTCGCCATTGGCGATGCGCAGCGCGAGGCCTTCCGCGATTGCGGTCTTGCCGACGCCCGGTTCGCCGATCAGCGCCGGGTTGTTCTTGGTCCGGCGGGCGAGAATCTGGATCGTCCGGCGAATTTCCTCGTCGCGGCCGATCACCGGGTCGAGCTTGCCGTCGCGCGCCGCCTGGGTCAGGTCGCGGGCATATTTGTCGAGCGCCTCATAGGTCTCCTCGGCACTGGCGGTATCGGCCTTTTTGCCGCCGCGAAGCGCTGTAATCGCTGCTTCCAGTGCTTGCGGCGTGGCATTTCCGGCCTTCAGCGCCTGCCCGGCCGCCGTGGTGGTGGCCAGCGCCAGAGCGACGAGGATACGCTCCACCGTGACATAGCTGTCGCCCGATTTCTGGGCAATCTGCTCCGCCTGATCGAGCACCCGGACCGCATCATTGTCGAGTCCTGGCGCGGCCTGCGCCCCGCCACCTGACACGCCCGCGATCTTGCCCAGCGCCTTGTCCAGTTCCTGCACCGCGATGGCGGGATTGCCGCCGGCACGCTGGATCAGCCCGGAGGCCATGCCTTCAGGATCTTCCAGCAGCGCCTTGAGGATATGCTCGGGCGTGATGCGCTGGTGGCTCATGCGAATGGCAACCGTCTGCGCAGCTTGCAGGAAGCCCTTGGCGCGGTCGGTAAACTTCTCGAGATTCATCGGGTGTTCCTCACCTTGTCTATGGCAAGGGAGATAGTGTTGCCGATTGGCAACACAAGGACATGGATCAAATTTTCAGCATCACCTCGATAATGCCTGCTATCGCCACCTCAGGCGCCGCTCGGCTGCTCCGCAGGCGCAACGGCCTGAACCGGCTGGGCGGCTGGGTCTGGCGATGCAGTCGCGACGTTCAGATCAATCACCGTGTCTCGATCATATCCCAATATGCCAGGGATCGGCGGCATCCGGGTGATGGTGATACCGAAGAAATTGTCGACCTTGCCGGAACCATGAAACTCTGGCTGCCGGGCAGGGTAACCTTTCAACGAGGCCGGCAGAGTGAAATCAAGCGGCGCTTGCGATCCCAAGGGATCGACCTTGTTCACGTTGAACGCCCCGGCGATGCGCATCACTCCCGGCTTAGATTTTCCGGTGACCGAAGGATCGTCCAGCCGCGGCGCGCTTGTCAGGAAATTGCCAAGGTTCGTGATGGCGCCCGCCTTCACCTCAAACTTGACGCTTCCCATGCAGTAACAGGTACCGAAATAGCCCTGCGGAATTATGCTGACCGGACCATAATAGCTGTAGGTACCCGGCTCCACTTCCACGAGGTAGCTATAGTAGTCCGGATCCTTGGACTTGGAGAAGACGTATTCCGGCCCAAATCCGGTCGTCAGCCGCGGACCGATGGGGCCGATGCGAAAGGTTTCCTCTGTGGGAGCCGCAGGAGCGGAAGGTGGTGGCTGTTTCAGCTTCTTGGCGACCTCGACGCTCTGCTGCCATACTGCGATCTGCGAGGGATACCGCCGCCTGGCCTTGTCCAGCGCTTTACGCCAGTCAGCTTCATAGCCCTTGAGATCCTTGTCGTTGGGTTGACGCAGGAAGGTTCCCATCTGGCGCGTTTCGCCATGCACGAAGATATATCCCTTGGCCGGATCGATCTTCTTTGACCCGGCAACGAGGTCCTTCTCTTCAAGCGCAGCTTCCATCGACATGATTTGCGCACGTGCTTCCGGGATCGATAGCAGAAAGACAGCGAACCCGAGGAAGGCAAATGCCTTGTAATTGAAATTCATGGTTCAAGGACCTCCTGTTCGGGCTTGGGACCAGAGGCAACGCGCGCCTGGACCATGAGGTCGCGATTGCGCTCCGCTTCGGGCTTGCGGCCGTTGCCCTCCTCGAAATTGAATCCCTCCCATTGGTCCTTGGCAAGGCCGTAACGGCTATAGCCCTTGAACCCCATGCAGTTGCGCCAATTGGTTCGCCGGATTTTTCTTCGCTCTGCAGAGCCGGCAATCAGGTCGGCAAAGGCGGAACCGATTGCTCCGCCGATCGCTCCGGCGGCAACGCCGTATTGCGCCATCGCGCCGTTAACAGCGGCGGAACTGTCCGCATAATAGCTGATGCCACTGCTCAGCGCGTCACATTCGGTTATGTCGGCAAAAGCGAGGTCGAAGCTCGTATCCGGGCGATGGAAATAGAAGTACTTCTCGTAGTCCTTGACCACTTCCGGTGTCGAAGTGAACGATAGTCGCGGCATGGCGACTGCGGCCACCTCGGCATCGGTGAAATGCTTCATCGGTTGCTCGTTCTTGATGGCTTGCGCATGCGCCATGCCCGATGTGGCAGCCCAGATGAGCGCGCCAGCAAAAACAACGTCCCTCAACAATCCTCTCCCCCCGGTGTCGCCCAAAAGCGCCCGTTCAATTCCCCAGAACGCCCTTGAGCAGCTTGCCCGCCTTGCCCAGAGGATCGGCCCGCAGCCGCGCTTCCTCATGGCCGATATATTGGAATATCCCGTCCAGCGCCTGATCGGTCACCGACTTGCCCAGCCCGTCGCGGCCAAGCCCGGCAGAAGCCAGCAGGCTGTTTGTTTTCGTCAGATTGTCCAGTTCGGTGAACGCGCCCAGATCGCCGAGCGCCTTGTCGACCAGCGGGCGCAGCTTGCCGTGCAGTTCGTCGCCCGCACTGGTCCGCAGATAGTGGCTGCCGCCATCCTTGTGCTTGATGATTCCCGGCACGTCCCTGAGCGACAGATCGGCGATGGCGACGCGGAAGATCGGCTTGGCCTCGCCAGCCGCCACGCCCGCCGCATCGTTGAGCTTGCGGGTGATGCCGCCGAACAGGCCCAGCTTCTTGCCGACCTTGAGCAGCCCGGAGTTGCCACCCACCAGCCCGCCAAGATCCCCCAGCCCGCCAAGGCCGCCGAGCGAGCCGACCAGCGGCAGGCCGATGCGAATGTCGGGGTCATCATAAAAGGCGCCGGGCCTCGCCAATCTGTCGAGCGCGGCATCGGAAGCGTCGGCTAGGATATCGGTCAGCCCGCCAGCCCGTGCGGTGCCGGCCAGTGGCAAGGTGGCGAATGTCGCTGCAAGTCCGGCCAGGACCAGCCGACGTTGCGCCATCAAACTGAATTTATCCATCACCTCACCCTCCATCCCACGTAACGCCGTGTTAGCAATAAGGATGCCGGAAGCAATGGATTGGTCCGGTCAGCCCGGCACTGTCCTGATTAGCCCCGCCAGCCTCAGCCCAGTGCCTTCTTCAGCAGCTCGTTCACCAGCTGCGGGTTGGCCTTGCCAGCCATCGCTTTCATCGTCTGGCCAACGAAGAAGCCGAACAGCGCTTCCTTGCCGCCCCTGTACTGTTCGACCTTGTCGGCGTTGTCAGCGAGGATCTTCGCGATGGCGGCATCGATCGCGCCGGTGTCGGAAGTCTGCTTCAGCCCTTCCCGCTCGACAATCGCGCCCGCTCCGTCACCGGTTTCCAGCATCTTTTCGAACACCTGCTTGGCGATGGTGCCGGAAATCGTGCCGTCGCCCACCAACGCCAGCAATTCAGCAGCCTGCGCCGGGCTGACCGGTGAGGTCTCAAGGCTCTTGCCCAGCCGGTTGAGCGCACCGAACAATTCCGACATCAGCCAGTTGGCCGCCTGCTTGGCGACTTCGCCCTCGGGCTTGCCCTGGCGCGCGGCGCTCTCCTCCAGCAGCGCTTCGAACCAGCGCGCTGTCTCGACCTCGGCGGTCAGGACACCGGCGTTGTAGGCGGACAGGCCGAGCGCGGTTTCATAGCGATGGCGCTTGGCATCGGGCAGTTCCGGCAGGCTCGCGCGGCAATCCGCGAGGAAATCGTCCTCCAGCACCAGCGGCAGCAGGTCCGGATCAGGGAAGTAGCGATAATCATGCGCGTCTTCCTTGGAGCGCATGGAGCGTGTTTCGTTGCGGTCGGGATCGTAAAGCCGCGTTTCCTGCACCACCTTGCCGCCGTCCTCGATCAGATCGACCTGGCGGCGGGCTTCCCCTTCGACCACGGCCATGACGAAGCGGACCGAATTGACGTTCTTGGTTTCGGTGCGGGTGCCGAACGGCTCGCCTGGTTTGCGGACGGAGACATTAACGTCTGCCCGCATCGAACCTTCTTCCATGTTGCCGTCGCATGATCCGACATAGCGCAGGATCGCGCGCAGCTTGCGCAGATAGGCGCCCGCTTCGGCCGGGCTGCGCATGTCCGGGCGGCTGACGATTTCCATCAGCGCCACGCCGGAGCGGTTCAAGTCGACATAGGACATGGTCGGGTGCTGGTCATGCATCAGCTTGCCCGCATCCTGTTCGACATGGATGCGTTCGATACCGATGGTCTTGGTGTTTTCCGGATCCTTGTCGTCAAGGATGATGTCCAGGCGCCCCTCGCCCACCAGCGGGTGATAGAGCTGGCTGATCTGGTAGCCCTGCGGCAAATCGGCGTAGAAGTAGTTCTTCCGGTCGAACCGGCTCCACTTGTTGATCTGTGCGTCGATCGCCATGCCGGTGCGCACCGCCTGGCGGATGCATTCGCGATTGGGCACCGGCAGCATCCCAGGCATGGCCGCATCGACGAGGGAAACCTGCGAATTCGGCTCCGCCCCGAACGCGGTGGCGGCGCCGGAAAACAGCTTGGCGTTTGACGTAACTTGCGCATGGACTTCGAGGCCGATCACGACCTCCCATTCGCCGGTTGCGCCCTGGATGCGGTAGTTGGTCATCACTTCCACCATATGTCAGGCTTAGCCACGAACCCTGCCCGCTGCTCTATTGCCAGGCCGGCATTCAGCACGCCCTGCTCGTCAAACGGCCTGCCGATGATCTGCAATCCCAGCGGCAATCCCTCTCGGTTGAGTCCCGCCGGAACCGACATCGCCGGAAGCCCGGCCAGCGAGGCCGGCACGGAGAACACGTCGTTCAGGTACATCTCCAGCGGATCGCCCGATTTCTCGCCCAGCGCGAAGGCCGCCGTAGGCGCGGTCGGCGCGAGGATCACGTCGCATTCAGTGAAGGCGTTCTTGAAATCGTGGCTGATCAGCGTGCGGACCTTCTGCGCCTGGGTGTAATAGGCGTCATAGAAGCCGGCGGACAGCACATAGGTGCCGATCAGGATGCGGCGCTTGACCTCCGCCCCGAAGCCCGCCGCGCGGGTGGCGGCGTACATGTCCTGCAGGCCCGCGCCATCCGGCAGGTCGCGCAAGCCATAGCGCACGCCATCATAGCGGGCGAGGTTGGACGAGGCTTCGGCCGGAGCGATGATGTAATAGCAGGGCAGCGCATACTTCGTGTGCGGCAGGCTGATGTCGACCACTTGCGCACCCGCATCCTTCAGCCAGGCGATGCCGTCTTCCCAGCTTCTGGCGACATCGGCGTCGATCCCGTCCATGCGGTATTCGCGCGGAATGCCGACAGTCTTACCTGCAAGATCGGCAGACAGGCCTGCTTCCCATGCGGGCACCGGCAGGTCGAGGCTGGTAGCGTCCTTCGGGTCAAACCCGGCCATCGCTTCCAGCATGATCGCACAATCGCGCACGTCGCGCGCCATCGGCCCGGCCTGGTCAAGGCTGCTGGCGAAGGCAACGATGCCCCAGCGCGAGCAGCGGCCGTAAGTCGGCTTGATGCCCGAGATGCCGGTGAAGGCGGCGGGCTGGCGGATCGAGCCGCCGGTATCGGTGCCGGTCGCAGCCGGGCACAGCCGCGCCGCGATCGCCGCGCTGGAACCACCGGAGGAGCCGCCGGGAGCGAGCGCCGCATTTCCGCCGTCGTTCCTGCGCCACGGCGAAATGACATTGCCGAAATAGCTGGTCTCGTTGGAGGAACCCATCGCGAACTGATCAAGGTTCAATTTGCCCAGCATCCCGGCGCCCGCATCCCACAGCTTCTGCGACACGGTCGATTCATACTGCGGCTTGAACCCTTCGAGGATGTGGCTGGCCGCCGTGGTCTGGACGCCATGGGTGGCGAAAAGGTCCTTCATGCCGATGGGGACGCCGGCGAGCTTGCCCAGCACCTTGCCGGCGGCACGGTCGGCATCGACCGCGTCGGCGGCGGCCAGCGCCTTGTCCGGCGTGGTGACGATGAAGGCGTTCAACGCATTCTGCGCCCCCGCGACATTGGCGTTGAAGCCTTCCGCCACTTCGCGCGCGGTGAAATCGCCGCTTGCGACACCGGTGCGGATGGCGGCGACGGTGAGTTCGGTAAGGTCAGTCATCACTCGATCACCTTGGGCACGCCGAAGAAGCCGTGTTCGGCCGCCGGCGCGTTGGCCAGCACCGCATCGCCCCGCCC
This sequence comes from Erythrobacteraceae bacterium, assembly GCA_947479055.1. Classification (GTDB taxonomy): domain Bacteria; phylum Pseudomonadota; class Alphaproteobacteria; order Sphingomonadales; family Sphingomonadaceae; genus CANJYE01. The sequence continues at coordinate 11,377 of CANJYE010000066.1, forward strand.
GCCGCCGGTCAGCGGATCGGCATCGACCACATCGTCGCGCAGGCGCAGCGTGTTGGGGATGACGGCGGTCATCGGTTCGATCCCGGTGACGTCCACTTCGCCCAGCTGCTCCACCCAGGCGAGAATCTGGTTGAGCTCGGGCGCGATCGCCTCAAGCTCGGCATCGCTGACCTTGATCCGCGCCAGCGAAGCGATCTTCGCCACGGTGGCCTTATCGACGGACATGTGCGTGTCCTCTTGTTGCGGTTGGAACAGGAACGGTGGCGGGCTTACTGCCCCGGCATCGGTGGCGGGCCGGCAGGGCCCGGCTGCTGCTGCCGCTGAAGCATCTGCTGCAACACCTGGATCCGCCGCTCACCATCTTCGCGCGGCATGAAATCGACCATTTCGATCTCGAACACGAGGTCGGCATTGGGGGGAATCTTCGATCCCGGCGGGGGCGAAGCGCCATAGGCCTTGTCGGCCGGAATTTCGAGTGTGTACTTGCCGCCCTTCTTCATCTTCACCATCCCTTCGGCAAATCCGGGAATGGTCTCGGCCGGAACCATCGGCACGCCTTCGGGAAGCAGGCCCTGCACTGGCCATTTGATCGGAGGTGAACGATCGAACTCGGTGCCATCGGCAAGCCGGCCCACATAATTGATGAAGACCATGTCGTGCGCAGTCGGACTGGCGCCCTTGCCGGCAACGATCTCTGTCACGGCGATGCCGCCGGCGTGCGACGACCAGGCAAGGCCCGCACCGGCCAGCGCGAGCGCTGCCACGCCCAGCCACAATTTCGGCAGCGAGCCCTTCTTGATCGGCTGGAGGGGAACGCGGGTGATCTCGGTCATCGGAAAATTTCCCTGAAAAGGACAGCAAAAGGGCGCGAAACTGATTTTCGCGCCCTCATGGCTTATCGGCGAATGGGGATCAAGCGGGAGGGTCGATACCCGCCCCCGCTCAACGCATCACTTGGCAGAGCCGTCGCGTTCCATCCGCTTGCGATCCATCTTGCGGGCACGGCGGATAGCCGCCGCCTTTTCACGGGCGCGCTTTTCGCTGGGCTTCTCATAGTGGCGGCGCAGCTTCATCTCGCGATAAACGCCTTCGCGCTGCAGCTTCTTCTTGAGCGCGCGGAGGGCCTGGTCGACATTGTTATCGCGGACGAGAATTTGCATAAACTTACGTTACCTCAACAGCTGCGGGCGACTGCCCACGCCGGTGGGATACGCCTTTCCTGACCAATGAACACGGGTGCCGAATCCTGCAAGGACCGGCGAGATTGGCTGCGCCCCTAACCGAAGCGGGTTATAATGGCAAGGCGTTGCGCACCACAAGAGACCGGAATGTCGTGGCACCGGGCGGGTGCAAACACCTGCCAATGTCAGAAAATCAATACCGACTTGAATTTCAGTGCCATTCCGTCACCTTGTCGTCATCCTACTCATACCAACCTGCACTGACTACAACCCACGCGCCCATTTGCGGCGTCCGATGGTCATGATGCGCCACGGCTGATCGATGAGTTTGTTCCACGCCTCGCAGCAGTGGTCGATGATGTTGTCGTGGGATGTGAAGACCCGGTTGGAGA
>CANJYE010000067.1 GCA_947479055.1 Erythrobacteraceae bacterium
CACTTGATCGAAAACCTGTTCGCCAAAATCAAGGACTGGCGGCGCATTCACACCCGATATGATCGCTGCGCCCACACCTTCATGTCCGCCATCGCAATCGCCGCTACCGTCATCTTCTGGTTGTGATCAATGAGTCCTGACCCTAGGCTCCCCAACAAACTCGCAATCAGCCGGGGGAGGAATTGCAATGGCCGAAGAATATGATGTGATCGTGGCGGGATCGGGCGCAGCCGGGATGGTCACCGCCATGCGCGCGCATGATCTGGGCCTGTCGGTGCTGGTGCTGGAAAAGACCCACAAGTTCGGCGGCACTTCCGCCACTTCGGGCGGGGTGATCTGGGCGCCGCTGCACAAGCAGGGCGGCTTTGACGACACGCGCGAATCCGCGCTGGCCTATATCGATGCGGTGTCCGAAGGCCCGGTCCGGCGCGACCGGCAGGAAGCCTTTGTCGATACCGTGGCGCTGATGGCCGAATACCTGATCAAGAGCGGGGTGGCGCTCCAGCCGCGGCTGTGGCCCGATTATTTCCAGAAGGCCCCCGGCGCGCGGATGGACCGCTGCCTTGTCCACCCCAAGGTCGATGGCTACCGGCTGGGCGAGCGGTTCCATCTGCTGCGCGAACAGTTCACCCGCTTCAAGCTGTTCAACCGCTATTCGATGGATTTCGACGAGGCCAACACCATCGCCAGCCGTGGGCCGGGCTGGATCATGCAGGTAATCAAGGTGATCGGCCGCTACTGGGTCGATCTGCCCGCCCGCACCAAATCGCGGCGCGATCGCTGGCTCTCGCTGGGCGGCGCATTGCTCGGCGCGCTGAGCGAACAGGTGTTCAGCCGCGGGATCGAGGTCCGGCTCGGCACCACGGTCGACAAGCTCGTCACCCGCGATGGCGCGGTGGTGGGGGTGGAAGCCAACAACGGCGGCCGCCGCTACACCGTTTCGGCCCGGCGCGGGGTGGTGATCTGCGCCGGCGGGTTCGAGAAGAACCAGCGCCTGCGCGACAAGTTCCTGACTGTCCCCGGCACCGACCGCTGGAGCAGCACGCCCGAGGACGGCAGCTGGGGCGAGGCGCTGGAAGCGGCGATGGAAGTGGGCGCGGCGACCGAATTCACCGAAACCACCTGGATGATCCCGACCATGGCGATGCCGATGAAGAACGTCTCAAACTATGACGAGACTCATCAGGCGGTGTTCGATGTCGGCCGCCCGCACAGCCTGTGCGTCAACCGCAATGGCGATCGCTTCGTGGACGAGACCACCGCCTATGACCGCTTCGGCAACGCAATGCTGGACGATCACCTGAAAACCGGCGCCAACGCGCCGTGCTGGATGATCTTCGACGCGACCTTCCGCCAGAAATATCCGGCCGGCGGCTATCTCCCCACCGCGATCATGCCCGACAGCAAGATCACCCCCGACCAGTGGGACAATTACATCTTCAAGGCCGAAACCATCGGCAAGCTGGCCGAAAAGATCGGGATAGATCCGGCCAAGCTGACCCAGACGGTCGCGAACATGAATGCTTATGCCAAGAGCGGGGTGGACCCCGAATTCGATCGCGGCGGCGATGCTTACGACCAGGCCTTCGGCGATCCTTCGGTCAAGCCCAACCCGTGCCTCGGCGCGGTCGACAAGGCGCCCTATTACGCCATCCGCATCTATCTGGGCGACATCGGCAGCAAGGGCGGCCTCAAGGCCGACACCGACGCGCGGGTGCTGGACGGCAACGACCGCCCGATCCCCGGCCTCTACGCGGCCGGCAATGCCTCGGGCTCGGTGTTCGGCAATTGCTACCCCGGTGCAGGCGCCTCGATCGGCCCGGCTTCGGTCTTCGGCTTCAGGGCAGCGAACGATCTGGCAGTGCGGCAGTCCAATCCGTGAGGGGGAAGGGGCGCCTCGCTCAGAACAGCCCCTGATAATGCCCGCCATCCACCAGGATATGCTGGTTGGTGACGTAGCCGGCCTGGGCGCTGCACAGGAAAGCGCAGAAGGCGCCGAATTCCTCCGGGGTGCCGAACCGCCTGGCGGGCAGGGCATTGCGGAAATCGGCGACGAAGCTTTCCGGGTCTTGCCCCGCATGTTCGGCCATGGCGGCAAAGCCGGTGCGCATGCGGTCGGTGAAGATCATTTCCGGCATCAGCGTGTTGATCGTGACATTGTCCACCACCCCTTCGCGTGCCAGCCAGGAGATCGCCCCGGTCAGCCCGGCCCGCGCGCCGACCGACAGCGACAGCAATTCGCTGGGCGATTTGATCAGCGCGGTGGTGATGGCCACGATCCGGCCGAAGCCGCGCTGCCGCATACCGGGCTGAAGCGCGCGGATCAGCGCGAGCGGGGAGAGCATGTTGGCTTCGAGCGCCGCGTGCCAGTCCGCGTCCTGCAAGGTTTCGAAGCGGGCCAGCGGCGGGCCGCCGGCATTGGTAACGAGGATGTCGGCATCGGGACAGGCCTCCAACGCAGCGGCGCGGCCTTCCTCGCTGGCAATATCGCCGGGGACGATGGCGACCGGCTGGCCGCTGGCCGCGGCGATTTCATCCGCCGTCCGGGCAAGGCTGTCGGCATCGCGGCCGGTGATCGTCACTTCCACGCCATCGGCAGCCAGCGCCGCCGCACAGGCCCGGCCCAATCCCCTGCTCGCCGCGCAAACCAGCGCCTTGCGGCCCCTGATGCCGAGGTCCATCGATCTTCTCCCGTGCCTGTTGCCCGCCAGTCTATCGCAACCGGCGCGCGGTTTACTTCCCTGCCAGCTTGAACACCCACAAGGTCCGCTGGCGGACCGGTGTCTGGAATTCCGGGGTGAAGCCGCGGTAGACCGAATCGTGCGGGGTGCCACCACCGGTGACCACCGCGACATACTGGGTGCCGTCGGCAGCAAAGCTGATCGGGAAGGAATGCGGTGAATCGTCCAGCCGGGCCTGCCACAGGGTCTTGCCGGTGGCGCTGTCGACCGCGCGGAACCAGCGGTCGAGCGAGCCTTCGAACATGATGCCCCCGGCGGTGGCGAGCGCGGCGCTGGCCTGGGCCGCGCGGCGGCGGTTCTGCCAGGTGACCGTGTGGCTGTTGAGATCGAATGCAGCGATCCGCCCGAACTGGCCGTCATTGCCGGGCAAACCGACGGTCTTGAGCAGAAGTTCGCCCGATCCGCTGTTGCCGGTGTCGCGCAGGCCGATCTGCATGCAGCTTTCGACCATCGGCACGAACAGCTGGCCGGTGGTAGGATCCAGCGCTGTCGCGAGCCAGTTGCGGACACCCAGTGCGCTCGGGCAGAGCTGCTTGAGCACACCCTTCTCCGGGATCAGGGCCGGGTCATAGCTCTTGCGCCCGGTCTTCGGGTCGATCTTCGTCACGAGGTTCTGGAGGCCGAGGTCCTTGGACCAGAGATAGCGCCCGGTCTTGGCATCGACCGCTTCGACGATGCCGAGCTTGCCGATTGTCACCACCGCCTTCTTGCCGTTCAGCGGGACCAGCGTCTGCTCGAACGACCAGTCGAGATCCCAGATGTCGCCGGGGAAGTGCTGGAAGGACCAGGCCAGCTTGCCGGTGTCGGGATCGATCGCCAGCGTCGAATTGGTGTAGAGCGCGTCCTTCGATCCGGGCTTGGTCGGCCCGCCCGTCCGGGTCAGCGGGGAGATGTTGTAGGTTTGCGCGGTGCCGAAGTAGAGCAGGTTGAGGTCCGCATCATAGCTCGGCGCGGTCCACACCGAACCGCCAAAGCGCTGTTCCAGCGGGGCACCGTTCCAGCTGTCACCCCCCGGCTCGCCCGGCCGGGCGATGGTGTGGAAGCGCCAGGCCTCCTTGCCGGTGGCTGCGTCGAGCGCGACGATGTAGCAGCCGCCGACGAAGGTGTCGCCCTGGCAGCCGGCCATGCCCTGGATGATCTTGCCTCTGACCGCCAGCGGGGCGGCGGTGGTCTCGAGGCGGCCTTCGGGGCCGGCGATCGGCTGGTCCCACAGCATCTTGCCGGAGTGCATGTCGAGCGCGATGACGTGGTTGTCGATGGTGGGAGCATAGACCGCACCGCCATAGAGCGCGATCCCGCGCGGCTGGGTCAGCGGCACGCGGGTCGTGGTGGCGGGCCGGTCGAACTTCCATATCTCGTCGCCGGTCTGGGCATCGAGCGCCCGGACGGTGCCGCTGGAATTGATGAACATCACCCCGTCATAGGCCAGCGGAGCGATGGCATCGCTGCCCGGCCCGAGCGGCAGGGCCCAGGCCAGCGTAAGTTGCCCGGCATTGTCCTTGTTGATCTGGTCGAGCGGACTGAAACCGTACGAATCCTGGGTGCGGCGCCAGCTCAGCCAGTTCCCGGCATCAGGGCTGTGGAGCATCGCGTCGGTCACTGGCGGCAGCTTAGTCGCCAGTGACCGCAGGCGTTCGGCGTTGGCCTTGAAAGCCTTGTCCCCAAGATCGGGCGCGACCACCGTGACATTGTACTTGTCCGGGGCTGACGCTCCCTGAAGCGTGCCCGGTACATCGGCCGATCCGGTATCCTTCGGCAGGCCGTTGGTGCTGCGGATCAGTTCGATCACGGCGGCATAGGTTTCGGGCGAAAGGCTGTTGGGCGCTACCGGCGGCATGGTGCGGACATGTTCGGCAAAGGCCTGGGGCGATTGCGCATCCCACTTGGAGACAAAGTCGGGGCCGCTCAGCGGCGGACCGAACGCGCCGCTGAATGTGTCGCCATGGCAACTGGCACAATTGTCCTGATAGGTCTTGCGACCAAGCGCGTTGTCATCGCCGGGCGCGGCGATCAGCACCGGGGCGGCGGCCAGCAACAGCGCGCTGCCAATCAGGCTGTTTCGGATCAGCCGGGCGCGGCGGGTGGTGGTGCTCATGGGTCAGTTGCATCCTTCTCGATTGCTGCGCCGCGCCTGTTCCGGCCGGTCTGCGAATGGTGATCTCAGGTAAGGGGTGATGAGGCGGTCAGATGCCCCCGGGTGTGGTTTCCCGGCCGAGATTGCGGAGCCCTTCTTCCAGCACGGCGGCGCATTGCGCCAGCGCCACGGGGTCGGTCGAGCGGATGACGAAGTTCGCCCCGACCTTGCCTTCGCGGAAGAAGGGATAGCTGCCGATCTGGCAGGCTTCATGGGCCTGTTCGGTTTCGCGCAGCAGAACGGCCACTTCGCTTTCCGGCACCCAGCAGCCGATCGTCTCGCTGATCAGCGGCGCGCCGCCTTCGAGGCTGCCGGTCAGCGCGTCGAGCATCCCGGCGGTGATGTGCGGAACGCCCGCCATCATGTAGACATTGCCGAGCTGGATGCCGGGCGCGCCCGACATGCGGTTGGGGATGAGGTCCGCCCCTTCCGGCACGCGCGCCATCCGCAGTCGCCCCTCGTTGAGCCCGCCGCGCGTGGCGTAATAGCCTTCCAGCATCGCCCGCGCCTCGGGGTGGATCACCACCGGAACGCCCATGGCCTTGGCTACCGCATCGACCGTGATGTCATCATGGGTCGGACCGATGCCGCCCGTGGTGAAGAGATAATCATGGCCGACGCGCAGCGCATCGACTGCGCCGATGATCGCGTCCTCCAGGTCCGGCACCACCCGCACTTCGCGCAGGCGGATGCCCTGCACTTCCAGCCAGCTCGCGATCTGGGCGATGTTCTTGTCATGGGTGCGGCCCGACAGGATCTCGTCGCCGATGACGACGAGGGCTGCGGTCCAGATGCGTTCCGACGTGCTCATGGCGCTGGAATAGGTCAATTCGCGGCGCTTTGCCAATCGGCCATTTCAACCGCATGCACCTTTTCGAACCGCAGCACGCCATCATCGACTGGGCGGGTGCGAAAGTCGCGGCAATCCTCGCGATAATCCTGGTTCAGCCGCCAGGGCAGGGACCTTGCGCTTTTCGGCATCAGCGGCAGCGCGCGCTGGATATAGCCCGAGGAGAAGGCATAGACATTGTCCTCCTCCAGCGCGTGGCCGGCGGGCAGGACGGGGCGGGCTATATCCGCACCTTTGCCGCCCATGCAATTGAGTACAGCGCAGACATAGCGTGCGGTGGCATCGGCGCGCAGGGTCCAGCTGGCGTTGAGATAGCCGAACACGACTGCAAGGTTCGGCACGTTGGAGAACATGCAGCTACGGTAATAGAACTGCTTGCGCCAGTTGACCCTGATCCCGTCGATGGTGACCTGGACCCTTCCGGCGATGGCCAACTTAAGCCCGGTGGCGGTGACCACCACATCGGCGTCGAGATGCTGGCCCGATGACAGGCGGATGCCGGTCTGTTCGAAATGCTCGATCATGCCGGTGACAATCGATGCCTTGCCGGCCTTGATCGCGTCAAAGAAATCGCCGTCGGGGACGAGGCACAACCGCTGCTCCCACGGGCCATAAGGCGGCAGCCAGTCGCGTTCGTTGTAATGATCCCCGAGCGCCTTCTTCGCCGCTCTGGTCAGGAGCCGCGCCATCCGGCCGGGAGCCCTGCGCGCGCTGTTGAAGATGAAGGCGTTGAACCAGACATTCTTTGCCCGGATCAGCCGGTAGGCCAGCTTGGCGGGCAGCACCGCCTGCAGCGTGCGGGCCAGCCAGTCGCGGGCGGGCTGGGCAATCATCCAGGTGGGCGTGCGCTGGAGCATGGTGACATGCGCAGCCTCCTTCGCCATGGCTGGAACCAGCGTGACAGCCGTCGCGCCGGAACCGATCACGACGACCTTCTTTCCGGCGTAATCGAGTGCATCCGGCCAGAATTGCGGGTGGAGGATGGTGCCGCCGAATTGCTCCATCCCTGCGAAACCGGCATCATGTGGCTCGTCATAATCGTAATAGCCGGAACCGAGGTAGAGGAAGCGGGCGGCCATCGTGTGCCGACCTGCGGCGTCTTCCAGCGTCACATGCCAGCAAGCTTCCGCTTCGCGGAAATCGGCGGCGATAACGCGGGTGGCGAAGTGGATGTGCGGGCGGATCCCGCGGCTGTCGACCACCCGGTCGAGATAGGCGAGGATCTTGTCGCCCCCGGCGATGGCATCGGCATCGGTCCAGGGCTCGAAGCCGAAGCCGAGCGAATACATGTCGCTGTCCGAACGGACGCCGGGATAGCGGAACAGGTCCCAGGTGCCGCCCAACCTCTCGCGCCGTTCAATGATCGCGTAACTTTGGTCCGGGCAGTGCACGCCCATGTGGGCCGCCATGCTGATGCCCGAAATCCCGGCGCCGACGATCAGCACATCGACATCACAGGCAACCACCGTGCTCACCCCGAAAACACCACCGTGCGGCGACCATTAAGGAACACCCGGTCTTCGATATGGGCACGCACGGCATGGGCCAGCACGCGCCGCTCGATATCGCGGCCCTTGGCGACCAGCATCTCGGGCGTGTCGGCATGGGTGATTGTGACGACTTCCTGGGCGATGATCGGGCCTTCGTCGAGATCGGCGGTGACGTAATGGGCGGTCGCGCCGATCATCTTGACCCCGCGCTCATGCGCCTGATGATAGGGCTTGGCGCCCTTGAAGCCGGGCAGGAAGCTGTGGTGGATATTGATGCAGCGTCCGGCCAGCCAGGCCGAGAACTCGTCCGACAGGATCTGCATGTAGCGCGCCAGCACCACCAGTTCGGCCCCGGTCTGTTCGATGATGGCGCGGACCTGCGCTTCCTGCTGCGCCTTGGTGTCCTTCGTAACCGGCAGGTGGAAATAGGGCACCTCGCCGATCAGCGCGGTGTTCAGCGCTTCCTTGGGGTGGTTGGAGATGATCCCCGCCACGTCCATGTCCAGTTCGCCGATCCGGTTGCGATAGAGCAGATCATCGAGGCAGTGGTCAAACTTGCTGACCATCACCAGCACCTTCATCCGCTCGGCCGAGAGCCGCATCTTCCATGCCAGGCCGAGTTCTTCGCCAATGAAGGCGAACTGGCCCCTGATCGCCTCGAACGGCCGGTCAGCGAGGCTGAATTGTACCCGCATGAAGAAGCGTTCGGTCCCGGAATCGTTGAATTGCTGGGCATCGACAATATTGCAGCCTCGCTCGGCGAGGAACCCGGCGACCCGGGCGACGAGGCCCGGACGATCCGGGCAGGACACGCTCAGAGTGCACAATTGCGGCACATCTATCTCCCCACTGCAACGCGGCTTGCGCTTAACGCATTTTTCGCAGCCGCCAAGGGAATGTTGGATGACGCAGGCAGCGGACGGGTCTAAGGCGGCCGCCAGAATTCGACTCTGACGACCGACGGGATTGCCATGTCCAACATTCCAACGATTGCCGCCCTCGGGGCATCCCTTCTGCTGTCCGGGCCTGCCCTGGCCGAGGCGGCCAGCGGTGAAAGCCCGCAGATCATCGTAACAGGCAAGGGATTGCCGGTCACGCCGGCCACACCCGCCTATGATGTGCAGGTGCTGGACCGGGAACGCATCGTCGCCAGTGGATCCGGCCGGATCGAGGATGTACTGTCATCCGTCGCCGGGTTCCAGCAGTTCCGCCGCTCGGACAGCCGTTCTTCCAATCCCTCTGCGCAGGGTGTGACGCTGCGCGCGCTTGGCGGCAATGCTTCATCCCGTGCGTTGATGGTGCTCGATGGCGTCCCGATGGCCGATCCGTTTTTCGGCTACATCCCCTACAGCGCGCTGGTACCGGACCGGCTGGATTCGATCCGCGTAACGCGCGGCGGCGGTTCGGGCGCATTCGGTTCTGGTGCGGTCGCGGGCACGATCGAGCTGGAAAGCGCCGATGCCAAAACGCTCGGCCTGATCAGCGGCGGCGTGCTGGTTAACAATCGCGGCGAGACTGAAACAAGCGCTACGCTCGCTCCGAAGCTGGGCAACGGCTTTGCAGTGCTCACGGGCAGGTGGGATCGCGGCAAGGGCTTTTATACCACACCCAAGGACCAACGCGTGCCCGCCACCGCCCGGGCGAAGAATGAAAGCTGGTCGATCGGCGGACGGGTGGTGCAGCCGCTCGGCCCGGACATCGAGCTGCAGGCCCGCGCGCTGTTCTTTAATGACCAGCGGACCTTGCGTTTCAAGGGCGCCGATAGCACCAGCAAGGGACAAGACGCCTCGCTCCGGATCGTCGGCCGGGGCAAGTGGAAGTTCGACATTCTGGGCTATGGCCAATGGCGCAATTTCTCCAACATTGTGATCAGTTCCTCCTCTTTCACCAAGACGCTTGACCAGCACAACACGCCGTCTTCTGGCCTCGGTGGCAAGATCGAGATCCGGCCACCGCTGGGCGAGGATCACGTGCTTCGCTTCGGTACCGACTTCCGCCGCTCGCACGGTCGGATGGAAGAAACCGCCTACAGCGCCGTCAGCGGCAGTGTGACGGCCGATCGCGTGGCGGGCGGGACCAATACTGATCTCGGGTTCTACCTCGAGGACGACTGGACGCTCGGCCCGGTTATCCTGACCGCCGGCGCGCGGCTGGATCGCTACTCGATCCGCAGCGGCTTCTTCGAGCAGAGCAACTCCGCATTCAATCGCGCCAACAGCTACGCCAAGCGGTCGGATTGGGAACCGACCTTCCGGGGCGGCATCGTTGCCAATCTCAGCGAGGGCCTGCGCCTGCGCGGTGCGGCCTACACCGGATTGCGCCTGCCTACGCTGAACGAACTCTACCGTCCGTTCACGGTGTTCCCGATCACCACCTATGCCAATCCCTCGCTTAATGTCGAGAAGCTGCGCGGTTATGAGGCTGGCGTCGAATACAGCCCGCGTGGGGGGATCGATTTCGCGCTGACGGCCTTCGATAACAAGGTGAAGGGCGCGATTGCCAATGTCACCTTGCCTGCCGGCGTTGTGCTGGCATCGGGCGCGGTCTCGAAGGCGGGTGACCGAGAACGCCAGAATGTCGATGCGATCCGGGCCAAGGGCATTGAATTCGGCGCCGGGATCAAGCTGGGCAAGGTCAGCTTCAACGGATCGCTCGCATATACCGACGCCAAGGTGAAAGGCTCTGGTCTCGCCCTCGGACTTGACGGTCTGCGCCCGGCCCAGACCCCGAAATGGGCACTGAGCGGTACGCTGAGCTATCGCCCGCGTGAACACTGGCTGGTGGCAGCGACCCTGCGGCATATCGGCGCTCAATTTGAGGATGACCTCCAGATCGATACGCTGGGCACTGCGACCACGCTCGATGCCTTTGCGCAGGTGCCGCTGATCGACAAGTTTTCGCTGGTGCTGCGCGGGGAGAACCTGTTCGACAAGAAGATCGTCACCCGCAACCAGAGCGTGCTGCTGGGCTTCCCCTCGATGGATCTCGGCGCGCCTCGCACTGTCTGGGCCGGTATCCGCTACGGCTATTGATAAGGTCCGGCCGGGTCGGGAAAAGGATCCGGTCGGATGGGTGTGTCAGACCGCTAATTCTCATGGGCCGGCCTCATGGGTCGGCCTCTTGGGTCGGAAAGTGCCCGCTGGCTCCGGTTTGTGCCGCGTAGGCAAGACCAGACTCTGCGAGTAGCACCCCCACTCCTGTCCTGAGATCTCGCCGTGGTGGCCGCGGGCATCTTGCCATTCGATCATATCGCGTTATCCGTTCAGGAATGGCGGAGCATCGCGAAGAGAACGGATACTCGGCAGAAGGGACAGAAGTCGGCTTCGGCGAGAACAGGCTTGTCGCGCCGCTGACGGTGCCCATTTTCCGCCGGATCTGGGTGTCCAGCCTGTTGTCCAATTTTGCCCCGCTGATCATTGGCGTGGCCGCCGCCTGGCAAATGACAAAGCTGAGCACCAATCCGACGATGGTGGCTCTGGTGCAGACGGCCATCATGTCGCCATTCATGGTCTTTTCGCTGTTTGCCGGGGCGCTGGCGGACATCGCCGATCGGCGCAAGGTGAGCATATTTGCGCTCGTGTTTCCGGTCATCGGGGCAATCGGATTGGCTGTTCTCAGCCATCTTCATCTTGCCACGCCGGCGTTGCTTCTCATCCTCTGCTTCATCGTTGGCATGGGCCTGGCCCTGTTCAGCCCGGCCTGGCAGTCATCGGTCAGCGAGCAGGTATCGCCGAAGATGCTGTCTGCTGCGATTGCGCTAAACGGTATCAGCTTCAATATTGCGCGCAGCATAGGGCCCGCAATCGGCGGCGTGCTGGTGGCCGCAGTCGGCGTTGTTGCAACCTTCGGCGCGACTGTGGTGCTCTACCTTCCCTTGTTCGTGGCCCTGTTGTGCTGGCGCCGTGAGCAGGAAGTTTCCCGGCTGCCACCTGAAAAGCTTCGTGCGGCGATCATGGCCGGGGTTCGTTTCGCATACCATTCCCCGCGCTTGATGCGCATCCTGGCGCGCGGCTTCACGGCCGCTTTCGCGCTGGCTTCCCTTTACGCGCTGATGCCGCTCATAGCGCGCGACATTCTCGGCGGCGGTCCCCAGCTTTACGGCCTGCTGCTGGCCGGCTTCGGTGTGGGTTCAGTCATTGGCGCCCTGATTGTGTCCCGCATGCAGGCACGTTTCGAACCGGAAGTGATCATCCGCAGTTGCATGGTCATCATCGCCGTCGTCATTGTCAGCGCCAGCGTAAGCGATCGCGCCTGGTTCACCGTCGTCATGCTGGGCTTTGCAGGGATGGGCTGGATGATCGTGGCCACATTGCTGAACGTGCTGGTCCAAACCGGTGCGCCGCGTTGGGTGACAGCGCGGGCGCTCGGCATGTTCCAGACGACAGTCGCGGGCGGTTTGGCCCTTGGCAGCTGGACGTGGGGCGAGATTGCATCTCAGACGAACCTGCAAACCTCGCTGATATGCTCAGCCAGCGCGATGGCGGTCTTTCTGTTGCTGAGCCTCGCTCGTCCGCTGACCCGCGATGATGGCCAGCCGAGCACCCCGGCCGAGATGCGCCCCGATCCCGAGATTACCCTGGCCATTACCGGGCGCAGCGGGCCGATCACGCTGGAAATCGAATATCGGATCGAACCGGCACGGGCGCGCGAATTCTACCGGTTGATGGAAGAACTCGGGCGCATGAAGCGACGCAATGGCGCGCAATCATGGATGCTGGCCCGTGATCTGCACGATCCGGCGATCTGGCTCGAGCGATACCAGCACGCCACCTGGGACGATTTCCGCAGGAACCGTAACCGCGAAACCGAGGCAGAACGTCAACTGCAGGTGCAAATCGTCGAAATGACGATGGATGGCAAGATCAAGGCCCGCCGCCTGCTGGATCGTCCGGCCGGTTCCGTGCGCTGGAATGATGACGTACCGGACTATGGCGCTAACGAGGTCCACTCCACAACGATCGCGTGATGTGGAAGCGGGGCCTTGCTCGCCGGAAGGCGTACGCCTCCGCTGAGGTCGGCGACCGACGCGACTGTAGCCACATAACGACAGTGCGACCGCATGAAGAGATAAGAATAAGCTGCTCAGACTTGCATGGCTCGCCTGCCGGCGCCAATCAGCCAAACATGCGCATTGCCCTGTTCGAACCTGAGATCGCTGGAAATGTCGGCGCCATTTTGCGCCTCGGTGCCTGTTTGGGGGCGACCGTGGACCTTATCGAGCCCATGGGGTTCGAATGGGATGATCGACGAGTACGCCGGGCCGCCATGGATTATATCGATCATGTCACCGTTGTCCGTCATGCCGGATTTGGCGCATTCAGGGCGGCTATTGGTTCTCGAAGGCTGGTGTTGCTATCTACGAAGAGCAGTCAATCGATCTACGATTTCGGTTTTGCGGCCGATGATGTCCTGTTGTTTGGAAAGGAAAGCGCGGGCGTGCCCAGGCGTAACGGCTGCCCATGATGCGACGGACCGCCTGATCTACAACACCACCACAGGCGCTCTCTATTATGACGCTGACGGCACCGGTGTAGGCGCCGCCGTCCAGCTCGCCCTGCTCGGAACAACCACACATCCCGCGCTCGCTTATACCGACTTTGTGGTCATCTGACAGCAAGGGGCGGGCGAACAGGCGCTGGCCTGCATTAGACAACCTAGGCCACCCATGTCTCCTTGAGTGGTTCCCC
>CANJYE010000068.1 GCA_947479055.1 Erythrobacteraceae bacterium
CCTCGAACAATTCCCCCTTTCCAGCGCGGTCAAAATCCGATTCAAGGATGCTGAACCGCCGAGGGATTTTTGCGATGGGCGAGCCGGGATTTTTCGATTTGCAACGCCGGTATGAGGGTTGAGTTACAGCGCCAGCCGCAGCATCCCCGCTAATGACTTGCTCCGGCTTGGTCTTTCAACGCCTTGAATTCAGAGCTTATCTGAAAATCACTCGGGATCAATACCGCTCAAAAATACTGCGCACCACTGAATGCCTGAAGAAATTGTATCAGAGCCGAGCCAGCGGCGGCAAGCGATCCTCTTGGCAGGGATAGAACAAAATCCCGGAGTGATGCCAAGTTGCCACAGTCGATTTGGCTGTTAAAGCCGCGATTATGGCCGTCTGTTGAAAGTCAGAAGAGATTAGGGTCGCAACGGTTGATTGCCGGGCCACAAATGCCCGTGGCAACGCTAGGAGCAGGCCATGGCGAACGGGCATGATGCGGTTGTAATGGGTGCGTCCGAAAGAGCGCCGGTGGGCGGGGCTCCCGCTGCCACCATGTCTGCCCGCATCGCCGCGTTCACCAGTGCGCTGGACAGCGATGGCCTGCCCGCCGACGTGCTGGAACTGGCCCGTGTCTGCCTGCTCAACGCCTATGGTATCGCGCTGTGCGGACTGGATACGCCCTATGCCCCGGTTGCCCGCGCCGCTGCCATCGCCATGGACGGCGAACTGGCCGATGGCGCGACCCTGCTGGGTGACGGGCGACGCACCACGATCGGGGCCGCCTGCCTTGCCAATTCCGCGCTGTTCCACGGCCGCGCACAGGAAGACACCTGCGGGGCCGGGCATTTCGGCACGGTGCTGATCCCGCTGCTGACCGCGCTGATCGAGGCGAAGAAGCTGTCGACCGCCAGCCTGATCCCGGCGCTGGTGGCCGGCTACGAAGCGGGCGGGCTGGTCGAGAAGGCCTTTGCCCGCGCTTCCACGCCGGCCGGGTTTCGTTCGACCACGCTTTACGGCACGATCGCGGCGGCGGCGGCGACCGCGCGACTGCTCGGGCTGGACGCGAAGACGACTGCTTCGGCGCTGGAAAATGCGGTGAGCTTCACCGGCGGCGTGCTCCAGTCCTTTGCCGACGGGACGGATGAATGGCGCTACCAGCCCGGCGTTGTGGCCCGCAACGGCTGGGTCGCGACCGAACTGGCCCGCGCCGGTTCCGTTTCGGCCCCCCATGCCTTCGAAGGCAAGAGCGGCCTTGCCCGCGCCTTCGCGAAGGCGGACATGGATATTGGGGCGCTGGCGGGCCAGCTCGGGCGGGAATGGTCGATCCGCCGCGTTACGTTCAAGCCGCATCCGGTCTGCGCTTTCAACCAGACACCGGTCACCGCCACTCTGGCAATGCGCGACCGGTTCACGCTGGCGGATATTGCTGCGGTGCGGGTGCGGATGAACCCGTTCGAGACCGGCTATGCCGGGATGGATGCAACCGGGCCGTTCCAGTCGGTCTCCGGTACATTGATGAGCATCCCCTTCTGCATTGCCACCACTTTCGTCCATGGTGCGCCGTCGATGGCGCGGATGACGACTTATGACGATGCGGCGGTCAATGCGCTGGAGCGGCGGATCACGCTGGTCACCGATGACAAAGTGCCGACCCTTTCCGCCGTGATCGAGGTGGATCTTGCCTCGGGCGGGACCATCGCGCACCGCCAGACCATGGTCGAGACCGATTACCAGTTCGCGCGCGAGCCGCTGATGGACATGCTCAAGCGGATCGGTGCACAACAGGGGTTGGCACCTTCGCTGATCGACCGGGCCGATGTCTTTTCGCGGGCCTTGCCGCAGGCCTATATCGGCGATGTCGTGAACATATTCGAGGATGCGCGGCGCGCAGCCCAAAGGGAGCAGGAAAATGTCTGAAGCGGGCACGAAGGAAAAGGACGAGGCGATCAGTTTTGGTTGCCCGCATATGGTCGGAGAGGCGCGCCAGCCTGCCTATGACCGGTTGCGCAAGGAAGCGCCGGTTTACAAGGACCCGATCACCGGCAATTACGTGCTGACCCGCTACAAGGATGTCCGTTCCACCTTGCTCAACCATCGGGTGTTTTCCAACGATGCCGGGATGGTCGGACGGCGTTCCCCGGTGCAGGATCAGGTCGAGGCGATCTATCGCGCCAAGGGTCCGGTGCCGGGCCGCAATCTCCAGACCTACGATCCGCCCGAGCACAAGGCCCATCGCGCCCCGATCGATCGCGCCTTCGACCATTGGAAGCTGGAACAATTGCGCGGCTTCATCAAGGAGCAGGCTGACCGCTTCATCGACGCTTTCATCGATCAGGGCGAGGTCGAATTCGTTTCCGCCTATGCGATCCCTTTCCCCAATCTGGTTTTTGCCGACCAGCTGGGCGTGGCGCATGAGGATTACCTCCTGCTCAAGCACTGGGCCGACATCGCGGTGGAGGAAATCAACCCGGTGCTGACCCCCGAACGCGAACTGGAAATCGCCCATATCCTTGCCGGGATGGTCGAATATTTCCAGCGCGTGATCAAGGCGACCCGGGCCAATCCCGACGACCGGCTGCTGAGCCACCTGATCGCAACGGTCGACCCGGACGAAACCGACGAGGGGCTGGCCGAACTCCTGATCGTGATCCGCGCGATTGTCGTCGCGGCGGGCGATACCACAACTTTCGGGCTGGGCGGGGGCATGCGCCTGCTGGTCGAAAACCCGCATCTCGTTGCCGAAATTCGCGACGACCACGACAAGCTGCTGGCTTTCGTGGAGGAGACCTTGCGGATCGTCTCGCCGGTCCAGACCCTGTTCCGCAAGGCGCGCGAGGATGTCGAGATCGGCGGAGTGGCCATTCCCAAGGGCTCGATCATCGAAGCGCGCTATGGCGCGGGCGACCTTGATCCCGAAGCCTTTCCCTGCCCCTATGCGGTCGATCTGACGCGGGAGAACATCAAGAACCATGTTGGCTTCGGGGTTGGCCCGCATGCCTGCCCGGGCATGGTGCTGGCCCGCACCGAAATGGAGATCACTTTCAAGGCGCTGGTCGACCGGATGGACAATTTCCGTGCGGCAAGGGGCATGGACAGCTACGAATATGCGACCTCCTATATCGCCCATGGACCGGTAAAGGCCTATATCGCCTTCGATCGCAGATGATCTGCGGCAGATGGGGGGCAGGAGCATGAGCGAAGCCGAAAATCTGGACAGGGACGAGCCGATCAGTTTCGGCTGCCCGCGCATGGTGGGCGAGGCGCGGTTGCCGGCTTATGACCGACTGCGCAGCGAAGCGCCGGTCTACAAGGACCCGCTGACCGGCAATTACGTGCTGACCCGCTACAAGGATGTGCGTTCCACCCTGCTCAACCACCGCCAGTTCAAGACCGATGCCGGGCTGGTCGGCGGCAACCGGAAATCACCGGTCAAGGCCGAGGTTGAGGCGATCTATCTGGCCAAGGGTCCGCTGCCGGGGCGCAATCTCCAGACCTACGATCCGCCCGAACACCGCCAGCACCGCGCCCCGATCGACCGCGCTTTCGACCATTGGAAACTGGAAGCGCTGCGCGGCTTCATCGAGGAGCAGGCCAATTTCCTGGTCGATGGCTTCATCGAGCGGGGCGAGGTCGAATTCGTCAGCGAATTCACTATTCCCTTTCCCTTGCGGGTGTTTGCCGACCAGCTCGGACTGGGGATGGAAGATGCCAGCCTGCTCAAGCTGTGGGCCGATGTGGGGGTGGAGGACATCGATCCTACCCTGCCGCCCGACCGCCAGGTCGAAGCTGCCCATGTCATGGCCGGGATGAACGAATATCTTCAGAAGGCGATTGCAAATGCCAGGGCCCATCCGGGTGACCGGCTGATCAGCAAGCTGGTCGAAACCATTGACCCCGAGGGCACGCAAGCGGGGCTGATCGAGATCATGGCGGTGCTGCGCGCCATCATCATTGCGGCGGGCGACACAACCACTTTCGGCCTTGGCGGCGGAATGCGGCTGCTGATGGGAAACCCGCATCTGGTGCCAGTAATCCGCGACGACCGGGACAAGCTGCTGGCCTTTGTCGAAGAAGCGCTGCGGATCGTTTCGCCCCTGCAGACGCTGTTCCGCTGCGCGGCGGAAGATGTCGCCATCGGCGGGGTGACGATCCCGAAGGGGGCGATCATCGAAGCGCGATATGGCGCGGGGGACCTTGATCCCGAAGTGTTCCCCTGTCCCTACCAGGTCGATCTGGAGCGGGAAAACGTCCGCTCACATGTGGTGTTCGGCGTCGCCCCGCATATCTGCCCCGGCATGCTGCTGGCCCGTACGGAAATGGAGATCGCCTTCAAGGTGATGACCCAGCGGATGGACAATTTCCGTCCCGCACGGGGCGCGGACAGTTATGAATATTCCACCAGCTATATCGCCCATGGGCCGGTCAGGGCGCATATTGCGTTCGACCGCAGGTGATCGGCCTGAGCCCGGGATATTTTCCGGAATTACACGCAGGAAGGAAAGTATGATGGCCGGGCGGTGGGGCAATGTCGTCTTCGATTATTCTGGAGCTTGCGTACTCGTCACCGGCGGGACCAGCGGTATTGGCCATTCGATCGCGGACGCTTATCGCGAAGCGGGGGCCGAGGTGACCATCACCGGAACGCGCGCTTCGGCTGGCGACTATGACACGGACCTGAGCGCATTTCGCTATTTGCAACTGGATGTCGAAGACCGCGTCAATGTCGATGCAGTGGCCGCAGCAATGCCGAGGCTGGATATCCTGATCAACAATGCCGGCACCATCTTCAGCAGGTTCGGGCTCGACGAGATGGACCCCGATGTGTTCGAGCGGGCGCTTGCCGTGCATCTGATGTCGGTCCAGCGCCTGACCGTCCGCTCTCGCGAGAAGCTGGCGCAAAGCAGGCTCCCGGGCGGCGCTTCGGTTATCGGGATCGGCTCGCTCGGCTCGTTGTTCGGGCTGGAGATGATCCCCGGCTATGGGCCCGCCAAGACCGGACTACTCGGCCTGACCCGCATGCTGGCGGTGGCCTGGGGGCGCTACAACATCCGTGTCAATGTTGTCATAGCGGGAACCACATGGACGCCGCTGGCCGCGCCGGTTCTGAACGACCCGGAATTCTCGATCCCTCATCTGGCGCGGACCCCGCTCGGGCGCCATGGCGTCACCGACGATATCAGCGGTGTCGTGCTGGCAGTGACAAGCGGGGCATCGGCGTGGCTGACCGGCCAGGCGATTGCGGTCGATGGCGGTTACAGCGTAATGGGATAGTCTTGCCGACGGCTGACCAACCGTCGCATCTTTGGCCGTCCGCGCGATGGGCCATGGAAGACTTGGAATGATGGTAGCGGAGGCTTCGTGAACTACTTCGACCTGACCGGAAAACGCGCCTTGGTAACCGGCGCGTCCAGCGGGCTGGGCGCGCATTTCGCCCGGCTGCTGGCGCGCAAGGGCGCGCATGTGATCGCCGCTGCGCGCCGGGTGGAAGCGCTGGAAGATTTGGCCACATCGATCCGCGCCAGCGGCGGCTCGTGCGAAGCCGCCGCGCTGGATGTGACCAGCAGCGCCAGCATCGCCGCGCTCAAGGGCCGGATGGCCGGGCTCGATATCCTCATCAACAACGCCGGACTGGTCCAGCCCGCACCGCCCCTGAAGATCACCGAGGCCAATTGGGACACCACCATCGACACCAATCTGAAGGGCATGTTTCTGATGGCGCAGGCTGCCGCGCAAGCGATGCAGGAAGCGGGCAAGGGCGGTTCGATCGTCAACATCGCCTCGATCCTCGGCCTGCGGCAGGGCAGCGGGGTGTTGCCTTATGCAGTCAGCAAGGCCGGGGCGATCCAGCTGACCAAGCAGCTGGCGATGGAGCTGGCCCGCTATGACATCAAGGTCAACGCGCTGGCGCCGGGCTATCTCGATACCGATCTCAACGGCGGCTTCTGGGAGACCGAACCCGGCAAGGCGATGATCGCCCGCATTCCCCAGCGCCGCCTTGGCCAGCTGGAAGAACTCGACGTGCCGCTGCTGCTGCTGGCTTCCAACGTCTCGCCCTATATGACCGGCTCTGTGCTGACCGTCGATGGCGGCCATCTGCTCAATTCGCTGTAAGGACCACCATGCCGACAGACCGCGCCATTGCCATTGCCGACCGGGTGGACGCCTTCGTCCGTGGGCAGATTATCCCCTATGAAAAGGACCCGCGCGCCACGTCACACGGGCCGACCGACGAACTGGTGCAGGAAATGCGCGATCTGGCGCGGGCGGCGGGCGTGCTGACCCCGCATATCCTGCCCGATGGGAGCCACCTGACCCAGCGCGAGACGGCCAAGGTGCTGATCCGTTCGGGCCTGTCCCCGCTCGGCCCGCTGGCCTGCAACACCATGGCCCCGGACGAGGGCAACATGTACCTGCTCGGTCATATGGCGTCGGCGGAGCAGAAGGCGCGCTTCCTTGCCCCGCTGGTATCGGGCGCGGCGCGTTCGGCCTTCTTCATGACCGAGCCGGCGACAGAGGGCGGGGCCGGGTCCGACCCTTCGATGATGAAGACCACTTGCGAGCCAGACGGCAACCACTGGGTGATCAACGGGCGCAAGGCCTTCATCACCGGGGCGGAAGGGGCGAAGGTCGGCATCGTCATGGCGAAGTCAGCCGATGGGGCCTGCATGTTCCTGGTCGATCTGCCGGACCCGGCGATCCGGATCGAACGGGTGCTGGAGACGATCGACAGCTCGATGCCCGGTGGCCACGCCGTTGTCGCGATAGACAATCTGCGCGTCCCCGCTGACCAGATGCTGGGCAAGAGCGGCGAGGGCTTCCAATATGCCCAGGTCCGGCTCAGCCCCGCCCGGCTGTCGCACTGCATGCGCTGGCTGGGGGCCTGCATCCGCGCGCAGGAGATCGCCACCGCCTATGCCTGCCAGCGCATGGCCTTCGGCAAGTTGCTGGTTGATCACGAAGGCGTGGGCTTCATGCTGGCAGAGAACCTGATCGACCTGAAACAATGCGAACTGATGATCGATTGGTGCGCCGGCGTGCTCGACACCGGCTCGCTCGGCACCACCGAAAGCTCGATGGCCAAGGTCGCCGTGTCGGAGGCGCTGATGCGGGTGGCGGATCGTTGCGTGCAGGTAATGGGCGGCACCGGCGTGACCGGCGATACCATCGTCGAACAGGTGTTCCGCGAAGTGCGCGCCTTCCGCATCTATGATGGCCCGACCGAAGTTCACAAATGGTCGCTCGCCAAGAAGGTCAAGCGTGACTTCCTGAAAGCGCAGGCGGGATGAGCGCGAAAGGGGATGCCAATCTCGGCACCACTCCGGTGCGCGAGGGGTTTGCCTTTGACGAAGGCAAGCTCGATCGCTGGCTGCGCGAGCATGTCGCGGATTATGCCGGGCCGCTGAGTGTCACCCAGTTCAAGGGCGGGCAGTCCAACCCGACCTACCGGCTCGACACGCCGGGCCGTGCCTATGTCCTGCGCCGCAAGCCTTCGGGCCCGATACTCAAGGGCGCGCATGCGGTGGAGCGGGAAGCGAAGGTGCTGACTGGCCTTGAGCAGGCCGGGTTCCCCGTCGCCCATGTCCATGCCCTGTGCACCGACGACAGCGTGATCGGCACGTGGTTCTATGTGATGGAACTGGTCGAAGGGCGGATCATCTGGGACGCGACAATTCCCGATGTTTCCAACGCCGAGCGGGCGGCGCTGTTCGATGCGATGAACGCCGCCATCGCCCAGTTGCATATGGTCGATTACGAGGCTGTCGGCCTTGGCGACTACGGCCGCCCCGGCAATTATTTCGAGCGGCAGATCGCCCGCTGGTCAAGCCAATATCTGGACGATGCCGATGCCGGCCGCGACCCGCACATGGACCGGCTGATCGCCTGGCTGCCGGACAATATCCCGCCCGGTGACGAGACCGCCATTGCCCATGGCGATTTCCGCATCGACAACATGATTTTTCACCCCACGCAGCCGCGCGTTCTGGCAGTGCTCGACTGGGAACTGTCGACGCTGGGCCATCCTGGGGCCGATTTTGCCTATCATGCGATGATGTACCGCATGCCGCCGCATATCGTGGCGGGCCTCAAGGGCGCGGACCTCGCCGCGCTCGGCATCCCGGGCGAGCAGGAATACCTTGCCGCCTATTGCCGCCGCACCGGGCGCGCGGCGATGCCGGGGTATGATTTCTACATTGCCTTCAATTTCTTTCGCCTCGCCGCGATTTTTCATGGCATCAAGGGCCGGGTCATTCGCGGCACGGCCTCCTCGGCGCAGGCGCGCGAGCGAGTGCAGGTCTTTCCCGAACTCGCCACGCTGGCATGGCAGCAGGCGCTGGTGGCCGGGGCCTGAAACGAACAGCAAGCTTGGGGGAACTCCGTAGAATGCGTCTGAAACCCTTCGACCCGACGCTGTGGGCCAATGCCCCGCAGAACACCCCGCTGCGCGAATTGCGCCGGGCGGTGGCGGACAGCTCCGACAAGGTCTTCATCGATTTCGAAGGCGAAAAATACAGCTATGCCGAGGTGGATCAGATCTCCACCCGCATGGCCAATTCGCTCGCCAGCCTCGGATTGAAGCCGGGCGAGACGCTGACCACCATCCTCGACAGCGGGATCGATGCGGTTGCCTGCTGGTTCGGGGCCAACAAGATCGGCGCGATCTGGGTGCCGGTAAACACTGCCTACCGCCACGAATTCCTGCGCCACCAGGTGGCCGATTCGGGCGCGCGGATCGTGGTGTGCGAAAGCCATTACCTCGCCAGCGTGCTGGAAGTGGCGGGCGGGTTGCCCGATCTCGAACTGGTGCTTGTCACCGGCAGCGCGCCTTTGCCGCGCGATGCCGCCGTGCGGGTCGATCATCTCGGCAAACATCGTGGGGCAGACGATACCCTGCCCGACCACGATCCCCGGCCCGCCGACATCGCCTGCCTGATCTACACCTCGGGCACCACCGGGCCGTCCAAGGGCTGCATGATCAGCTACAATTACCTGTGCCAGAACGGCCTCCAGCACAATGAAGGCATGCCCCCGCAACCGGGCGAGGTGATGTGGACCCCGCTGCCGATGTTCCACATCAGCACCACCGGCTATGGCATCGTCGGGGTCTTGCTGGCGCGGACCACGATCGCGATCGCCCGGCAGTTCTCCGTCACCGGCTTCTGGCCAGAGATCGAACGTTCGGGTGCCACGCTGGCCACGCTGATGGCCTCGATCTTCCCGCTGCTGGCCCAGGCCCCCGACAACGAGGCGATGAAGCGTTGCTTCGGCCAGCTCCGCATCGTCACCGGGGTGCCGGTCACGCCGGAAGTCCGGGCGATCTGGAAGGAGCGGTTCGGCGTGCCCTATCTCAACTCCTATGGCTACGGGCAGACCGAGGCATCGAAGATCGCGCATCATTATTACGGCGATCCCACCCCGCCCGAATATTCAGCCGGCATGCCGGCCGATGATTTCGACGTGATGATCGCCGATGAAAGTGGCCAACCCTGCCCGCCCGACATGCCGGGCGAAATCTGGGTGCGGCCGCGCAAGCCCAATATCATGATGTCCGGTTACTGGCGCCGCCCTGAATCCACCGCCGCCGTCTGGCACGATCTGTGGATGCACACCGGCGACATGGCCAGGATCGATGCGCAGGGGTATTTCTATTTCGTTGACCGCAAGAAGGATTACGTCAGGAGCCGGGGCGAGAATATCTCCAGCTTCGAGGTGGAACGCACTTTCATGCAGCACCCCGCCGTGAGCGAGGTGGCGTTCCATTCGGTCCGGGCCGAAGCGGGCGCGGAAGAGCATCTCAAGGTCACCGTGGTGCTGAAACCGGGCGAGAGCGTGGACGAGGAAGCGCTGGTCCGCTGGTCGATCGACAAACTCCCCCATTTCGCCGTGCCGCGCTATGTCGAATATGTCCCGGAACTGCCCAAGACCCCGACCGGGCGCATTCAGAAATACCGCTTGCGCGACGCCGGGGTGACGGCTCAAAGCTGGGATGCCCATGCGATCGACCTGATCGCGCGCCGGCCCCCTCGGAGTTGATGGCGCGGGCCTGACGGTGCGGTGGAGGAGCAGGAAAAAAGGAGCAGGAGTTTGCCTACAGACGTTGCGATTGCCGGTTGTTTCGAGCTGAAACCCGGCCGCTATCCGGAATTTTCCGCGCACGACATGTACCGCGAAGTGGTCAAGCGGGCGCTGCTGCACTGGAAGCTCAAGCCGTCCGATGTGGATGGGCTGCTGTCGGCCCCCTCCGGCATGACGGCGGGGGCAACCGATGCGCTGTCCCATGAAAAGCTGGTGGCGGAACTGGGCCTGAGGATTCCCTTTTCCGAAACGATCAGCGCGGGCGGGGCAACTTTCACGATCATGGTTCTGCGCGCCGCCGCGGCGATCCGCGATGGCCTGGCCAATTCGGTGCTGTGCGTGGGCACCGGCAAGTTCGTCAAGCAGGGCGGCGGCGGGGGCGAAACCACCGCCCGGATGTCGTCGGAGCCGGATTACGAAATGCCCTATGGCCCGTTCATCCCGGCACTATACGGCCTGATCGCCTCGCAATTCATGGCGGAACGCGGCGCCACTTCGGAAGACCTCGCCCGGGTGGCGGTCTCGGCGCGCAAATGGGCCCTCAGGAACCCGATGGCGCTGATGCACGAAAAAGGCCCGCTGACAGTGGAGCAGGTGCTGGCATCGCCGATCATTGCCGATCCGTTCCATTATCTCGATTGCTCGGTGCCGACCGACGGCGGCGGGGCGGTGCTGGTGACGCGGGCTGACATTGCCGAGCGGTTGACCCCGCAACCGGCCTATGTGCTGGGCTATGGCGAATTCCACGGCCATGCCTCCCTGAGCGAAGGCGGCCCGCGCCTGATCGAAACCGGCGCGACCGTGACCGGCCCCGACGCCTTCCGTCGCGCTGGCCTTAGCCACAAGGACATCGATTTCGTCCAGCTGTACGATGCCTTTTCGGCCACCCCGCTGCTGCTTCTGGAAAACCTGGGCTTCTGCGAACCCGGCACGGCAGGCAAATTCGTCCAGTCGGGCGCGACCGATCCGGGCGGCAGCCTGCCGATGAACACCGGCGGAGGGCTGCTGTCGTTCGGCCATACCGGCGAATCCTCGGGCATGTCGGTGCTGCTCGAAGGGGTGCGGCAGGTGATGAACGAGGGCGGGGTCAACCAGCTGGAAAAGGCCGACACGGCGCTGGTCCATGTCTATGGAGGAATGATGTACGAGCACGCCACGATCATTCTGGGGCGCCGGCCGTGAGCGGGGCGGAGATGGAAGGCCTGATCGGCGGCCCGATCCCGATCCCGAACCCGATCAGCCAGCCCTATTGGGACGGCACGAAGCTGGGCGAGCTGCGGGTGCGCGAATGCAACAGCTGCGGCGCGCATTTTCGCTTCATCCGCGAGTTGTGCCCGCAATGCTGGTCGGACGATCTCGGCTGGAAGGTCAGCACGGGTCACGGCAAGGTCGTCGCCCGCGTGGTGGTGCAGCGCGCGCCCTACGCCGCAATGGAAGCGCGCGTGCCCTATGTGCTGGCGCTGGTCGAACTGGAAGAAGGCGTGACGATGATGTCCAACATCGTCGATTGCGATGTGGCCACGGTCAAGGTCGGCGATGCAGTGACGCTGACCTGGGAAGAACGCGGCGATTTCATGCTGCCGCAGTTCAGGCCGGTTTGACGGAGAGGCAGCAGCTGGCAGGGTGACAAAGGTGACACTGCGTCACTCTGATGCGGGCTGTTTGAATGATGTTATTTCAGGAAGATAGGGCGAAAGTGTCAGGGTGACACTCCGCCAGATTCTTTCAGCTGCGCGGGCTCGCGCCGCTGGCCGACGGGTGAGACAAGGGGATGCGACGATGCGAAAGAACGCGCGCACCGTGGCAGGTCGAGGGCGTGTAGGACAGCGGGAATTTGGTGGGGTGGTTTGTTTGGTGCGCTGTTGCAGGGATTGGGATTGGGTATGCTGCCTCCGGAATTACCCTGTCGCCTGAATTCCCTCATCAATGGCATGGAAGGCAAGCGCCTTACTGATCGGCGGACTGATAAACTCGATGCCCAAGTCGGCTGTTATCCCCCGCCAGGGCGGCGAAAGCCGGAACCGCCACTTCGATTGACTCGACTCCTTGCGGCGCCCCTTGGTAGCCTTGCGCAGCTTGTAATACCAAACTGCGCTGTGGGTGACTCACATGGGGGGATTCCCTGTCGGCTGAAAGTCTGAATCTATGAGGTTGTGCTTTGGAGGGCGCGATCATGGGTTCAGCGATTGGCTTGCGTGATGATTTTGACGGCCCTGCATTGAGGCG
>CANJYE010000069.1 GCA_947479055.1 Erythrobacteraceae bacterium
GCACTTGATCGAAAACCTGTTCGCCAAAATCAAGGACTGGCGGCGCATTCACACCCGATATGATCGCTGCGCCCACACCTTCATGTCCGCCATCGCAATCGCCGCTACCGTCATCTTCTGGTTGTGATCAATGAGTCCTGACCCTAGCGGGATGCAATAATCTGAAAGACTGTGGTTACGTTGTTATCTATTCTTCATACTCAGATGTGGTTGATCCCCCAGTCGACTGGGTCGCAGAAATGAACGAGTCATTCGACTTGATCAAGGTTTGGGTTAATGACAAGCATCTGCTGACTTATTCTACTGCATTTATTGCCGAAGGCATGTCGCGAGCAACCTTTCGGGCAACCGTCGATGGCATGATCGCTTCGGAAAGCGGGCTTGCGAACGAGGCAGCGACGGCAAAGCTGCTGGTCGCTGACCCGGAACCTGCAAAGCGATGAGCTTGCCTTGACCCAAATCGCGCGAATTCCTATCTCCCGCTCATGGCTATCCGTGAAATCCTCGAAGTGCCGGACCCCCGGCTGAAGACCGTCTCGACGCCCGTTGACACGTTTGATGCGGCTCTTGCCGCTCTGGTGAATGACATGTTCGAGACCATGTACGACGCGCCCGGAATCGGCCTCGCGGCCGTCCAGATCGGCGTGCCGCTGCGGTTGCTGGTGATCGATCTCCAGCCTGAGGACATGGATGCGGAGCCGGAAGTGTGCACCGCCCATGGCGGCGATCACCACACACACCGCCCGCTGAAGCGCGAACCGCGCGTCTTCGTGAATCCGGAAATCCTTGATCCGTCAGAGGAATTGAAGGTCTACAACGAAGGCTGCCTGTCCGTCCCCGAAATCTACGCCGAAGTTGAACGCCCCGCCACCTGCCGCGTCCGCTGGCAGGATCTGGAAGGCAACCGGCACGAAGAAGTGATGGACGGGCTGATGGCCACCTGCATCCAGCACGAGATGGACCACCTCGAAGGCATCCTGTTCATCGACCACCTCAGCCGCCTGAAACGCACCATGGCGATCAAGAAGGTGGAGAAGATGCGAAAGGTGGCGTGACCGGGCGCCGGGGATAATTTTCGCCCGGCACTGGTGTTCTTGCTCCGTTCCTCCTAGAATTGCGGCATGGACCCCATTTTTTTCGTTCTCATCGCCCTGATCCTTGGCCTGGCGCTCGGCTGGTTTGCCGGTTCACGCCCGGTTGCCGAATGGAAGACGCGCCATGCCCAGCGCGAAGCGGAGGCACGGGAACTCGACGCCAAGTTCCGCCAGGCCATCACTGAACTCGCCGCCGCGAGCGAGCGGGCGGCCCGGGCCGATACGCTGGCTGACGAACTCTCCAGGACCCGCACCGAACGCGAGGCGCTGGGGGCCGAACTGGCGACGCTGAAGGCCAATGCTGCGAATTTCGAGGAACAGAAGCGGCTGCTGGTCGATGCACGGCAGGAAATGCTCAAAGAATTTCAGAACACCGGCAGCAAAGTGCTTGGCGAAGCGCAGGAAGCCTTCCTCGCCCGCGCGACCGAGCGGTTTGGCCATGCCGAGAAAAGCTCGGAGGCGAAGATCAGGGCTCTGCTCGAACCGGTCGGGGAAAAGCTCAAGAGCTACGAGAATCAGGTCGCCGCACTGGAAGCCAAGCGGGTCGATTCCTTCGGGCAACTGACCGGCCTGATCGAATCGATGCGATCCGGGCAGGAGGAAGTGCGCAAGGAAGCCGCCCGGCTGGGTAACAGCCTGCGCAATGCCCCCAAGGCGCGCGGCCGCTGGGGCGAGCAGCAACTGCGCAACGTGCTCGAACAATGCGGGCTGGCCGAACACACCGATTTTATCACCGAACATTCGATCGCAACAGATGACGGGCGGTTGCGGCCCGATGCGATCGTGCGTGTTCCCGGAAACAAGCTTTTGATTATCGATGCGAAAGTCTCGCTGAATGCCTATCAGGTGGCGTTCGAGGCCGATGATGACATCGCCCGCGAGGCCGCGCTGGCTGACCATGTCCGCTCGATGCGGACCCATGTCCAGCAGCTTGGCGCGAAAAGCTACCAGAGCCAGTTCGATGAGGCACCCGATTACGTGGTGATGTTTGTCCCGGGCGAGCATTTCGTCGCCGCCGCGCTGGAGAAGGATCCAGAACTGTGGAACTTCGCGTTCAGTCGTAATGTCTTGCTGGCCACTCCTACCAATCTGGTTGCAATCGCCCGGACGGTTGCGCAGGTCTGGCGGCAAGACACGATCGCCCGCGAGGCGGTGGAGATCGGCAAGGCCGGGGCGGAGCTCTATGACCGGCTGGCGGTGGCAACCGAGCATCTCAAGCGGGTCGGTTCGGGCCTCGACAGTGCAGTTAACAATTACAACAAGTTCGTGGGAAGTTTTGAGAGAAATGTGCTGTCGGCTGGCCGTCGCCTCAAAGACAAGGGCATCGAGATCGGCAAGCGCGAGATCGAGGATGTCCCGCTGATCGAATCTGCCCCGCGCTATTCCGGGGCGGATGGGGAGGAGGGCGCCGATCAGTCCTCGGGCTGAACCCGCGCCAGTTCCGCGCTGTGTCCGCTGGAACGGAGCAGCAGCCGCTCGCCATCAAGCGTGAATTCGGGCGCGGCCACCAGCATCGCACCCAGCGCCTGTTCCTGGCCCCAGATCGGGCCTTCGCAATACATCTCGGTCTGCATCAGCGGACCGGCGATCAGGCGGTTGCCTTCGACATGCCATTGGCCGCCCATGCCGTTGCAACCGACAGTGGCGCTGATCGCGTCGGGCCAGAAGCCGAGCGATGCCCGGTCGGAGACCGGTGCGGTTCCATCAATGCTGACGAAGCGCCACTGTGTCCCGGCCAGCCGGTTGCTGGCAACGGGCTGCACCGCGCAGGCCGATGCCGTGGCGGCGAAGGAGAGTAGAACGAGGGCGATGATCCTGTGCATGGGGCAGAACGTGCCACAGCACGGCTGAGCCGCGCCTGAATGCCAGCGAAAGCCGCGCTTAATCTGGCGGACTTAGCGCCGCCAGCGCTTCATAGGCCAGGACCGCGCCTGCAACTGCCGCGTTGAGGCTGTCGGCCGCGCCCAGCATCGGGATCGTCACTCGCAGGTCGCAGGCCAGCTCGTAAGCTTCGGGTAGCCCTTGCGATTCATTGCCGACCATCAGGAAGCACGGCGCGCGGTAGGGTGCGCCACGATAGGGCTGCGAATCGCGCAGCGAGGCGGCCACCAGCAGGCCTTCCCCGGCCCGCAGCCAGGCGATGAAGTCCGTCCAGCGCGCCTGCGCCAGCCGCTGGGTGAAGATCGCGCCCATGCTCGCCCGCACGGCCTCGACCGAAAAGGGATCGGCGCAATCGTCGAGCAGGATCAGCCCGCCCGCGCCGACCGCATCGCCAGTGCGCAGCATGGTGCCCAGATTGCCCGGATCGCGCAGTGCCTGCGCTACCAGCCAGATTGGGGCGGCATTGCGATCAAGCAGGCAAAGCGAGGTGTCGAATTCGGCGAACACCCCGGCCACTGCCTGCGGATTGTCCTTGCCGGTGATCTTGGCGAGGATGTCCTCCGGCACTTCGATCACTTCACCGCCATGGGCGACGACATCGGCTTCGAGCGATTCAAGCAACGGGTGGCTATCGCGTCCCTGCGCCATCACCAGCATTTCGGGCAGCCGCCCGGCGCTGCGGGCATCGGTCAGCAGGCGCAGCCCCTCGGCCAGGAAGCGCCGCTCGCGCTTGCGGTGCTTCTTGTCGCGCAGGGCCCGCAGAGCCTTGACGGCGGGATTGGAAAAGCCGGTGATGGTGCGGCGCATGGCCGGTTCAGTCTTCGCCGAAGCCGCCCGCGACCAGCGAAACAAGCCTGTCGAGCGCGCCGTCGGCATCGGTGCCGGTCACGCAGATTTCAATGGTGTCGCCTTTGGCCGCGCCCAGCATCATCAGCCCGAGGATCGAGCCGCCTTCCGCGTCGGCGCCATCCTTGCCAACGCGCACCTGCAGTCCATCCGGCAGTGCGGCGACCGCGGTCACGAACTTGGCGCTGGCCCGCGCATGGAGCCCGCGCTGGTTGACGATTTCGACTTCCTGCCGAGCCGTTCCCATGTTTCCTCCCTTGTCGATCGTTCAGGCGCCGCTTCAGGCGTCCTGGCCCAGGAATTCCGAGGCGATCGTTATGTAATTGCGGCCGGCATCGCGCGCGGCGGCCACGGCATCGCGCACTTTCATGCATTTGCGCGCGCCAGCGAGCCGGATCAGCATCGGCAGGTTGATCCCGGCGATCACTTCGACCTTGCCCGCATCCAGCAGCGAGATCGCGAGGTTGGAAGGCGTCCCGCCGAACAGGTCGGTGAGAATGATCGCGCCTTCGCCCGAATCAACCGCGCGCACGGCCTTGCGGATCTCCGAGCGGCGGGCCTCCATGTCGTCATTGGGGCCGATGCAGACTGTCACCACTGCCTCCTGCGCGCCGACGACGTGTTCCATCGCGAGAACGAATTCGTCGGCCAGCCGGCCATGCGTCACCAAAACCAGTCCGATCATTGGGAAAAGAAGCTCCGAAGTGGGCGATCCATGCGCTCCGGTATTACGCCGGAAGAATGCGGTTCGCGGATCATGGCTGTTGCGGCCCCTCGATCATTTCGGCAGCACGCGACCCCAGGTTGCGGTGCAGCACAGTGGGCGAAAAACCGGCATCGCGCAAGGCCCGAGCGATCTCTTCGGCGACAAAGACCGATCGATGCCGGCCACCGGTGCAACCGAAGGCAATGTTTACATATGCTTTCCCCTGAACCTTGTAGCGCGGAAGCAGCAGCAGCAGCAGATCGCGGATGCGGCTGACCGTTTCCTCGAAGGCCGAATCCTCGCGAATATAGGCGCCCACCGGCGCATCGAGTCCGGTCTGGTGGCGCAGGTCCGGATCCCAGTGCGGATTGTTGAGGTGGCGCATGTCGAACATCAGGTCGGCCACCGGCGGCATGCCTTTGGCGAAACCGAAGCTGGAAATGGTGACGGTCATGTCCTGCGGGGTCGAATCGGAAAAATGTTCCCGGATCGCCTGTTGCAGCTGGTTGGAAGAAAACGCGGTGGTTGTGATGACGGCATCGGCCCAGCGCCGCAACGGGGCCAGCAATTCGCGCTCCGCCGCGATTCCCGCAGTAACCGGCATGTCCTGCGCCAGCGGATGGCGGCGGCGGGTTTCGTTGTAGCGGCGCTCCAGTTCCTCGTCGCCGCAATCGAGGAAAAGGGTGGTGATAAGGAACTCGTCGCGTTCGGTCAGTTCCTTGATCCGCTCAATGATGTCGCGCGGGTCGAAGCCGCGGGTGCGAGTGTCGAAGCCGATGGCAAGCGGCGGGCGCGGCTGCTCGGGTTCGGTATTGTCCTCGGTGCCAAGCAAGCGGTCGAGCAGGCGGATCGGGAAGTTGTCGATCGCTTCCCAGCCCAGGTCCTCGAGCACGCGCAACGCGGTGGTCTTGCCGGCACCGGCCGTGCCGGTGACGAACAGGATTCGCTGGCGATTATCGACCGAATCTCGCGCCATGGGGCGGTGATGTGCGCCTGTTGCGCGGGAAAGGAAAGGGGGCTGGCGACCCGGAGCCATCCCATTCGCCCCGGTTTTCAGGTGTGCTCCGAAATGGCGCAGGCGAAGGTGACGAAGGTGACAGTGAGTCAACCCGGAAAATTGCCCATAATCCGCAATATTCCTGTCGGTTAACGGAAAGCCGATCGGGTGACACTTTGCAGAATCAAGCACAAGAAGCCTCAACCGGCTGGAACAGCGGTGCGCATGATGGCAGGCTTCGTCCGTGTAGGAAAATGCCGGATGCGTTTTTCCTGATCGGTCAGTCTGGCACCGGTTTGAGTCCATATAGCTCCAGCGCCCATTCCGCCCGCAGCGCCAGCAGCGGGCTGTCAGGCCACAGCCGGATCAGGGGGAGCGCAGTCCCCGCCCTGACCGTCTGTTCGGCGGCCTCGACAAAGCGTGGAGCATCCGGGGCCAGCTGCAGCACCAGCGCCACCGGGGCGCTGGCGGTGGCCATCCGGGCGATCCCGAGGTTGCGGATTTCGATCAGCCCGGCGGTGTTGGGCGGTGGCCCGGCCAGCAACTGCCCACCGGAGCCGGGCGTGAGCGTTACCCCGTCATCACCGACCAGCATTGCCCCCCGGTCGATCAGGGCCAACGCCAGGCTCGATTTGCCGCTGCCCGGCGGGCCTTCGATCAGCACCGCCCGGTTGCCGATCGCCACGCAACCGGCCTGATGGAGCACAGGTTCCATTGTCACGCCACTTCCGTGCGCGGCAGTTCGAGCACCAGACAGGCACCGGGGAGTCCGTCCGGGCGGTCTTCGGCCCGCAAGGTGCCGTCATGTGCCTCGGCAATGGTCCGGGCGATGGCCAGCCCCAGTCCGCTGTGGTTGCCGAAGCTTTCCGCCTCGGGCCGGACTGAGTGGAAGCGGGCGAAGATATTCTCCCGCTCTCCTTCCGGGATGCCCGGTCCCTCGTCGCAGACCACCGCCCGCACCCAGTTCTCGTCGGCGGCGATTTCGACCGTGATCGTGCCCGATGGCGACGAGAAGGAGACCGCATTGTCGAGCAGGTTTTCGATCACCCGCTCCAGCCGGACCGGCACGCCCATCGCCACCGGGCTTTCCCAGCCGCTCTGCAGCAGCCGGATCGTGCGGCCCTCGTTTTCCTGCCGCTCCTCGCGGGCACCGATCAGATTGGCGACCAGCAGGGCAAGATTGACCGGCTCGAACGTTGCCCGGCTCAGTTCGGCATCGATCCGGCTGGCGTCGGCAATCTCGGTCACCAGCCGATCGATCCGCTGGAGATCATGCACCGCGATCCCTGCAAGTTGCTGCCGCAGCGCCGGGTCATCGACCTGGCCGAGCGATTCAAGCGCGCTGCGCAGCGATGCGAGCGGATTCTTGATTTCATGCGCGACATCGGCGGCGAAGCTTTCGACCGAGTCCATCCGCTGGCGCAGCGCTGCAGTCATGTCGGAAATGGCGCGGGCGAGCATGCCGATCTCGTCGCGCCGTTCGGGCAGGCGGGGGACCTCCACCTCGCGGTCCCGGCCCAGGCGGACGCGCACGGCGGCGCGCACCAGCATCCGCAGCGGCTGGACGATAGTGCGGGCCAGGAACAGTGACAACTGGATCGAGATCAGCAGGGTCACGCCTATGATGATCGCCAGCGTCTGGCGGGCACCGCGCACCCGCTCGGTGATATCGACCGCATTGCGTGTGGTCAGCAGCAGCGCACCCCTTTGCCCCACCGGCGCGGCGGCGGTGATAACCGGGGTACGGTCCGGCGCATAGCGCTGGACCACCTGGGTGAGGCCGGTGGCCCTTGCCCCGAGAAGTTCCGGCCAAGCCCTGGCGTCGGTCTCGTGCGGTTCGTAATAGGATGGCAAGGGCGGGGCACCGAGCAGGGCATCCATCCCCCGGTCGAGCGTGCGGGCAAGCTCCTGGTACCATGGCTCGGTAGCGGGATCGATCAGCGTGAAGGCCGGCTCCTCGCCAGCCTTGCGGGCCAGTTCGAAACTGTCGCCGACCAGCTTGCCCTTGCGGTCGTAGAAGCGGATTCGCAGGCGCTGTTCCTTGCCAAGCTGGAGGATCAGAGAATCGCGCCGCTCGCGCGAGACGCTGTAGAGCGCCTCGGCCATGATCTGGGCTTCGCTGCGGGCCAGCTTGGAGCGTTCGTCGAGCAATTGCTTGCGGTAGGAATCGAGATAGAACAGGCTCCCTGCCAACAGCGCGAGCGCGACGATGTTCACCACCAGGATGCGCACCTTCAGCGACGCGCGCCGGGTCCAGAACAGCGGACTGAGGCTGAGCTCTGCCGATGGGGACCGGGCCTGCGGTTCAGCCATCGGTGTAGCTGTATCCGGCACCGTACAGCGTTTCGACCGCACAGAACCGGGGGTCGACCGCGCGGAATTTGCGCCGCAGTCGCTTGATGTGGCTGTCGACCGTTCGGTCATCAACGAAGACATCGTCCGGATAGGCCGCATCCATCAACTGGTTGCGGCTCTTGATGATGCCGGGGCGCTGGGCCAGCGCTTCCAGGATCAGGAATTCGGTCACCGTCAGCGAGACCGTCTTGCCATCCCATTCGACCCGGTGGCGGGCAGGATCGATCGCGAGCCGGCCGCGCACCATGATCGTGCCCGGCGCGGCATCACTCTCGCCGCCATCATCACCGGCAGCCTGACCCGCAGCAGCGCTGCGGCGCAGGATCGCGCGAATGCGGGCCACCAGCAGGCGCTGGCTGAACGGCTTGGCGATGTAATCGTCCGCGCCCATCGCCAGGCCCTCGGCCTCGTCCTGCTCGTCATCCTTGCTGGTGAGGAAGATCACCGGCACCTCGGAGCTTTCCCGGTAACGGCGTAGCAGCTCCATCCCGTCCATCCGCGGCATCTTGATGTCGAAAATGGCGAGGTCGGGCGGATTGGCGGTCAGCGCCTTCAGTGCGCTGGCCCCGTCCGAATAGACCCGGGTCGCAAAACCTTCCGCCTGCAGCGCGATCGACAGGGTGGCGAGGATGTTGCGATCGTCATCGACCAGCGCGATCACCTGCCGCTCGTCCGGAGCGACAAGGGGCGGGGCCTGGGCCGGCTCCGGCGGCATTGCCGGGCCAGGCGTTGGGGGGACGGAATCCCGGTCGGGAAGGTCTGCGGCCATGGCAGGTGTCTGGTCGCTCCTGAAACAGAGACTCCGGTTAGCCCCAAAGGAGTCGGGAGACAACGGACATGCTGCCCGGCCATTTGTGCGAGTGCAGCAAAATACTGAATATAAATCATATCACAAAGATCGGATTCGTAAAATTGACGGAATCGCTTATCGCTACTATGCGCGACCCGCCGATGCGGCGAATACCCCCGACCCGCCGCTTGCCCGAACACCCCAAGGAGATGACCTTGACCGCTTCCCTTTCCGTTTCGCTCGACCGCCAGGGTATTGCCACCAGCGCGATCATTCACGCCAATCTCGGCACTGCCCAACTGGTCGAACATGCCATCAGGAATGGCGAGGGCGTGCTCTCGGCGGATGGCCCGTTGGTGGTAGCCACTGGTCAGCACACTGGTCGCTCGGCCAAGGACAAGTTCATCGTCAAGGATACCGAGACCGACGATACCGTCTGGTGGGGCAAGACCAACGTACCGATGGACCCGGCCCATTTCGCCGCTCTGAAGGAGGATTTCCTCAAGGCTCTGGGCCAAAAGGACAAGCTTTATGTCGCCGACCTGTTCGGCGGTTCGCAGCCCGAACATCGCGTCAATGTACGCGTGATCAACGAACGCGCCTGGCACAACCAGTTCATCCGCACCCTGCTGGTCCGCCCGACCGATGCGGAGCTGGCCAGCTTCGTCCCCGAATACACCATCATCGACCTGCCCAGCTTCCAGGCCGATCCCGCCCGTCACGGCACCCGCACCGGCACCGTGGTCGCGGTTAATTTCAGCGAGAAGCTGATCCTGATCGGCGGCACCGCCTATGCCGGCGAAATGAAGAAAAGCGTGTTCGGCATTCTCAACTACCTGCTGCCGCCCAAGGGCGTCATGCCGATGCACTGCTCGGCCAATATCGGCCCCGACGGCAAGACCGCCGTTTTCTTCGGCCTGTCGGGCACAGGCAAGACCACGCTGTCCGCCGACGCAAGCCGCACGCTGATCGGCGATGACGAACATGGCTGGTCGGACACCGCCGTATTCAACTTCGAAGGTGGCTGCTACGCCAAGATGATCCGCCTCTCGGCCGAAGCCGAGCCGGAAATCTTCGCCACCACCAAGCGTTTCGGCACGGTGCTGGAAAACGTCGTGATCGATCCCGTCACTCGCCAGCTCGATCTTGACGACAATTCGCTGGCCGAAAACAGCCGTGGTTCATACCCGATCGACTTCATTCCGAACTCTTCGGAAAAGAACCTCGGTCCGGTGCCGTCCAACATCATCTTCCTGACCGCTGACGCCTATGGCGTGCTGCCCCCGATCGCGCGGCTGACGCCCGATCAGGCGATGTACCACTTCCTCTCGGGTTACACCGCCCGCGTGGCCGGTACGGAAATCGGCGTGACCGAACCGGAAGCGACGTTCTCCACCTGCTTTGGTGCGCCGTTCATGCCGCGCCATCCCTCAGTCTACGGCAATCTTCTGAAGGAACGGATCGCCAAGGGCGGGGTGAAGTGCTGGCTGGTCAACACCGGCTGGACCGGCGGGATGGCGACGATGCCGGGCATCAAGCGCATGCCGATCAAGGCCACCCGCGCGCTGCTCAACGCCGCGCTCGACGGCAGCCTCAACCATGGCGAGTTCCGCGAAGACCCCTACTTCGGCTTCGAAGTGCCGGTCGCGGTCCCGGGTGTCGACAGCAAGCTGCTCAATCCGCGCGATGCCTGGGCCGATCCGGCCGATTACGACAGGACCGCGCAGACTCTGGTCCGCCAGTTCATCGACAACTTCGCCCAGTTCGAAGCCCATGTCGATGAAGGCGTGCGCAAGGCCGCCCCACAGGCGGCCTGATCCGGGCAAGCCTTTGACGAACATGATGACGGGGAGGGAACCTTCGGGTTTTCTCCCCGTTTCTGTATGGACTGCTTGCAATTGTATCGTTGCAGGGAGAGTAACCCATTACACGAAACGGCAGGAAGTCTGGATCATGAGCCTCTTTGACAAACTTGTTGGCCAATTCGGCAATCATGCAGATGTAGCGAACCTCGCCGGGATGCTTGGAATCGATCCGGCGCTGGCCGAAAGGGCAATCGCCGCGCTGGGCCAGGCGCACCAGCAGCCGGGTGACACGGTGGAACTCGCTTCGGCCAAAACAGGTATCGACGCGGGAATACTCGGCCAGATGGTTCAGCAGATCGGTGGCGAAGGTTCGCTGCTCGAATATGGCAATTTGCTGAAAGACCATCCGCAGCTTTCAGGTGTTCTGGGCATGCTTGATCGCGACGGTGACGGGAGCCCGCTCGATGATATCGCGGACATGGCCAAAGGGTTGTTCGGCAAGAGCTGACTGACCTTGTTGCGCAAGCGCTCGCCAATCTCTGGAAGATTGGCACCACCGCAGCGATGCAATGAGGGCGACAATTAAATCGGTGGCACTTGGTCTGGCCGCGCTTCTGCGCAGATTCTGCCGTCTTAGCGGGCATGCCGGCTCGGCTGGCTCTTGACGACCTGTCCGGTCCCGCAGAAGGTTAGTCGATGGAATCGGTATTATCGATTATGGTGCTCGCAGCGATCGCACTGGTCATTGGCGCGGCAGTGCTCTGGCGCAAGGACGGGGAGCGCAAGCAGATCCTGTTGATGCTGCTGCTCGCGCTGGTGATCGCACTCAATGTCGGAATATGGACGATTCCTGACGCGAGCGGCGAGGCCCCCCTGACCCAAAAGCCAGAATGACGCCTCGCCGCCCGACCGGTCCGGAGCAAGGCGGTCAGCCAGGAATCTCCCAGTGAACGGCCTGGGCATAACGACCCGCTACCTTGTTGCCGCTGGCGTCGCGGGCTGGTTTGAAGCGGGCGCGGTTCGACACGATCTGGCAGGTGACCGCGTCGAGATCGGTATGGCCGCTCGAAGCAGTGATCAGGCATGAGGAGACCTTGCCGGCAACATCAATCGACAACTCGATCCGCGTGGTCCCCTCGCGACCTTCGCGGATGGCGCGGATCGGATAATCCTCCTGCCCAATCCAGCTGGCCGGATCGTTCCGCGGCATAGCCGGAAGCAGGGCGGCGGGAGGTTCAACCGGGGGCGCCAACGGCACAAGCGTCGGTCCCGTGTCCGCTCCCGTCACCGGCGGCAAGGTGAATACCGGAGGCGTGGCGGTGGTGATGATGAGTGTCTGATCCACATCGTGTCGGATCGGAGTCCTGACCGCATGCGTGGGCGGATCGAAAGTCTTGTCCTTCTGCGCGGCCGGAACGTTATATGCTTGGAAGATTGTCGGAATGTCCGAGCCAAAAGTGGCTGCGAGGCCCGTCACAAGGGCATAACCGAGACCGGCATGGAGGATCGCGACTGCGCTGATTGTGGCCATACGCCGACTGGAACTGGTGGTTTGAACGTAGGTCATTGCCTCTCCTTCCTGCCGCCCCGTCGTGAGGTTCGCCGGAAGGGGCGACTTATACCAACCTGCACTGACTACAACCCACGCGCCCATTTGCGGCGTCCGATGGTCATGATGCGCCACGGCTGATCGATGAGTTTGTTCCACGCCTCGCAGCAGTGGTCGATGATGTTGTCGTGGGATGTGAAGACCCGGTTGGAGA
>CANJYE010000070.1 GCA_947479055.1 Erythrobacteraceae bacterium
CTCCAACCGGGTCTTCACATCCCACGACAACATCATCGACCACTGCTGCGAGGCGTGGAACAAACTCATCGATCAGCCGTGGCGCATCATGACCATCGGACGCCGCAAATGGGCGCGTGGGTTGTAGTCAGTGCAGGTTGGTATAAGATCAAGGGTGGTGACGTTGTTGCACGACCATTAACAACCACGCTTTGCGCAATCATCAACCGCCAACCCAAGATCAGTCCCTTTGTTTTCACGTATGAATGCAATCGCACGAACGGCAAGCGCCGCAAGGGTCTGCGTTACCCGTTAACCCCAACCGCACTTCGCCGGCCCC
The DNA here is from genome assembly GCA_947479055.1 of Erythrobacteraceae bacterium. GTDB lineage: Bacteria > Pseudomonadota > Alphaproteobacteria > Sphingomonadales > Sphingomonadaceae > CANJYE01. The sequence continues at coordinate 320 of CANJYE010000070.1, forward strand.
TCTCAGCGGCACTCAAGGCGGCCGATGTTGAACATTTTTGCACCCACGATCTGCGGCACACCTGTGGCACCCGCATCGTTCGGGCCACAGGCTCGATCGCGGCGGCTAAGGAGGCATTGAAGCACAGCAGCATCAATACAACCCTCCGCTATGCCCACGTGCTCGACGAAGACGTGCGAAATGCACTAGAAGCAACCGAGTCACGGAATAGTCACGGAGTTGATGCGAGCCCAAGCGTGAACAGCTAGGTTTTCTGCGCATCTCAGCATGGTTGCGCATCACAGTGTAAACGAGATGCTCTACCAACTGAGCTAACCGCCCGGATGCCCGGAAGGGCGAGGCCTTAGCGGGTTTTTGCCGGGGGTCAACTCGGCTTGGGTATCGGACGACGATGGTATGCGGAAAGAACGGACATGATCGATTTCTACGGGATGGGCAGCCCCAATGTGTTCAAGGTTGCAATCATGCTGGAGGAAGCCGGCCTTGAATATCGAACCCATCACGTAAGAGTGCTGAATGGCGAGAATTACGATTCCACCTTCCTGGCGCTCAACCCCATCGCGAAAGTGCCTGTGATTGTCGATCATGACGGTGCCGGATCGGACCAGCCGCTGTTCGAATCCGGTGCGATCCTGATTTACCTGGCTGAAACCTACAAGCCGGAGCTGCTGCCTGCGTCAGGCCATGACCGCTGGGAAATACTCAAATGGTTGATGTTCCAGATGTCGCTGGTCGGCCCGATGCTGGGGCAGGTTAATCACTTCCACCTCATCCCGAGCGAGGCGGACAGCTATGCCGCACGCCGCTATCGCGACCAGGCCGAACGCGTGTTCCGCATTGTCGATGAACGATTGAAGGCTTCGCCTTTCATCGCCGGGGACTGCTATTCGATCGCCGACATCGCGGTCCATCCATGGATGGGATACCTCAAGCGCCACGGGATGGATGAACGCGACTTCCCCCACCTGATCGCCTGGCGCGATCTGCTGGACGAACGGCCAGCGGTGAAACGCGGTTCTGCCGCCATCGCTGAAATGGTAGCCAAGCTGCCGGCAGCCGCCGCTCCGCCGAGTGACGAAGAACTGGACGAATTCTTCGCCCGCCGCGCGCCCGGACCGAAGGTCGATCTGGCCAGCTACGTTGCCCGCGGGCCGATGTTCACCGCCAAGCCGGATCCGAACGCAAGGGACTGAGGGCAGAATTCAAACCAGCCGGGCCGCGTCGCGTCCGAGGTCGGCGAAATAGCGGGCCATCGCTTCTGCCGCCTTGTCGGTCAACGCGATGAAGGCACGGCGGCGATCAGTCTCGTCCTCGACCCGTTCGAGCAGGCCCAGTTCGGTCATCTGGCCGATCCAGCGCAGCGCAGTGGTGGGCGGCACGCCGGAGGCGATGCACAGCGAGGTGACCGAGACACGGGTGTGCTCCACCCGCGCGGCGGTGAGATCGAGCAGCATGTCCCAGGCGGGATCGGCAAATAGTTCCGCATCAAAGAACCGCCCGCGCAACTGGCGCTGGCGGATAATCCGACGCACGAGGCGCGGATCCGGCAGTGCCGGGCGGGCGGCACGCAACAGCCGTTTGCTGCCATCCTCGCCTTCGGCAGCATGGAAGGCAGGTGCAGGCGATTCGAACCGGAACACACTGTCCGCCGCCTGCGGGGCGGAAGGGGTTCCGCCGCTCAACCGCTCCAGCCGTTCGGCAATCTGGCCGACCTGTTCGGTCAGGCGCAGCAGGGTCAGCCGGTCTTCCTCCGACAATTCCCGCACCCGCAGGTTGGGGAGCCGAGCCAGCACCCGGCCCAGCGCAATCACTCGTTCCGCCCGGCCCGGATCGACCAGGATCTGCGGGGCCGACTGGTCAAGGCAGGCGAACACATCGTCCAGCGCTTCCAGGCTGGTCGAGACCACCAGATGCGCGCCCGAATGGGCCGCGCGCAAATCCAGCCGGGTCAGCGAGGCCATGCCCGCCGGATCGAGCCGGGGGCAATCGACCAGCACCACTTCGCCCAACGGCCGCGCATCGCCTTCCAGCAGCGCGGCGAAATCCCCCGCTTCGGCAATGCGGAAACCCGCCGCCTCGGCATCGTCACGGATTTGCGCGCGTAGGTGCGCGCGGTCGGCAAATATCGAAACCGTCAGCGGCAGCCCGGCCGCATCGTTGGCGGGTTCGTATGCGAAATTTGCCTGAGCCATATTGCCTCCTCCTGTCGCGAACAGGATGAGTACAAATACAGATCATGTCAAGTATGTTCTATTAACGTTCCAATCCTGAGCAGGGGCCGCTCACTCAATCCATGAACGGATCACGCACCAGGATCGTATCCTCGCGCTCCGGGCTGGTGGAAACCAGCGCAACGGGCGTTTCGATCAGTTCCTCGATCCGGCGGATGTATTTGATCGCCTGCGCGGGCAGATCGGCCCAGCTGCGGGCACCGGCGGTGGTGCCTTCCCAGCCGTCCATTTCCTCATAGACCGGTTCGGCGGCGGCCTGGTCGGCGGCATGGGCGGGCAGATAATCGACCAGCTGCCCATGGATGCGATAGCCGGTACAGATCCTGACCTTTGCAAAGCCGTCCAGCACATCGACCTTGGTGAGAGCAATGCCGGTGACGCCGGAAATGGCGCAGCTTTGCCGCACCAGCACCGCATCGAACCAGCCGCAGCGGCGCTTGCGCCCGGTGACAGTGCCGAACTCATGTCCCCGCTCGCCCAGCCGCTGGCCGACCTCGTCCTCCAGTTCGGTCGGGAATGGGCCTGATCCGACGCGGGTCGTATAGGCCTTAACGATGCCCAGCACGAAGCCGGTGGAATTCGGGCCAAGTCCGGAACCCGAGGCGGCCGTACCGCTGACTGTGTTGGAGCTGGTGACGAAGGGATAAGTGCCGTGATCGACATCGAGCAGCACGCCCTGCGCGCCTTCGAACAGGATGCGGGCATTGCCCTTGCGCACCTCGTTCAGGCGCTTCCAGACCGGCTGGGCGTATTGCAGGACGAAGGGCGCAATTTCGCGCAGCGCCGCAAGCAGACCCTCGCGATCAACCGGCGGTTCGCCGAAACCGGCGCGCAGTGCATCGTGATGGGCGCACAGCCGGTCAAGCTGCGGGGTCAGCGCGTCGAGATGGGCGAGATCGCACACCCGGATCGCGCGGCGGCCGACCTTGTCCTCATAGGCGGGGCCGATGCCCCGCCCGGTGGTGCCAATCTTTCCAGCGCCCGCCGCCGCTTCGCGCAGCCCATCGAGATCGCGGTGGAGTGGCAGGATCAGCGGGCAATTGTCGGCAATGCCGAAATTGCCGGCATTGATGGTCACGCCCTGCCCTTCCAGCTTGGCGATCTCGGCCTGCAAGGCCCAGGGATCGAGCACCACGCCATTGCCGATGAGCGAGAGCGTGCCGCGCACGATCCCAGAAGGCAGCAGGCTGAGCTTGTAGGTCTGTTCGCCCACCACAAGGGTGTGCCCGGCATTGTGCCCGCCCTGGAAACGGACGACAGCATCGGCCCGGCTGGCCAGCCAGTCGACAATCTTGCCCTTGCCTTCATCGCCCCACTGGGCGCCGATCACGGTGACGTTGGCCAAAGTTCAGTCCTTTTCAGAGCTTGCCGTGGTTCAGAGCGTCCGCGGCTCGGAGCCATGGAGCATGTGGGTGCAACCCAGCGCCCGGGGATCGTCCTTGTCGGACAAGGCGGCGACAGTCCGCCAGCCGATAGCCCGCAATCGCGCGGCGACAGCGGCGTCATGGCCGATAGGCAGAAACAGCAGATCGCGCTCCGGCCCATCGGCGAGCACATCGAGCAGCTGGTCGGTGTAAAGCGAAACCCCGGTGGCCGGCTCGTCCACGCCCCCATCCCCGCTGGAGCGAATGCGATAAGTGCCACCGCGCCCGATCGCGCCGCGCACGCCTTCGGCATAGATCGTGAAGCCGAACCAGCTCTGGTATTCAAAGCCGTGGCGCTCGGTCGGATCGAGCGTGATCCGCGCCCTTCCGCCAACCCGGGCGGCGATGGCGCGCAGACCGGCAATCCGGCTGGCGAGCGCCCCGCCCGCATCCACTTCGGCCAGCTTCGCGATCGCGCGATCCAGCGGGCCGGTGGCATAGAGCAGGGGCAGATAGGCATCGCCACCGGCAGCCTTGAGCCCGCCTGCGTCCTTGGCATCGAGTTCGCGGCGGACATCCTCGACCTTGGCGGGATCGAGCGGGAGCGGCCCCGCAGCCAGCGTATCGACGAGGTCGGGCAGAGTGAAATCGACCGAAAGGCCGCGCGCGCCAGCCGCTTCCAGCGCCTCGATCGCCAGCGCGACCACTTCGCCTGCCGCCTCGACCGAATCGGCGCCGATCAGTTCGGCCCCGAGCTGGAGCCGCTCGCGGGTGGGATCGAGCCCGTCGCCCTTGATGGTGACGACCTGCCCGGCATAGCACAGCCGCAACGGACGCGGCGCGGCGGCCAGGCTGGTCGCGGCGATCCGGCCGACCTGCACGGTCATGTCTGACCGCAGCGCGAGGGTTCGCAGGCTCGCCGGATCGACGAAGCGGAACATCCTGCGCGGCTGCACGCCGGCCATCCGGCCCGCCATGCTCTTCTCGAATTCGATCAGCGGCGGGCGGACCCGGTCATAGCCATGGCCGTCCATCACATCCAGCACTGCACGGGTAATGCGCGTCTCGGCCGCAGCATCGCGCGGCAGACGGTCCTCAAGCCCTTCGGGCAGCAAATCGCGGTTCATGTCGGTCATGTGAAGTGCCCACTAGACGTTCAGGGTAAGCCTGTCGAACCCCGAAAAGCACAGCCCGACCGTTCGCCCCGTCGATATCGAGGCAATGGGCCGGGCCGGACCTTACCTCAAAACGCCAGCGCCCTGACCACCTTCACGCCCGGCATGCCGCAAGCGGTCCTGAGCACGCTTTCGGGAATCGCCTGGTCGACCGAGAGCAGGAGCACAGCCTCGCCACCGGCTTCGCGACGGCCAAGGTGGAAGGTGCCGATGTTGATACCGCTCTCGCCCAGCAGCGAACCCAGCCGGCCGATGAAACCGGGCGCGTCCTCGTTGACGATATAGAGCATGTGGCCTTCCAGTTCGGCCTCGATGCCGATCCCGAAGATTTCCACCAGGCGCGGCTGGTCCTTGCCGAACAGCGTGCCCGCGACTGAACGCTCGCCCTGGCTGGTGCCAACGCTGACCCGCACCAGCGTGTGGTACACGCCTTCGCGATCATGGCGGATTTCCCGCACGTCCAGCCCGCGCTCCTTGGCGAGGTAGGGCGCGTTGACCATGTTCACTGTGTCGGAATAACGGCGCATGAAACCGGCCAGTACCGCGCCGGTGATCGGCTTGATGTTGAGCTGGGCGGCGGCTCCTTCGACCTCGATGCTGATTTGCGTGAGGTTGTCATGGGCCAACTGGCCGACCAGCGAACCAAGCTTTTCTGCCAGCGCCATGTAGGGCTTCAGCTTGGGTGCTTCTTCGGCCGACAGGCTGGGCATGTTGAGAGCGTTGGTGACGCCGCCATGGACCAGATAGTCCGACAGCTGTTCCGCCACCTGGATCGCAACATTGACCTGCGCTTCATCGGTCGAGGCGCCGAGATGCGGGGTCGAGATGAAATTGGGCGTGCCGAACAGCGGGCTTTCCTTGGCCGGTTCTTTCGCGAACACGTCGAGCGCTGCACCTCCAACCTGGCCGGAATCGAGCGCGTCCTTGAGGGCCACCTCGTCGATCAGGCCACCACGCGCGCAATTGATGATGCGCACGCCCTTTTTGCACTTGGCGATGTTCTCGGCCGACAGGATGTTGCGGGTCTGGTCGGTCAGCGGGGTGTGGAGCGTGATGAAGTCAGCCCGGGCCAGCAAACTATCGAGATCGACCTTCTCCACGCCCATCTCCACGGCGCGTTCCGGCGTCAGAAAGGGGTCGAACGCCACGACCTTCATCTTGAGGCCAATCGCGCGGCTGGCGACGATCGAGCCGATATTGCCCGCACCGATCAGGCCCAGCGTCTTGCCGGTGACTTCGACGCCCATGAAGCGGTTCTTTTCCCACTTTCCGGCCTGGGTGGAAGCATCAGCTTCAGGCAGCTGGCGGGCGAGCGCGAACATCAGCGCGATGGCATGTTCAGCAGTGGTGATCGAATTGCCAAACGGCGTGTTCATCACCACGATGCCCTTCACCGAAGCGGCGGGGATATCGATGTTGTCGACGCCGATCCCGGCGCGGCCGACAACCTTGAGGTTGGTGGCGACGTCGATCAGTTCCTTGGTCAGGCGGGTCGAGGACCGGATGGCGAGGCCATCATACTGCCCGAGGATCTTGGCGAGTTCTTCCGGCGTCTGGCCGGTGATGACATCGACGTCGCAGCCGCGTTCGCGGAAAATCTGCTCGGCCTTGGGGTCCATCTGGTCGGAAATGAGTACGCGAGGCTTGGTCATGATATACTCCCTCTCCCCTTCAGGGGAGATGGCCGGGGAGAGCGGAATGCCGCCTCTATCCGGCCCTGATGCTGCAAAAGACGAGGAGGGTTCTCCCCTCCCCGGCCCCCTCCCCTGAAGGGGAGAGGGCCAAAGCGGATTATTGCTTGAGCGTCTCGTAAGCCCAGTCGAGCCAGGGGCCGAGCGCCTCGATATCGGCGGTTTCAACCGTGGCACCGCACCAGATCCGCAGGCCCGGTGGGGCGTCGCGATAACCGGCGATGTCATAGGCCGCGCCTTCCTTCTCCAGCGCCCCGGCGAAGGCCTTGATGAAGGCCTCGTCGGCACCGGCAACCGACAGGCACACCGAAGTGCGCGAACGGCTGGCCGGATCGGCAGCGAGGTTGCTGAGCCAGTCACGCTCCGCCACGATCTTTTCCAGAGCAGCGGCATTGGCGTCCGAACGGGCCTTCAGCCCTTCAAGCCCGCCGAGGCCCCGGGCCCATTCCAGCGCGAAGATCGCATCTTCCACCGCCAGCATGGACGGGGTGTTGATGGTTTCGCCCTTGAACACGCCTTCGGCCAGCTTGCCCTTGCTGACCAGGCGAAACACCTTGGGCAGCGGCCAGGCGGGGGTGTAGGTTTCCAGCCGTTCGACTGCACGCGGGCCAAGGATCAGCACGCCGTGGCCGCCTTCACCGCCCAGCACCTTTTGCCAGGAGAAGGTGGCGACGTCGATCTTGGCCCAGTCGATGTCATAGGCGAACACGGCGCTGGTGGCATCGGCGAAGGACAGGCCTTCGCGATCGGCCGGGATCCAGTCCGCGTTCGGCACGCGCACGCCCGAGGTGGTGCCGTTCCAGGTGAAAAGCACATCATCCGACCAGTCGACCTGCGCGAGATCGGGCAGAGCGCCGTAATCGGCACGGATCACGGTGGGATCGAGCTTCAGCTGCTTGGCGATATCGGTGACCCAGCCTTCGCCAAAGCTTTCCCAGGCCAGCGCGGTGACAGGCTTTGCGCCCAGCATCGTCCACATCGCCATTTCGAAGGCACCGGTGTCGGACCCCGGGACGATGCCGATCCGGTGCGTATCGGGCAGCTGCAGCACTTCGCGCATCAGGTCGATGCAGTACTGAAGGCGCGACTTACCGATCTTGGCGCGGTGCGAGCGGCCAAGGCATTCGGTGGCGAGTTTGTCGGGGGAGTATCCGGGCGGTTTGGCGCAGGGACCGGAAGAGAAGAACGGACGCGCAGGCTTGCGCGCCGGAAGTGATGCAGTCATGTAGTCTCTCCTTACAGAGAGCACGCGCGGCGTTGGGACCGCGTGGCCCGTCGGCGGCCCTAGACGGGAACGCCGCGATGTCAAGGAAATTGCAGGGGACCACTCGCCCGCCCGCCGCCCCGGAGCCTTCGCAAGCCGAGCGGATAATCCGATCCGGACACGTGAAACTCCCCCCTGTCATTTTTGATATACTCATTTTTTTCAGTGCTTTACCGCGCACAAATTCTTCATGCAATTCGAGCCGGAATTATGTATTTTGTCGGAGGGTCGCAAACCCGCCCGCAAGGGATAATGATAATAATGGAGGGGCATATGTTGAATCGGATTTCCGGTCTCGCGCGAGCGGTGGCCGTCATTCTCTCTGTCGTCACGGCATTCGTGACAATTCCCAATCTCGATGTCACCACCTTGCTGATCATCCTCGGCCTGTTCGCGGGCTTCGCCTACAACGAGGAAACCAGCGCAAGGCTGATCCTGGCCGTATTGGCGCTGCCGATGATTGGCGGCGTGCTTGGCCAGTTGCCGGTTGCCGGTGCGCATCTTGCCACCATCACCGGCAATATCGGGCTGGCAGTGACCGCCGCTGCGGCGACGGTGCTTGCCATCCGCATCGCCAATCTCGTCAAGGGCGACCTCACGGGGCTGGGCGCGAAGTAAGCAATATCTTCTGGCCGGGGGCGCCAAGCCCCCGGCCTTAACCAAAAACTAACCATGTCCGGGGCAAAGTCCTCCCATGCGGCGGATTGCTGTCCTTCTGGCCCTGATGCCCCTGCTTGGTGCCTGTTCGGTCCTTCCCGGCGGCCCGAAGCACCATGGTTCGCGCCCGTCCAGCCAAGTCTTCGCTTCCGGACACGACGCGCGCCAGTGCCTGGCCGAACTTGGCGCGACCAGGGCCAGTTTTACGCGACTGCCTGATCGCTATTTTGCTGGCGGCTGCTCCACTGTGAACACGGTGTCGCTGGCCAGTCTGCGCAGCGATTCCGCCATCCTCAGCCTGTCCAACATGGGTCCAGTCACCTGCGGCATGGCCAGCAGCTTTGCCGGCTGGGCCCGCTTTGGCGCCGATCGGGCCGCCCGCCAAATTCTCGGCAGCCCGCTGGTCCGAATCGAGACCATGGGCAGCTACTCCTGCCGCAATGTTGCCGGGACCAGCCGACTCTCGGCCCACGCCACCGCCAATGCAATCGATGTCGCCGCCTTCGTCCTGGCCGATGGCCGCCGGGTCAGCGTGCTGGACGACTGGTTCAACGGTACGCGCGACGAGCGCGAATTCCTGCATGTGGTGCAGGACAGCGCCTGCAAGCGCTTCGCCACGGTGCTGAGCCCGGAATACAATGCCGCTCACCGCGACCACCTGCATGTCGAGGTCGGCGCTGATGGCAGGCCGTTCTGCCGCTGAATCCGCGCGTCACACTTCGAAACTGTAGTCGGGGAGCGAGTGGAATGCCGCCTTCAGCGCATTGCCCCACCCCGACGAGATCGCGCGGAAATAAGCGTCCGCTTCCGTGATCCGGCGGCTGTGTAGCGGTTCGAACTGGTCCCGCTCGACCACCAGCATGTCGAGCGGCAGCCCGACCGAGAGATTGGCCTTTAGCGTCGAATCGAAGCTGACCATCAGCAGTTTAACTGCGTCCTCGAAGGTCATCGTCCGGTCATAGGCACGCAGAATGATCGGGCGGCCGTATTTCGTCTCGCCGATCTGGAAGAAGGGCGTATCGACACTGGCCTCGATGAAGTTGCCTTCCGGATAGACCAGGAACAGGCGGGGCTCCATGCCATTGATCTGGCCCGCGACGAGGATCGACGCGGTGAACTTGCCGGCACCTTCCTGGCCGGCATCCGAATCGCGTGACTGGATCGTTTCGCGCAGCAGGTCGCCGACCAGCGTCGCAATCTGGAACATGGTTGCCGCTTCCAGCAACGAGTTGTGCCGTTCGCTGGGGGCCTTGGTCCGCTCTTCCAGCTGGCTGACGACCGACTGGGTGGTTGCAAGATTCCCGGCAGTCATGATCGCGATGATCCGCTCGCCCGGCACGCTCCAGTGAAACATCTTGCGGAAGGTGGAGATGTTATCGACCCCCGAATTGGTGCGGGTGTCGCTCATCAGCACCAGACCGCGATCAAACATCATGCCAACACAATAGGTCACGGACCGATTCCCCTTTTGCCCGGCCCTACTGCTCCGCCAATCTCTGTTCAACCGCCACGCTTACGCTGAGTGCGCTTTCCCCCGGCCCATAACACAGCCCGGTGACCGGGGCGGCCTCGCGATAGTCACAACCGGTGGCGACGCGGACATAGCGCGCGTCCGGGCTGATCGCGTTGGAGACATCGAAGCCGACCCATCCCAATCCATCGACATGGGCCTCGGCCCAGCCATGTCCCGCTTCTTGATCGATCCTGTCGTCCATCATCAGATAGCCACTGACATAGCGCGCCGGCATCCCCAGCAGCCGCGCGACGCCGATGAAGATATGGGCATGGTCCTGGCAAACCCCCCACCCCGCCGCCATGGCCACCTCTGCAGGAGTATCGACATCGGTATGTCCGCTCTCATAGGCCACCGCCGCATGGACGGCCGAGGAAAGCCGGTGCAGCCTGTCGAGCGGATCAGCCACACCTGCATCCACTTGGTGCGCCAGTGCCCGCATCAGCGGCCCCGGCCGGGTCAACATGGTCTGTCCGAGGAAGCTCCACAGCGGGATATGCCCGATGTGCGGGCCGATCACCCCGGCATTGTCGGCAGTTTCGACTGTTCCCCGTCAGCACCTATGGCCCAGATTTGAGGTTGTGATTTAAGGAGAGATTGGGTCTCGTCGTAGTGACGAAGGAACGAAGATGAGACCCAATCTCTCCAAATCAAAATCGCCAGCCAAGCGCCCTGCGGAAGCTGTGGTGA
>CANJYE010000071.1 GCA_947479055.1 Erythrobacteraceae bacterium
AATTGAACCGCTGCCGCGCAGGCACCGAGGCAAGAAGTCTTGTCGATTTTCCGATCCCACAAAGGAATTGCTCGAGCAAGCAATTGACGATCTAACCGGCCGATGGTCCAGGAAAATACCTCGACGAAATTGAGGCGGCTTAAGCTCGATGCTGGCAATATGGATGGAGAAGCATGATGGCGGGACGTTGGTCCAATGTGACATACGATTATTCCGGTGCATCGGTGCTGGTCACCGGCGCCACGGCCGGGCTCGGCAAGGCGATTGCCGAAGCCTATCGCGAGGCCGGGGCCGATGTGATCATCACCGGCACGCGCGGCTCCCCATCCGAATATGACGATGACCTTTCCGGCTATCGCTACTTCCAGCTCGATGTCGAGAACCGCGCCCAGATCGACTCGATCGCCGCCGCCATCCCGAAGCTCGACATCCTCATCAACAACGCCGGCGGCATGCTTGGCGCGCAGGGGCTGGACGAGATGGACCCCGACGTGTTCGAGCGCGCGCTGGCCATCCATCTGTTCAGCGGCCAGCGCATGGCCGTGCGGTGCCGCGACAAGCTGGCGCAGAGCAAGCTTCCGGGCGGCGCTTCGGTAGTGGGCATGGGCTCGCTCGGCTCCTACTTCGGGCTGGAGATCATCCCCGGTTACGGCCCGGCAAAGACCGGCCTGCTTGGCCTGACCCGCACACTGGCGGTGGCCTGGGGCAAGCACAACATTCGCGTCAACGTTGTCTCGGCCGGAACGACCTGGACCCGGATGACCGGGCCGGTGCTGTCCGATCCGGAATTCTCGGTCCCCCACCTTGCCCGCACCCCGCTCGGCCGCCACGGCGTTCCGGACGAGGTCAACGGCGTGGTGCTGTTCGTCACCAGCGGCGCGGCGGCCTGGCTGACCGGGCAGGCGATCGCCGTCGATGGCGGCTATACGATTATGGGCTGATGGGAGTGAATGGCATGAGCGAACCGCAGAAAATCTACTTCGACGACCTCGACAAACCCGTCCGCAACGAAGCGGAGCAGGCGTTCTACGATTCCGGCAAGCCGGTCGACATGAGCGTCGAAGCCATCCTTGGCGCGGCGAAGGCTGCCACCGGCCTCAGCGACTTCGGTTCGCCCGATTTCATGGAACGGATCCAGCTGTGGGTCGATGACATCAACGCCGATGCCGGCCTCCACACCATCGGTCGCCAGCAGGCGTGGGAGCAGATGATGGTCTATGCCATCAATCGCCTGAACCTCGAAAACGCGGTCAGACTCCACCCGGAAATCCTCGACGTGAAAATCGACCGGCCGCTGATGATCGCCGGGCTGCCGCGCTCCGGCACCACCCACCTCGTCAACATGATCGCCGCCGACCCGCGCCTGCGCTCAGCCCAGCTGTGGGAAACGATGATGCCATTCCCGCTCCCCGGCGAGCAGCCCGGGCCGATCGAGCAGAGCCCGCGCTACACCATGACCAAGGAAATGTGGTCGATGTTCAGGCAGGTCCTGCCGCATATGAACGCGATCCACGAGATGGATCCCGATCATGTCCATGAGAACATCGAGTTCCAGAGCATCGATTTCAGCTCCTACGCGATCGAATGGCGCGCACGGATGCCGAATTGGGCGCGCTATTACCAGCAGCACGACCAGACCCCGCACTACCGCTACGAGAAGAAGGCGCTGCAGGCGCTGACCTGGATGCGCGGGCCGAACCGCTGGGTTTCCAAATCGCCGCCGCACATGGAGAACCTGGTGCCGCTGCACACTGTCTTCCCCGATGCCACGGTCATCATCACCCATCGCGATCCGGTCGCGGTGATGCAGTCCGCGCTGACCCTGCTGGCCTATTGGGACCGCATCCGCCGCACCGAGCAGGACCTGCCGGGCCTTGCCGCGCTGTGGACCTGGCGGATCGAGGAAATGCTGCGCGCCGCCGTGCGCGATCACGACAAGTTGCCGCAGAACCAGATCGTGGACGTGATCTTCCACGAATACATGGCCGACCAGCGCGGGCTGATCGAACGCATCTACCGCACCGCCGACCTCGAGCTCACTCCCGCCGCCGAAGCCCGCATCACCGCCTACCTCGAAGCCAACCAGCGCGGCCGCCACGGCGCGGTGCAGTATGATTTGCCCAAATTCGGCGTGAACGTGGGCGAACTGCGCGAGCGGTTCCAGTTCTACTACGACAAGTTCCCGGTAAAGAAGGAACCCGCACGCGGCGAGGTGCTGTAGCGCATGGCGCTATCAAACGGGCATGGCACTACGCTTGGAACAAGCTCGTCGATCAGCCAAGCGGTTCATGTCCCTCCGACTGTGGCACTGGGTCTATGGGTTCTGAGTAATGTACGTTCGTATAAGGTTTGTTGCCCCCTCTTTTTCTCTCAGCCAACCTTGAATAATGGCATCCCGGCCCCGCACTGCCCTCAACGGCGCAGGTCACCAAGAGGTGCGATTGCTTTGAAAGCGCCTCCCGCGTTTAACAGCCACGATTTGTTCAACTGAGCTCTCTCAGCACCGCCGCCAATCTTTCCAGAGTGTCTGCATCCGGTATCATGGTTTCGCCCAGCAGCTGGATGCAGACATGGTCCGCACCGGCAGTGTGGTGCTGCGCCACTCGTTGCGCGATCGCATCGTCGTCGCCCCACACGATCACGGCATCGATGAGCCGGTCGGACCCGCCCTCGGCGAAATCTGCATCGGTAAAGCCTTCGCGCTTCCAACTGTTCCGGTAGTTGGGAAGCCCGAGATAGGGCAAGAGCGAAGCGCGGGCAACAGCGCGAGCTTTGGCAGGGTTGGTTTCGGCCACGCACATCTGTTCGACGTAAAGCAGCTTGTCAGTGCCGAGGATTTCGCGCGCATGCCTCGTATGGGCGGGCGTGACATTATAGGGATGCGCGCCATCCGCATTGTCGCGCGCCAGTTCCAGCATCTTTGGGCCGAGCGCAGCGATCACTGTCAGTGGGCGTTCCGCCGGGGGCGGTGGATCGTAAGGCATCTGTGCCATGCCTTCGAGATAGGCTCTCATCGTTGCCACGGGCTTGCCGTAATCATGGCCGCGAACGCCGCTGACCAATGGCGCGTGTGACACGCCGAGGCCCAGAAGGAAGCGCCCGCCCGACTGTTCGTTGAGACCGTTCTGCGCGCCGATCGTTGCCATCGGATCGCGGGCGTAAATGTTGGCAATGCCAGTCGCAATAATCAGCTTATCGGTGTTGGCCAACAGCCAGCTCGACGTGACGTAGCTGTTGCGGCCTCCCCCTTCGGGCATCCAAAGCGCGGCGAAGCCGGCCTTTTCCATACGTTGCGCGAATACTGCCATTTGCGCTGCAGTCATGGAATCCATTGAGGCCCAGACCCCATATTTCCCAAGCTTCATTATCTCATCCCTATAAAATCAGGAGGATTTGAAAGCCGAGACGATCCCGAAGGTGTTGTCGTGCCTGGGCGGCGCCCTGCGATCAATGGTGAAGATGATGGTATGACGGTATCGGGTGCGGCTATGTCTCCGGCCCTTTTTGGTATCAGATCATCCCCGAATGGAGCGCCATCTGGCCACCGTCGACCGGAACAGTGTGGCCGGTAACGTAAGCTGCATCATCCGAAGCGAGAAACAGGATAACCTTCGCCTGATCCTCCGGCTGTCCCAATCTTCCGAGAGGGATTCGGGCGACCCGATTGCGAAAAGCATCGCTTCCTACCGGCATATGCTGCCGCACCATGAGTGAGTCGGTTAGGCCGGGGGCGATGCAATTTACCCTTATGCCGAATTTTGCCCATTCTACGGCTAAGCCCTTGGTCATGCCGACAATGCCGTGCTTGCAGGTGACGTAGCCGATGTCGTTGCGCATCGCGGCCAATCCAGCGAGCGAGGACGTCATCACGATGGAGCCGCTCTTGTTTGGAATCATGCTCTGTTTGGCGACGGACTGTGCCCAATAGAACATGCCGTCCAGGTTCACGGCGACCGAGCGGCGCCATTGCGTATAATCCTCTGCCGGTCCGGATATCGGGATGCCAGCGTTGCTCACGAGCACGTCAATACGGCCGAACCGGTCGATCACGTTCTTCACATTTGCGTGAATTTCGGATTCCTGGGAGACGTCCCCCGGTATCGCGATCACGCTTGCGCCACTTTTTGCGATTTCGGCAGCCGCCTCCGCCGCCGCCTCCCGGCGGACGTCGTTAATGGCCACGGCAGCGCCGGCCGCTGCGAAAAGCTTTGCCGCACTAAAGCCGATGCCCGATCCGCCGCCAGTGATGACGACGACCTTGTCTTTGAACTGCATTACATCTCCCTTCGCCAAACATGCTGAGCCCTCGGTCAAGGCTGAGTCCGGGCAAAATGCTCCCAGGCGAGATCATTCCTCGTAGTCTTTCCGTAGGTGTGGGCTCGAGGCATCTCACCGAGAAGCGGATGGCCCCATCCTTCGGAAAGTCCCGGGGTCCTGCACCAGTCATACACAGCCATCCGCTTCAGAACGCGCCAGCAATCGCTGCGCTTTTCGAGGAGATCGAGATATCTGCCTGACAGAAAGAAGTCGTGCATTTCGCCGCTTGGCTGGACCACGCGATGATAGGCGTAGAAATAGGTCTCTGTCCGCGCCTGGTCCCCTTCCAGCTGAATGAGCGTCTGACCCAATTGGTGCTGCATCATTTCGAACCTGTCGAATTCCGTGGCGACCCAATCGACGAAATCACGACCGTTGCCCGCGAACATGCCGTGGTCGTCGGTACCCTCTGGCCAGTATGTTTCATAAAGCAACTCGACGTCCTGACGGTCCATCGCGTGGCAATAGCGGGCGAGGTGATGACGGATTTTTTCGCGGTCGAGCAGGTCTGCTAAGGTAATCGGATTATCTACAAACGCCATCTTGAAATCCTCGCTTCTGCCGTACGAACACGTGCTTTGAGATCAGCGGACCCCGATTACGTCCCGCTTGATGATCATCCCCGCAGCTTCGCGGTCCCAGGTCTCGTTAGTGACACCTTCCTTGCGCAATTCAGCCTTTTGTATCTTGCCCGAAGGCGTCGTTGGCAGCGCGTCCATGATCCGCACGTAACGGGGCACCATGAAGTGGGCCATTCGCGGCTGCAGAAACTCCACGAAGGCCTTGAAGTCGAGTTCCATTCCGGACTTCAGCGCAAGGCAGACCATCACTTCGTCTTCAGCCAGCTCATTGGGCACGGCGACGGCAGCGCACTGCTGGACCGCAGGATGCTCAAGCACCACGGCTTCGACCTCGAACGACGATACATTCTCGCCGCGGCGCCGGATCGCATCCTTGATCCGATCGACGAAGAAATAGTCTCCATCCTCGTCTACCTTCAGTGAATCGCCGGTATGGAACCAGCCATTGCGCCATGCACTGGCGGTGGCCTCGGGATTCTTGTGGTATGCCGTAAGCGTTGCCCAAGGCCGATCAGAACGGATAATCAGCTCGCCCGCCTGCCCCGTCGGCAATTCATGATCGTGTTCGTCCACAATCTTGAGATCGTAACCGTCGCGTTTGCGTCCGGCGACGCCCATCTTTTTGGGATTGGCCGGAGAGACTATAGGCGTTGACGTCTCGGACATGTTGAATGCCGTGTAGAGGTCCACTCCAAACCGCCGTGCGAATTCCAGACAATGCTCGCCCCAGGGCGCCGTGCTCACAGTCTTGAGCGTGTGATCCCGGTCGGATGGCGAAGGTCGCTCGTTGAGCAGGAATGGCATCATGACGCCCAGCAGGATGCAGGCCGTAGCTTCCGTGCTGCGGATCACGCTCCAGAATTCGGGCGTCTTGAACGATTCGACGAGTGCGATCGATCCGCCGCGTACCAGCATAGCATAAGTAAAACCGGTTGCCGCGCCGTGGAAATAGGGCGTCGTAACCATGAAACGCGTTTCCCGCTTCATCGCCGGAAACGCTTCGGGATTTGCATACCAGATCATCGCGTAGCTGCTGAGTACCGCCTTCGACGGGCCGGTCGTGCCCGAGGTAAAGATTATGTAGACGCTATCCCACGGCTCTATCGGACGCTCCAGAGGCGCAAGTGGCCCGTCTTGGTTGAAGATGTCGTAGGAATGGAACTTTAGTCGCCGATCCTCCGGCGGATCCCCTCCGAACACGACCACGTCGGACAGCGTCGCGATGCCGATATCCTTGAGACGGGGCAGCAGATCGGCGTGAATGATGGCTACGCATGCATCCGAGAGTGCAACGACATGCTCAAGCAACTTGCCGCGGTAGGACACATTGGTGGGAACGAAGACCGCACCGATATAGTTGACCGCAAACCAGGCTATCACCATCTCGGGACAATTGGGCATCCAGCCCAAAACGAAATCCCCCTGCTTGACGCCGAGCAACTGTAATCCGCTGGCCGCGCGTCTGACGGACTGCCTCAATTCGGCATAGGTCCACTCGCGACCATCTGCATTCTTGAGAAAGATCTTGTCCGGCTGCTCGGCGGCGTTCTTGTCAATCAATTCGCGGATGACGCATTCATCCCGTGACGGTTCGTGAAGCTTAGTCATGTCAGTTGGACTCTCTCGATCGGAATCCGGAGCAGGCTGGAAAAGCCTGCTCCAAGGTTCAGTATTTGTATGTAAACTGCAGCGAAACAGTGCGAACTTCGCTTGGCGATGAGATCATGTCGCTAAGAATGGCACCGTTTGTGCCGGTTCCGCTTCCGGTCCCGACCAGACCGTAGTTGTTCACGCCCCGAATAACCTGGGTAAGATTCGTGCCGATTGCCGCCAATTCCCAGTGGTCGTCTGGTCCGCGCAAGGTAATCGACGCATTCAATCGCCACGCCGATTTCTGCCTAGAGCGGGCATCTTGTGCCGGATCGGCAAAATATCCACCGGAGTATACGCCGTCGATGCTGCCGATTACCGTCAAGCCGCCGACGGGCTGTTCATAAGTCCCGCCGATATTTCCTGTCCATACGGGTGCCCGGGTCAGGTGCCGACCAGAAAGATCCTGCACATTGCCGGTGCCGCCGGGACCGACAGGCGTTATCACAAGACCCCCGGTCGCTGACCTCGTTGAAACGAAGGAACAGCCTGCCGCAATCGATTGACCGCTGTAGCAAGGTGCATTCGGAAACGAGGAGTAATGTGAATCATTGTAATTGATGGCGCTACGGATCGACAGACCTTGAATGGCATGGGGCCGGAACTGCGCTGCAAGTTCGACGCCCCGAACAGTCGCCGAGGCGGCATTGGTCACGCGATATCCCAGCGACCTGCTGTCAAACGCCGAGACCTGCAGGCCCTTGTACTTGTATTGATAGGCAGCGAAATCGAAGATGATCTGCCGGTCAGCAAGCGAACCCTTAGCCCCCACTTCGAAACCGCGGACCTTTTCCTGGTTGAACGAGATGTCGCCGATCGACGTGCTGCCGAAAAAGATCGTCCCCTGATTGAGATCGAAACCGCCGGATTTGAACCCGGTCCGATAGGCCGCATAGAGCGTCAGGTTAGGCATCGGCTTGTAGGTGGCGGTGACTTCGGGCGAAAAGTTGCTAAACGACCGATGGTCCGGGGAGAATGGTATGTTGAGCGCATCTGCGCCAAGGAAAGTCTGGGGCGTGAGAGCGTCGCCCCGCACACTCTTGCGCTCCTTGGAATAGCGTCCACCTGCGGTTACCTGAACCTTCGGCGCGACATCCACGATGACTTGCCCGAAAAACGAATAGGCCTTGGTGTTCAGGACTTCGAAGTTGTTGTCTGGAATTTGATACCCGGTCAGGAATCCTCCGGTAAACGCCTCGATCAACGGACTGCCGAAAACCGACAGGTTGCGCTGCGTGTTCTTGATATCCTGATAGTAGGCGCCGGCCATGAAATTGAACGGGGAATCAAAAGATGTCAGTAGCCGCGCTTCCTGTGAGAATTGCTTGATCCTTATCCGGGCGGTCGACTCGACAAAGCTGAGGTCTACGTTGGAAAAATTTCCTGCGAAGGCCTCTTTCAGATCGTAATAGCCCGTAACCGACGTAAGCGTCACCTTGTCAGACAGGTGGAAATTGAGCGTGAGGGCATTAAGTAGCTGCTTTGAAATGATATAATGCCGCCCATTGTTGCGCTGAAACACGGGATCGAGGGCCTGCACGGCAGCCGGGATGTCCGGTTCATTGTAGTATCGGTCAAGCTTGCAATCGGTCGAACCCTGGCTGCCAAGCAGCGCCACATAAAGCGGGACACCAAGGGCACAGTTTGCGAACTGGTTGGTGACGCCACCATTGCCGTTGTTGCGATGAAGGCTGCCGTAACTGACCTTCAGCGTTCCATCGACAAAGCTGCCGGGCGATTCGTAGCTCAAGGTGCCACGGACGAAATATTCCTTCTGGTCCGATCCGGTACGCTGCTTTGAGCCAACGCCCGCGTCCGTAAGCTGACCCGCGCCGCCAAGTATCGCGGGAACCGGTACGGCGGGGATTGGCTTCGCATCATTCCGGAACCAGCCGTTCTGATTGGCGTAGTAGCCGTCCAACCGTGCTCCGAATCCCCCTCCCAAGGGGGCAGAGATCAGGCCTTCCACATATTTTCGCTCATTAGCGAATTCATAGCCGGCCCGCAGCTTTGCCTCGAACTTGTTACCCGGATTCTCCGATATGATGGAGATCACGCCTGCAGGGCTGTTCTTTCCATAGAACAAGGCCTGCGGTCCCTTGAGTACCTCGATGCGATTGATATCGTACAGCCCCATGCGCAGCGCTTGCGACTGGCTGAATTGAATGCCGTCGACATTTATCGCGACTGCCTGGTCGATGGATGGCCCAGCGCTGGGCGAGCCTACGCCGCGCAGGTTGATGACGGGGCCGCCGGAATCACCGGTGTCACCAATCTGCAGTTCCGGCATCTGGGAGGAGAGTCGTTGAAAACCATTGGTCTGGTACCGCTCCAGATCCTCGCGGCCTAGCGCCGTCGCTGCAACCGGGACGTCCTGCAGTCGCTCCGCGCGCCGCCGCGCAGTGACAATAATCTCGGCATAGCCATTGTCCTTGGCTCGGGCACCGCTCTCATCGCCTGTCTTCGCAGTCTGTGCGGAGGACGGCGTGGTCCACATAAGCGATAGCGCCAATAAGCTTGCCTGCCCGAGATATACTCGCGTCAAGACCCTGTTCATCACCCTTCTCCCAATTATTGCCGACCTACTTTACGGGCGACCTTCGCGGGTCACTGTGGATCCGCCGCGGCTTGTGATTTGTGCTACTTGATGGCGAGCGGCGTAATAGGGCTGCCAACACCATGTTCGACCTTGAGCGGCGGGGAGGTGAAGAAGAATTCCCAAACGCCATCTGCCTCGCAGTCTGCCGCAAGCTCGTCGAGGTCGAAGATTTCGCCGAGTGTCATGCCCATGTCGCGGATCAGCACACAATGGCAGGCAAGCGTCTGAAGCCCTGGCGCCATCATTTCGACGCCGAAATTGTCGGCGGCGATCGCTGCCACCTCCCGCTTGTAGAGCCACTCCATGCACGAGAGCCCAATCCCGGGCTCGCCCTGCCAGAAGTTTACCGCTGACCGATGAACCGTAAACTGCTGGATCCACCCTGTGCGCAGCAGGAGAATGTCGCCGGCCCCCACCCGGATATTCTGGCGCTTCTCGGCTGCCTCCAGATCGGCGGGCGTGATCTCCTCATTGGCGTGGAGCATTCTGCCCCGAATCGCCGTAATGTCGAGCAGAACCCCTCGACCTGTGGGGCCCTTCGAGATGATATCCTCGATCGAGAGCACGCTTGATCCGCCAAGCGTCGAAACCGTGTCGCACGAGACATGATTGTAAAAGCAGCCATCATACCCGACGTGCCCCAGGCCGTCCCACTGCGTGGCACATTGGAGTGGCATGGTGATCCAGTCATCGGCAACGATCAGATCGTAAGGTTCGACGATGCCGTGGAGGCGTGACTTGTCGGCAGGCGTAATACCCATCAGATGAATGGGGTTGACCCGCCCGCCGCCGCCAATGGAGGGACCGCTTGAACCGAGAGGCACGCTAAGATCGAAAAGTCTGCCCTTCTTGATCAGCTTTCCGGCGTCGATGATCGTTCTGTCGGTGATGAAATTCAGGGTTCCGATCTTGTCGTCCGATCCCCACCTGCCCCAGTTGCTCAGCTTCTTCCCAAGCTCCCTGTAGTCCGCCATTCCGCTTCTCCTCATCCTCGGCAATGTTTTCTCCGGAGTGCGGGCAGCGCCGACAATCCATCATTGCACACGATAATATACGTCCGCATCTCATATAGAGCGGTATTCGTCATCATGATTCGGCTATATCGCACACTAAATATGTTCGTCAATCGTCATATTGTGCACAATCAGATTTAGCGCTAAGCGGTTTGCGATTGAAGCGGCCTGATGACCGGGTCCTCGCGAACGGGCTAATATTCAGAGTGGCCGGCGCTGATCGGCTTGCGGGCGCTGGTGCAGTGGTTATATCGCCCCTCTGGGATGGAGACTAACTCTTGGACGGAATCTTCACGGGTGAGCATGCCTCGGGACACGAGATGGATGGAGATATGATGCGAAGGCTGATTGCGCGGCGCGTCTCCGAAATCCTGCGGGCAGCGCGCAGCCCCAATCAGGGGCTGTCGCCCGACGTCGCCCGTGTTCTCCAGCATGTCGAGGCGATGATGGAGGATTGCGAATTAAAGCCGGGAGAGCGCTTGGTCGAGGCGGATCTGGCGGCACAATTGAGTGTCGGCAGGGGACGTGTCAGGGAAGCTCTGCGCATCCTGGCCGGACAAGGGGCCGTTGAACTCAGAGCCAACCAAGGCGCAA
>CANJYE010000072.1 GCA_947479055.1 Erythrobacteraceae bacterium
ATCAATCCCGAAATAGCGAGCAGCACAACGGCGGCTCATCTTCTTCACCAGCACAGCGTGACGGACCTTCTGATAAAGTTCCACTCTCTTCATCCTCCGCCTCCGCACAAAAGCGAAGGCTTATCAGGACTGGCCCCTTTTTAATCCGCTCTACCAAGAGAACGATCAGGGAACAGAATGGCCCCTTTTATTACCGCTGTTTACACGGATCGGACTTTCCTGATATCGGCCCAGGGTTTCGCCCAACTTGGCCGAGCTGTGCATGCCCTCATGCTGCAGGCGCATGATATTGGTGTCCTGTTCGAGGATCATCCCGAGAAACGGATTGAAGCCATCGACCGAGACGAGTGATTCATCCTCGCGCAGGTGGACTGCATCAGCTGGTGGCGGGGCCGGCTGGCCGGGAGGAACCGGGCGGAAGATCATCACTTCGTAAGTGCTGCGTTCGGGATCATTGCCGATCGGCCGGGCGCGCTGGATCATCCGGAGCGACGTGCCCGCGAAAAGGAAAATGTTGGGGAATATGTGGTATTGGAGCGAATCCAGCATTTCCGAGTTGCTCATATCTGAGCAGTCGATGCCGTAATCACGCAGCATCTGTTCGCGGGCCTTGCTGGCCATCATCGCGCGGGCCGTCTCGCCATCCTTCAGCACGAGACGTTTCTGATGGAGCGACGGATCGGTCAACATTCCGTCGAGCAATTCCTGTTCGCTCAGCCGCTTCGGGGCCGCCGGGCTGGGAATGGCATAGGGTGTCAGACTGCGGGCGATATTCGGGCCGAACGAATCATACTGCATGATGACATCGCCCAGCACGAGGCACATCTCCGGGTGAACGAACGGGCCGTGATAGGCCTCGGCAAACGCCTCGCGTACCAGTTTCCAGTTGCCGGTCAGTTCCTTGCAGGTGTGCAGATGCAGGTACCAATTATCGAGTCCCCATTTCTCGAAATGCTGGGGGAGAACGCCCAGATAATCCATCAGCGGCTCGGATTCGGGGTCGAGGCAAATGAAAACCATCCCGTTCCACACATCGACCCGCACCTCGGGCAGGCGGAATTTGGCTTCATCGACATGGGCGAAGTCCCATTTGCATGGAATGTTCTTCACCGAACCGTCCAGATGCCAGTCCCAGCCATGAAACGGGCATTGCAATGACGGCGACCAGCCACCGCCGCCGGAAGGTTTCAGCTTGGTGCCGCGGTGGAGGCAGGAATTGTAATAGGCCTTGATCCCGTCCTGCGCCCGCGTGATCAGGATCGATATCCGTCCGATATCGTAGACGAAATAATCGCCTTCTTCGCCGACATGTTCGACCCGGCAGGCATATTGCCAGACCCTCCGCCACATCTTCTGCATTTCCTCGTCGAAAAACGCCTTGCTAGTATAGCGTTCGTACGCGATGTCGGCGGTCGATTGCGGGGGATTGGATTCAAGGGCAAGATATTGGTTCAAAGGTCCGGGATCGGTGCGGATGATGTCGCGATAATTCGGCCCGGGATGGCGATCCACACCTAGGTTCGATCGGTCGCTCATCTCGGTTCTCCTGGGTGATTCCGGACAATTTGATCATTGGCATGAACCCCGGGCATGGCTTGCCTAGAATATCAGTCAGCGGCAGCATACCGAGCCGGCTCACAAGGCTTCAATGCCAATCGGATATCATTCCCGGCCAAGTATCCTGAAGGAAAGCGGGCGGAGTTGGGCAGCGCCTCTCCCGCCCCTCACCCAAAACTCGCCAGCGCGTCCAGTTCCACCACCGCTGCGCCGATCCGCCTCAAGAACTCGCGCGTTGTCGGCACCGGCTGCATGTCCGGCATGCCGGGCGCGGGGCGGTAGGTGATGGTCCAGAAGGCCAGCGCGGTGAAGATCTGCTGGCGGCAGTTCAGCAGCGCCTCGTCAAAACTGATGCCGGGCACGCCATATTCGCGCATCTTTTCGACATAGAGCCGCAGCAGATCGTCGAACCAGGCGCGGCGGTTCTCGATCGTCAGCGCGGTGGTGATGCCGTAGATCAGGTCCCGGCTCCAGTGCGCGGCGGTGATCGCCTGCCAGTCGCTGAGGCCCATCCGGTCGCCCGGCTTCACGTACCAGTTCTTCAGATGGACATCGCCATGGGTGAGGCAGCGCGGCAGTTTGCGGTGGCGTTCGACCGATGCCATGGTCAGCGGCCAGATGTCGGCGCGGCGGGCGTAAAGCTCGGGCGGGAACAGGTCTTCCGAAGCGCCGAAAGCGATGTCGCAATATTCGCCGAATTGCGGGGCGAGCCGCATCAGGCTGGCCCAGTAATCGGGCCAGTGGCTGAACGGCAGGCTGGCCGTGCCCAGTTCCGGGCTGTCATAAAAGCGGGCGTGGAGCCGGGCCATCTGGTCGATCTGGCTTTCGGCGCGGGCGCGGTTCATGGGGGTGGTGTGATCGCAGAATTCCACGCTGTCGGTCATGTCGTGCAGCGCCACCAGATAGGCGTGGTTGTTCGGATCGAAGGCGGAATACCAGGCGCGCGGGGCCTCCATGTCCAGCCGTTCGCGGGCGTAGGTGTAGAAATCGGGCTCTATCTTGGAGATGCCGGAACTGGCCATCGACAGCCGGTTGAGCAGCGTCTCGGCCGATTTGCAGAAGATCGCGGCGGGCAGTCCGGCCGCTTCCCCGGCCGCGTTGTAATGGACAAAGATTCGCCGCCGGTTGGAAGTGCCGTCATCCCGCTCGTCCAGCCCATGGCCGATGACCTCCGCGCCGGGCGTTCCCTTGCACAGCACATCGGTCAGCCAGGCGTCGGTGATCGAGGGATAGTTGGGCGGCACCTGATCGGCGCGGGTGACGCGGAATTCCGGGTCCTCGGCATGAAACTGCCGCTCGATCTCGGCGAAATCGGTCATGTGCTCTCCCTTGTGCTGTGCTCTTACGGCACCAGCACCGTATCGACTGCCTGTGGCAAAGTCTCCGGATAATCCCGCGTGTAGTGCAGCCCGCGGCTTTCGTGCCGTTTCAGCGCGGAGTGGACGATCAGTTCGGCGCATTGCAGCAGGTTGCGCAGTTCGATGAGGTCGGTCGTCACGCGGAAGTGGCCGTAATAATCGTTCACTTCCTCGCCCAGCATGCGGATGCGGTGGCGGGCGCGTTCCAGCCGTTTGGTGGTGCGCACGATCCCGACATAGTTCCACATGAAGCGGCGGATTTCGGTCCAGTTCTGCTTGATCACCACTTCCTCGTCGGAATCGGTGACGCGGCTTTCGTCCCAGGCGCGGATTTCGGGCGGGGCATCGAAGCTGTCCCAGCGGGCAAGGATGTCGGCCGCCGCCGCCTCGCCGAACACGAAGCATTCGAGCAGGCTGTTGGAGGCCAGCCGGTTCGCCCCGTGAAGGCCGCTCTCCGTGCATTCGCCGGCGGCATAGAGGCCCGGCAGGTCGGTGCGGGCGGCCAGATCGATCAGCACCCCGCCGCAGGTGTAATGCTGCGCCGGAACCACCGGGATCGGTTCCGCCGTCATGTCGATGCCGAGGCCGAGCAGCTTTTCGTAGATCGTCGGGAAATGCTCGCGCACGAATTCGGGCGGCTTGTGGCTGATGTCGAGATGGACATAGTCGAGACCCAGCCGCTTGATCTCGTGGTCGATCGCCCTTGCCACGATGTCGCGCGGGGCCAGTTCCGCCCGCTCGTCAAACCGGGGCATGAAGCGGCGGCCCGCGCCGGGGAAGCCGGGCGGAATCTTCAGCTGGCCGCCTTCGCCGCGCACCGCTTCGGTGATCAGGAAGTTCTTGACGTCGAGATTGTAGAGGCAGGTCGGGTGAAACTGCATCATCTCCATGTTGGAAACGCGCGCCCCGGCCCGCCAGGCCATCGCGATCCCATCGCCGGTTGCGCCGCGCGGGGCGGTGGAGAACTGGTAGACCCGCCCCGCCCCGCCGGTGGCGAGGATGGTGGCGCGGGCGGTGTGTGCCTCGACCCGGCCGGTCGCGCTGTTGAGCGCATAGGCCCCCCACACCCGGCCCGATCCGGAATAGCGCAGTTCGTGCTTGCCGGTGATCAGGTCGATGCAGGTCCGCCCCGCCAGCAGGGTGATGTTGGGATGGGCATTGGCCGCCTTGAGCAGCGCGGATTCGACCGCCCAGCCGGTGGCATCGTCGACATGGACGATCCGGCGGTGCGAATGGCCGCCCTCGCGGGTGAGATGGAGCGTGCCTTCCGCGCTGTTGAACGGCACGCCCAGCCCGATCAGCCGCTCGATCGCCAGCGGCGCGCGTTCGATCACGAATTCCACCGTCTCGCGCCGGTTGAGCCCGGCCCCGGCCACCATCGTGTCCTCGATATGGTTCTCGAACGTGTCGCCGGCATCGAGTACGGCGGCGATCCCGCCCTGCGCCCAGGCGGTCGATCCTGAATCGAGCGCGCCCTTGGCCAGCACCAGCACCCGGCAATGTTCCGCCAGCGACAGCGCGGCCGTCAGCCCGGCCCCGCCGGAGCCGATCACAAGGACGTCGAATCCGCCATGGGAGCCAGATGCCATGGCCCGGCGTTAGAGGGATATGGGGCCGTTCGACAAGCGGGGATGTCGATTGCCGTTCTGCCTATGCAAAAAACCGTAACATTGGCCTGCCATCACAGGCGCATGCTGATTCCCCGCCTGCCGCTGTGCATCTTCAACGCCCACCAGCCCACCCGCTCGCGGGTGTCGTGGGACGATGATCACTACACCCATGCCAGCGACTGCCGCTATTGCGGCAAGAGCATCCTGCGCAAAAGCGCGCGGCACTGGGTCAAGGCCGGCGAGGCGCAGGAAGGGCAGCGGGCCTAGGCGGCTTCCTTCGCCACGCTTGTCAGCGTCACGAACACATCCTCGAGATCGGCCTCGCGGGTCGTCACATCGACGATGGCGAAGCCCTGGCCTTGCACCAGCGCCAGGATTTCTCCGGCATTGGTGCGGTCCTTGTCATAGGTGATCTCGACCGTGCGTTCGCCGGTGGTTTCGCATTTGAGGAAAGCGGGGTGAACGGTGAGCGCCGCCACGTCGCGGTCCAGCGTCAGCACTACGATCTTCTCGCGCGCCATCTCCACCAGTTCGCGGGTCGGCTTGTTGGCGATCAGCTGGCCGTGGTTGATGATCGCGATCCGGTCGCACAGTTCCTCCGCTTCCTCGAGGTAATGGGTGGTCAGCACCACTGTCACCCCTTCGCGGTTGAGTTCGACCACCAGTTCCCACAGCTGGCGGCGCAGTTCCACGTCGACCCCGGCGGTCGGCTCGTCCAGCACCAGCACCGGCGGGGAATGGACCATCGCCTTGGCGATCAGCAGCCGCCGCTTCATCCCGCCCGACAGGGTGCGGGCATAGGCGTTGCGCTTGTCATCCAGATGGACCGCGCGCAGCAGTTCTTCCGATTTGCGCAGAGCCTCGGGCACGCCATAGAGGCCGCCCTGCAGTTCCAGCACCTCGAACGGGGTGAAGAACGGATCGAACACGATCTCCTGCGGGACAATCCCGATCGAGGCCTTGGCGTTGCGGTGATCGCGGTCGATGTCATGGCCCCAGATCTCGACCGTGCCGGAGCTTTTCTGGACCATCCCGGCAAGGATGTTGATCAGGGTGGACTTGCCCGCGCCATTGGGGCCGAGCAGGCCGAAGATCTGCCCCTGCGGCACATCGAAGCTGACCCCGTCAAGCGCGAGCTTGGCGGGGGATTCCCTGAAACCGGCGTAGGTCTTGCGCAGGTTGCGGATCGAAATGGCAGCGGCTTGTTCCGTCATGCCCGCATCCTTGGCCCGGAGCGGGCGCGAGGTAAAGGGGAGAGGCGGCTGGATTCTCGCCCGCAGCCTTGGTAAGCGGGGCGCACCATGACCCTACCGCCCCCCGAAACAACGCTTGTCGATCACACCCGCGTATCCTGCGATGGCGCCGGAGCCATTCGCGGGGGTGCCGGATTTGCCCCTTCCGCGCTTGGCCATCCGCGGGTCTGGCTGGAAATCGACGAGCGCGGCCATGTCGATTGCCCTTATTGCGACCGGCGTTTTGCGCTGAAGGGCTGATAGGCTGTAGCCGGGCGGCGCGGGAGTTCCTATATCCCGGCCATGACTCAACTGACCGATCCCCGCGCGCTGCTTTACGGCGAAGGCAAGCTCACCCCCGAAGAAGCGCAGGCGCTGGCACGCGAGACGCTGCAACGCTGCGACGATGGCGAGCTGTTCCTCCAGTTCATCGCCAGCGAGGCTTTCGGTTTCGACGATGGCCGCTTGAAGACCTGCGATTATTCGCGCGATGCCGGCTTCGGCCTGCGCGGCGTGTCGGGCGAGATGACCGGCTTTGCCCATGCCAATGACATCAGCGCCGGGGCGATCCGCCGGGCCGGGGAAACGCTGCGGCTGCTCGATCTGGCCACGGGCGCACGTTCTGCCCCGCCGCGTGCCAGCAACCGCCATCTCTACACCGATGCCAGCCCGCTCGATCTGGTGCCCTTCGCCGAGAAAGTGAAGCTGCTGGAGACGATCGACGCCGCCGCCCGCGCCCGCGATCCGCGCGTGGCGCAGGTCAGCGCTTCGCTGGCCGCCAGCTGGAGCGTGGTCGAGATCGTCCGCGCCGATGGCTATGTCGCGCATGACATCCGCCCGCTGGTGCGGCTGAACGTCAGCATCGTGGCGGAACAGAACGGACGGCGCGAGACCGGCAGTTTCGGCATGGGCGGGCGTTACCTTTATGATTCGCTGTTCGATCCGGCGCAGTGGAACCGGGCGATCGACACCGCGCTGCAACAGGCGCTGGTCAATCTCGACAGCGTGGCCGCGCCCGCTGGCGAGATGACCGTGCTGCTCGGCCCCGGCTGGCCCGGCGTGCTGCTGCACGAGGCGGTCGGGCACGGGCTGGAAGGCGATTTCAACCGCAAGGGCACCAGTGCCTTTTCCGGCCGGATCGGCGACCGGGTGGGGGCGCCCGGCGTGACGGTGGTGGATGATGGTTCGATCCCCGACCGGCGCGGCTCGCTCTCGATCGATGATGAAGGCACGCCGACTTCGGAGACGGTGCTGATCGAGGACGGCATCCTCAAGGGCTACATGCAGGATCGCCTCAATGCCCGGCTGATGGGGGTGGAGCCCACAGGCAACGGCCGCCGCGAGGATTATGCCCACGCGCCGATGCCGCGCATGACCAACACCTTCATGAAGGGCGGCAACGACGATCCGGCCGAACTGCTCAGTCGCGTGAAGAACGGCATCTTCGCGAAAAGCTTCGGCGGCGGGCAGGTCGATATCGTTTCGGGCAAGTTCGTGTTCAGCTGCACCGAAGCCTACAAGGTGGAGAACGGCAAGCTCGGCGCACCGATCAAGGGCGCGACGCTGATCGGCGACGGGCCTTCGGTCCTGACCCGGGTTCGCGGCATCGGCAACGACATGGCGCTGGACGAAGGCGTGGGGGTGTGCGGCAAGGGCGGGCAGAGCGTTCCGGCCGGAGTCGGGCAGCCCACCCTGCTGATCGAAGGCTTGACGGTGGGCGGTACCGG
This sequence comes from Erythrobacteraceae bacterium, assembly GCA_947479055.1. Lineage (GTDB taxonomy): Bacteria > Pseudomonadota > Alphaproteobacteria > Sphingomonadales > Sphingomonadaceae > CANJYE01. Next base: position 7,485 of record CANJYE010000072.1, read on the forward strand.
CTAAGCGAAATCGGGCACTTTCGCGCCCGGTCATTGCGGGTTCGGCCCGGCGGCTCCGTGATGTTCTGCAGGAGGCAAGGCTGCCGATCCCCTCGGGACCGGTCAGCCCTGGTTAAGGCGCTCTGGCGGACAATAAAAATCTGCTATGGAGTGCATTGTAAGGAGACGATCATGCGTAGATTGATGACCGCGATCGCTTGCTGCGCTTCTGTGGTGGGCTTGCTCACCGCACCGGCGCTTGCAGCCAAACCGAGACTGACCGGCGAGGAAAAGCTCGCCAAGCTGCTGGAAGGCCGGGCTGCGGGCGAACCGCAGAGCTGCATCTTCGCGCCCAACACCAGCCAGCTGACGGTGATCGACAAGACCGCGCTGGTCTATAAGTCCGGCAACACCATTTATGTCAACCGCCCGGCCAATCCGAAGTCGCTCGATTCCGGTGACGTGCTGGTGATCGACCGGATGAGCCACCAGTTGTGCAACACTGACATGGTGAACACCCGCTCGCAGGGTTCGATCAGCTTCTACACCGGCTCGGTCTTCCTTGGCCAGTTTGTGCCGTACAAGAAGGTCGCAACCGAAGGCTGACAGGGCGTGACCCTTGCCCCGAGGCCCTGGGCGTCGGATATATTCCACCTCTGGTTCCACCAGCTCGGGCCGGGTGACTGGTTCACCCGCTCCGGGCCGGTGGATAGCCTGCTGACTCGGCGTTTTGGCGGCATCTGGCAGGCCCTTCGCAAGCGCCCCTTCCACGAATTTCTGCGCGATCCACTGACCGCCCGCGCGGCGGTGCTGCTGTTTGACCAGGTACCGCGCAACATCTTCCGTAACAGCGCGCAAGCCTTCGCCAGCGATCCCCTGGCCCGCTCAATCGCGCGCGAGGCGCTACGGCGAGGCTGGGATGCGGAGCTGACCGGGCCGGAACGCCAGTTCCTGGCCATGCCGCTGATGCACAGCGAGGCAATTGCCGACCAGTTGGCGAGTTTGGCCTATTACGCCGCGCTCGGCCCGCGGTTTGGCTTCGGTTTTGCCCGCGCCCACTACCGCATGATCGCCCGCTTCGGTCGCTTCCCGCATCGCAATGCTTTGCTGGCGCGTCGCAGCACGCCTGCAGAACGCCGCGCGGTGGCGGCCGGCAACAGCTGGTAGGCCCGCTTCGAAGCCGGGTGTTGCCAGCAGGTGCCTCCCCGCTATGAGTTGCAAAACCGCGACGGGAGAGAATATCGCCATGCATAAGGTCACCACGGCCGAAGGATTGCGAATCTACGCCGGGAGCCGGGCCGATGGCGACGTGCCGGAAGAAACCTTCCGTGCGCAATTCGCCGATATCCTTGCTCACTGCCCGCCAGGGCTGATCGCCGGGCACAGCTTCCACGCAATTTCCGCCAACCAGCCGCCATGGCTGGACAGCGGCATCGCCTGCGCGGCGGGGGAGCGGCTGAGCGTATTCGTGGCCGGGCGGGTATGGATGTCGCGCGAGCTCGATATCTGGCTGCACCCGCATCTGTGGCTGTGGTTCCGGATCGGCGAGCAGGGCGAGGTGTTTCGCGGGCAACGCTGTTCGCACAGCTTCACGGCGGACCGCGCGGGCACGCTCTATCTTGGAGGCTCCTTCCCCGGCGAATGGACCAGCCCGACCGGCGATCTCGCCAACCACGATGCCTCTGCCATGAGCGAGGGCGGGGTGGTGGCGCTGGTGGTGCGCTGGCAGGCCGACCCGCTGGATGGCCTGCGCGCCCTCGCAAGGCTCGGCGATGTCGGCAGGCTAATCGCCTGCGAGATCGACCGGCTGGAGACAGAGGTGGTACTACCGCAAGGCTGGGCCTATCCTTGGAACGTCGGCACAGCAGAGGCTTTCGCCGTGCAGGAGGGCTTCCCTGCCGGTACCCCGATCGGGTGTTACACCAAGGACGAGGTGATCTCGCTCAACGCCGAACTGGACCTCGATTTCCGACCCGGGATGAAGCTGGCGTGGTCATGGAAGATGGACAAGCTGCCATCCGCCTGCCGCGAGGATTACCTCCACACCCATGATTACATCGCAGTCGCGGTCTATTTCGAGAATGTGAAGGACCTCGCCTATTACTGGAGCGCGGAACTGCCGGTCGGCACGGCTTATCAGTGCCCGATCCCAAAATGGACCGACATGGAAACGCACGTCGTGCTCCGTTCCGGGCAGGAAGGATTGGGCGAATGGTTCACCGAGGAGCGCGATATCTACGCCGACTACCTCCGCTGGATCGGCGAACCGCCCGCGAAAATCACCGGCATATGGCTGATCGCCCTGAGCGCTTTCCGCCATGGCGAGGGGCAGGCGGAGATTGCCGATATCCGGTTCCTGACCGACGAAGGCGAAGTGCGGGTCTGCTGATAGGGGCTTGAGCGTCCGCGCCTCGAAGTCACAGGGCACCCACGGGTGGCGCGGCGTTGCTTCTGTCACAGTCCCGGTATAAATTCTCTCAACCGTTCGGGAGAGAGGCGATGTCGGTCTGGATACTTGACGGATATGGGGCATGGGATGACGCTTCCCATTGGAACGGCGGAGTGCCGAACAGCGTCGGAGCGGTGGCGGTATTCGATTCCACCGGCAGCCCCCGAAGTGGCAATTCAAAGGTCTTTTTTTGGCAAAATTCGCAGATCACGGTTGGCCATCTCGAAATCATTGCATCGCATCCGGTAGGTTATTCGTTTGTCGGTCAATCCGGAGCGACGTCCTGGACCTTGCGAATGGCGGCGTTCATCGGTGAATCGGCGGTGATTGATGTCGATGCCAACGGAACTGCGACTGAGATTTCGGGTGGTGACGGTGGCCATGTTATTTTGGCCTCCAACACCGACGTCATAACGCGCGATATCACTACCAATTTCACTATCGGGTCTGACTGTTCCCCGTCAGCACCTATGGCCCAGATTTGAGGTTGTGATTTAAGGAGAGATTGGGTCTCGTCGTAGTGACGAAGGAACGAAGATGAGACCCAATCTCTCCAAATCAAAATCGCCAGCCAAGCGCCCTGCGGAAGCTGTGGTGA
>CANJYE010000073.1 GCA_947479055.1 Erythrobacteraceae bacterium
CACTTGATCGAAAACCTGTTCGCCAAAATCAAGGACTGGCGGCGCATTCACACCCGATATGATCGCTGCGCCCACACCTTCATGTCCGCCATCGCAATCGCCGCTACCGTCATCTTCTGGTTGTGATCAATGAGTCCTGACCCTAGAACCATTTCAAATGACGAATATTTTGAGGCGGGAATGTGGGGCTATGGTGGTTTGCATGCGTTGCGAAGGGTTGCTGCGTATCTGGCCTTGAAAGGCGAACTTCCCCCGCCGGTCGAGTATCCAGAATATACAGAAGATCCCGTCTACTTAGAATTTAATGAGATGCATTACCGCTTCGTGAGAAAACCATTGAGTGCGGGTTTTCTTGGCCTGTTCCGCAAGCCAATGCCCGCCCCGCCGTTTCAGCATTTAATGATGCACTCTGACGCAGAGGGATTTTACATCCCACAAGCATTTGATTTGGTCGTGGCGGATTGGACGCAGCCAGAGCGCCCGGGCTTGGGGATGATGATAGGGTCATCTCCCAAGTTGCTAGAGGAGTGTGAAGCACTGGCAAAGAGTTTGCGTCTGCCTTCGGATTTTGATCCGGAGTCGGATGAATTTCTGGAAATGATCGAGACACCGTGTCCTACAGGCGAGCCTTGGCAAATTCTGGCGGTCGAAGCACACACGGTCGCAAATCTCGCCAACGCCGCGCGCGCATCAATTAAGCTCGGTGCTGCAATTCAATTCTGCTAGCAAGGTTGACGTGATATCATAATATGATATCGTTCATATCACCATGACCCGTATCCTTGCCGACCTGCCCGATGACGACATCAAATGGCTCGACCGCCTGGCCGCAAAGCAGGGCAAGTCTCGCGCGTCGGTGCTGCGCGAAGCGGTCAGTGCATACAAGGCACAGACTCGCGACGACGGCACAAGCTGGATCGAGCAAGGCTTCGGCGCGTGGAAGGATCGCGACGACATTGGCGATGCTGTCGATTGGCAACGGCGTGAGCGGGCGGCAAACACCCGTCCATGGGATGCCGACTATCCGGATGTGCGTGCCGAATTTCCCGATCTTTTTGACGAAGCGGACGACCGCGAGCATGCGCTTCACCTGGCATGGCTTGCCGAGAACGGGATGAAGCTGGGCGATGGCAATGTCGCGCCCGGAGCGCTTGAAAAGAAGCATGCGAAGAAGTGAGCAGCTTTGCCTTCGACAGCAACATCTTGATCGACCTGCTGCGCGGATTTCCGCAGCCAAAGGCGGAACTTGAGCGGGCAGTTCAGCGAGGTCGGGTCTGGATCAGTCGGGTCGTCTGGATCGAAGTCATGTCCAAGGGGGAAGGCGAAGGGCTGCGTCGTGCCGAAGTGCTCTTGTCCGGTTTCGGTATCGATGAAATCGATGAAGAAATCGCACAGCGGGCCGCCGGGCTTCGGCGCGATCGTTATCGCCTGAAAGCAATGGATGCTATCATCCTCGCCACCGCGCAGACTCACGGGCGTATCCTCATTACACGAAATACCAAGGATTTTCCGGCAGAGATGCCTGGCATCCACGTCCCTTACACCCTCTAGCCAAGGCAAACCCGGCCCATGTGTGGAATTATCGGCATCGTCGGCAAGGAGGAAGTGGCGCAGCGGCTCGTCGATGGGCTGCGGCGGATGGAGTATCGCGGCTATGACAGCGCCGGGGTCTGCACCCTCCATGGCGGCGAGCTGGTCCGCCGTCGTGCGCCGGGCAAGCTGGCCAATCTCGTCTCCGAACTGGCCCGCGATCCCGCGCCCGGCATGGTCGGCATTGCCCATACCCGCTGGGCCACCCATGGCGCGCCGACCGCCAACAACGCCCATCCCCACGCCACCGGCGAAGTGGCGCTGGTCCACAACGGGATCATCGAGAACTTCAAGAGCCTGCGCGAGGAACTGGAAGCGCGCGGCCGGATTTTCGCGAGCGAAACCGATAGCGAGGTGGTCGCGCATCTGATCTCCGAACAGGTCGAACAGGGCGCGTCCCCCGCCGATGCGGTCAAGACCGTGCTGCCGCGCCTGCGGGGTGCTTTCGCGCTGGCGATCGCTTTCCGCCAGCATCCCGACATGCTGATCGGTGCCCGGCTTGGCTCGCCGCTGGTGGTGGGCTTTGGCGAGGGTGAGACCTTCCTTGGTTCCGACGCGCTGGCGCTGGCCTCGCTCACCCAGAAGATCACCTATCTGGACGAGGGCGACTGGGTGATCGTCACCCGCGAAGGCGCGCAGATTTTCGATTCCGGCAACCAGCCGGTGCAGCGCGAAGTGACCACTTCGGGCGCATCCGCCGCCGCAATCGAGAAGGGCAATTACCGCCACTTCATGCAGAAGGAGATCTTCGAGCAGCCGACGGTGGTGGCGCAGACGCTGCGTTCCTATCTCCGCCCGCTCGAACGGCAAGTGGCGCTGCCGCAGATCGATTTCGACCTGTCGGCGATCAGCCGCGTCACCATCGTAGCCTGCGGCACCAGTTTCTATGCCGGGATGGTGGCGAAATACTGGTTCGAACAATTTGCCCGCCTGCCGGTGGACATCGATGTGGCCAGCGAGTTCCGCTATCGCCAGCCGGTGCTGGAGCCGGGCGGGCTTGCGCTGTTCATCTCGCAAAGCGGGGAGACCGCCGACACGCTGGCCGCGCTGCGCCATTGCAAGGCGGCGGGGCAGACCATCGCGGTGGTGGTCAATGTGCCGACCAGTTCGATGGCGCGCGAAGCCGATCTGCTGCTGCCGACCCATGCCGGCCCGGAAATCGGCGTGGCCTCGACCAAGGCGTTCACTTGCCAGCTGGCCGTGCTGGCCGCGCTGGCCGCGCATCTGGCGGTCAGGCGCGGACGGATGGACCGGGCGGAGGAAGCGGAGATTGTCGAGCACCTGTTGCAGGCTCCCGCTGCGCTCAACGCCGCGCTCGACCATGACGACGAGATTGCGGCGATGGCCCATCTCATCGCGCCGGCCCGCGACGTGCTCTACATGGGGCGTGGCCCGGATTATCCGCTGGCGCTGGAAGGCGCGCTGAAGCTGAAGGAAATCAGCTATATTCATGCCGAAGGCTATGCCTCGGGCGAAATGAAGCACGGGCCGATCGCGCTGATCGACGAACATGTCCCGGTGATCGTTCTGGCCCCGTCCGGCCCGCTGTTCGAAAAGACCGTCAGCAACATGCAGGAAGTGCGCGCGCGCGGCGGCAAGATCGTGCTGATTTCGGACGCGGCAGGGCTGGCCGAGGCGGGCGAGGGCTGCATCGCCACGATCGAGATGCCGCGCGTCCACCCGCTGATCGCGCCGCTGGTCTATGCCGTTCCGGTGCAATTGCTGGCCTATCACACGGCCTGCGTGAAGGGCACGGACGTGGACCAGCCGCGCAACCTGGCCAAGTCGGTTACCGTCGAATAGCTGAAGAACCGCAGTATTTTTACGCCATCATAACTTTTGGCGGTTAACCAGCGGCTGTGGGCAAAGAACGATCAGACCTCTGCGAAGCTCCTTTCTCCCTGTCGCCGATGGCGCTTCTGGGGCTTGGCGGCGACGTGGAGGAAAGCTGGGCACGCTTGCGCGGCCTGCAATTGTCGCGCCTGGCGGAATCGACCATTGGCCGGATCACCGCCAACGCCATGGCCGCCATGGTCGTGCTGGGCCTGTTCTATCCGACCGTCCCGATCTACCTGCTGATCCCCTGGGTGGCAGGGCTGTCCTACGCGCTCTTTCGCACCATGCAGATCGAACGCGAGCTTGGCGATGCCGAGCGGCGGGTGGTCTCGAAGCGCGAATTCAGGCGCTATGCCGATAGTTCGGCCATCACTGCGGCGGTTTGGGCGCTGGCGATGCTGGTGCTGCCTGCCTATGGTTCGTGGACCGACCATCTCGCCTTGTGGGCAATTGTTGCCATGCTGATGGCGGGCGGCGCCCTGTGGCTGACCACGGCGCCGCTTGGTTCGGTCATGTTCACGCTGGGTGTGGGCCTTGCGGCGATCGCCAGCTTTGCTTTTGCCGGTTCCTACGACATTGCGGTGGTGGTTGCCGCGTTCATCGTCATCACCGCTGCAGGCACACTGCGGGCCGCGCGCACCTATCTCGCTGCCTGCATTGCCGAAGCGGGCGTTGCGGAAAAGAGCGAGGTTGTCTCGCTGCTGCTGCGCGAGTTCGAGGAGAGCGAGGCCGACTGGCTTTGGGAAGTCGATACCGCGCGGCGGGTCCGCTCGGTTAGCCCGCGCTTTGCCTTTGCGCTCGCCCGCGATGTCGAGGATATCGACGGCAAGCCGTTCCTCCAGCTGATTTCCGGCGAGACCTGGGAAACCGGGCAGTTCCCGCCAAGCCTGCATGACCTGGCCGAGCGGCTCAAGCGCCGTGAGAGCTTCTCCAACCTGATCGTCAAGGTGATGATCGGCAAGCAGCAGCGGTGGTGGGAATTGTCGGGCACGCCCCGGCTCGATGAGAGCGGCAAGTTCACCGGGTTCCGCGGGGTTGGCTCCGATGTCACCGAAGCGCGTGAATCGAGCGAGAAGATCGCCTGGCTGGCGCGCTATGACACTCTCACCGGCCTGCCCAACCGGCTGATGCTGATGGAAGCGCTGGGCGATGCGATGCGCTATGCCGAACAATGGCGTTCGCGCTGCGCTTTCCTGATGATCGACCTTGATCGCTTCAAGGCGGTCAACGATTCGCTCGGCCACCAGATCGGCGACAGGCTTCTGGCCAAGGTGTCGGAGCGGCTCAAGGGCATCATGACCGACAACGAGCTGTGCGGCCGGCTGGGTGGCGACGAATTCGCCGTGGTCATCCGCGATGCATCGGATCGAGATCGGGTGGAGCATGTGGCCCGTTCGGTCATCGACCTGCTGTCCCGGCCCTATGAAGTCGATCACCACACGCTGTACGTCGGCTCGAGCGTTGGTTCCGCCACTGGTCCGCGCGACGCCACGACGGTCGAGGATCTGATGCGCAATGCCGACCTCGCGCTCTATCGCGCCAAGGACGAAGGTGGCGGGGTCCACTGCGTGTTCGAGCCGGTGCTGCACACTGACGCCGAGGAACGCCGCAAGCTTGAATTCGCGCTGCGCAAGGCGCTCGAGAACGACGAATTGAGCCTGCATTACCAGCCCGTGGTCGATGCCAGGACCGAAGAAATCGTCAGCTTCGAGGCGCTGCTGCGCTGGAGCAACAAGGAATACGGCACGATCAGCCCGGTCAAGTTCATTCCGCTGGCCGAAGATACCAGGCTGATCGTCCCCATTGGCGAGTGGGTCCTGCGCGAGGCCTGCCGCGAGGCGACGCAATGGCCCAAGAGCACCAAGGTCGCGGTCAATGTCTCGGGCGAACAATTGCTCGCTCCGCATTTCGCCAACACTGTGCTCAGCGCGCTGGCCGGCAGCGGGCTGGAGCCATGGCGGCTCGAGATCGAGGTGACCGAAAGCATCTTCCTGCGCGATGACGTGACCGCGCGGGCGACGCTGGAGAAGATCATCTCGCTCGGCTGCACCGTGGCGCTCGACGATTTCGGCACGGGCTATTCTTCGCTCGGCTACCTGCGCAAGCTGCGCTTCTCGACCATCAAGATCGATCGCAGCTTTGTCCAGGGCGCGGCCCAGAACAGCGCCGAAAGCCTCGCGATCATCCGCGCGGTGGTTGCGATGGCCGACAGCCTCAACATGTCCACCACCGCCGAAGGGGTGGAGACTGCCGCCGAGGCCACGCTGATCCGCGAGCTCGGCTGCAAGAAGATTCAGGGCTACCACTATGGCCGCCCGATGGCCTCGATCGACGCCCGCCGCCTGTTCGCCAATGCCGAGGCCCTCCGCCGGGCCTGAGTTGCTGCCCGGGCCTTAGGCCCCAACCAGCCCCTTCACTGCGCTTTCGAACAGCGCCCGCCCGTCTGTGCTGCCATGGGCTGGTTCTACCGCGCGCTCGGGATGAGGCATCATGCCCAGCACATTGCCCGCCTCGTTCAGCACCCCGGCAATGTCGCGGGCCGAGCCGTTGGGATTGTCGGCATAGCGGAAGGCCACGCGGCCTTCGCCTTCCAGCCGGTCGAGCGTGGCGGCATCGGCGAAGTAATTGCCGTCATGATGCGCCACCGGCACGGTGATCTGCTGGCCCTTGCGATAGCAACGGGTGAACAGCGAACTGACATTTTCCACCACCAGCGGCACTTCGCGGCAGACGAAGCGGATGCCCGCGTTGCGCATCAGCGCGCCCGGCAGCAGCCCGGCTTCGGTCAGCACCTGGAAGCCGTTGCACACCCCCAGCACCGGCACGCCCCGGCCCGCTGCGGCGATCACTGCCTGCATGATCGGGCTGCGCGCCGCCATCGCGCCGGAACGCAGGTAATCGCCATAGGAAAAGCCGCCGGGCAGGGCGATGAAATCCAGCTCCCCGGGCAGTTCGGCATCGCCATGCCACACCCGGAATGGCGCGGTGCCGGAGACCTGCTCCAGCGCCACCGCCATGTCCCGGTCGCAGTTGGAGCCGGGAAAGGTGATGACCGCCGACCGGAAGCTCATGCCGCGACCTTCTCGATCCGGAAGTTCTCGATCACCATGTTGGCCAGCAGTTTGCGGCACATCTCGTCCAGCGCGGCATCACTGACCGTCTCATCGACATCGAGCTCGATCAGCCGCCCGGCCCGCACATCGTTGACCCCGGCAAAGCCCAGCCCTTCGAGCGAATGGTGGATGGCGCGGCCCTGCGGGTCGAGCACGCCGGGCTTGAGGCTGACGTGGACGCGGATTTTCATGGCCAATCCTTTTTCATGCCGGCCTTTCGCAAGGGGCGTCGGGGAATCGGCGCCAGCCTATGCCGGGACCCGCGCCGCCGCGCAAGTTGACTGTGCCCGGCGAATGCCCGTCGGAGAAGGCAAAGGTGACAGTGTCACCCATATGTGCGGTATTAGGCATTGAATACAAAGGAGTGTTTCGAAAAATCAGGGTGACACATTGCCCGGAGACGCGAAAATGGGGTTCCGGTGCCGGGGGAGCGGGTTGGGCAAGAAGGCAAGCGGACGATTTCAAGGAGCGGGAAAGGGATCATGGCAGGATTGGGGCTTGTAGGAAAGCGGGGAAGTCATTTCGCACGTTGCACCCTTTCCTATCCTGCGCGCAAGAAGGCACCCGGCTATGGCCCCACCCCCTCAGACCGGTTTCACTGCATAAGGACTCCGCGCGAAGCTGTAGTTGTAGCCTTTGAGCACGTTCGGCACGAGCCGGATGAAGTTGAGGCCAGGCGGCAGCGGTTCGGTCACCAGCGCGGGATAGTTGGTGGGCGCGGTGGACCATTGCGAGACGTCGGGACCGCGATAGCGGGCCATCGAGCGATAGGCCCGGTCGATGTCATAGGGCAGGATTTCGGCGTTTCCCCGGGCGATCACCTGGAGCAGGCGGCCGGATTCATAATCCGTGCAATCGACCAGCAGCGAGATTTGGGTGTCCTTGCGCAGCCGGTCGACCAGCCTGGCCCATGGCCCGGTGATGATCCAGAAAGCACCTTCCTCCCACGAGAAGGACAAGGTCCGCAGGACCGGGGCCTCGCGCCCGTTGGTTGCCACAACCGCATTGCGCGGTTCGGCCAGGAAGGAATCGAAATCGAAATTCGGGTCTTCCATGTGCCATTCTCCCCAATGGGCCCCCATGCGCAGGAACCGCTACCGCCCCATTCCTACAGCGGATCAGGGCGATCGGTAATCGCTGCCGGGCCTCTTGCACGCTCGGGATATTCGCGTTTCCCATGCCCGACAGCGCAGCGGTCAGGCAATCTCCAGCGCGACCTTGCCCGCCACTTCGCCCGCTTCGAGCGACCGCTGCGCTTCGCCCGCTTCGGCGAGCGGCCAGGTCCGTTCGAGCACCAGTTCGAGCCGGCCTTCGTCGGCATGGCGGGCGACGGTTTCCAGGATGCCGGTCTGCCCGCAGCGCAATTCATGGCTGCGGAAGGAATGGCCCATCGCCTCGAACGAAATCTCGATATTGGCCAGCGCGGCCCTGAAGATGTCGGCGCTGGGCCATGCGGTGGGATAGGCGGCGCTGACCAGCCTTCCGTGCGAGGCGAGGAGGTCGATCGACTGGCTGAAAGCGCCGTCGCCGACGGTGTCATAGACCACGTTGACGCCATCCCCGCCGGTCCACTCGCGGATGGCCGCGCCGACATCCTCCTTGCGGTAGTTGATCACCCGGTCGGCCCCCAGTCGCTTGGCGAGTTCGCCCTTGCGCGCGGTGCTGACGGTGGCGGCGACCTTTGCACCCATCAGCTTGCCCAGCTGGATGCCGATATGGCCCAGCCCGCCCGCGCCGCCCTGGACCAGCAGATATTCGCCTGCGGCCAGGCGGGCGTGGTCGTTGAGGGCTTCCCAGCCGGTGATGGCGATGATCGGCAGACAGGCTGCCTGCGCGAAGGTAAGGCTGCGCGGCTTGCGGGCGGCGTAGTCTTCGTGGACGGTTTTGTACTGGGCGTAGTTGCCCGGCATGCCGAGGAAGCCGCCGTCGAACCAGAACACCTCGTCACCCACGGCGAAGCGGGTCACGGCCGGGCCGACCGCCTCGACCACGCCCGCGCCTTCCAGTCCCAGGATGATGCCGCCGGGCGGCATGTCCCACTCCGTCATCGGCGGCATCCGTTCGCGCACGCGGATATCGGCCGGGTTCACCCCCGCTGCCCTGACGCGCACGAGAATTGCGTGCGGATCGGCAATGACGGGGCGGGGCAACGTCTGGAGCTGCAACACCTCCGGCCCGCCCACGGCGGTCATCACCACGGCCTGCATCGTCTCGTCCATGCGCCTGTCCTCGTCGGATGTCGGGATGCCGAAGTTACGGGATTGTGCGGCCCAGTCCAGCCATGACGATCAGTCTACAAGGTGGCCCCGAAGAAATCGGTGACATCGAGCGTGTATAGCCCGTTCAGGCGAATGACGAAATCCGCCACGGTGTCGGTGTCGGTGTTGCCTTCGACGAAAGTGTTGCCGGATTCCTGGACGAAACGTAGCTCGCCCGCCGTGCCGGAATAGGCGCTGGTGCCGATGAACTTGAACGACTGCACGCCGCCGAGCCCTTCGTTGCCATCGACCCCGGTCAGCCCGATTCGCTCGTCCAGACCCTGGTCGAAATCGGTGATGATGTCGGCGGTGGCATGAGTGGTCTTCATGTCGCCATCGCGGAAGACAAACCGGTCGCGGTCGGCGCCGCCGGTCAGCGTGTCCTTGCCGGCACCGCCGATGAGGAAATCTTCGCCATTGCCGCCCAGGATGATGTCGGAGCTGAGCCGCCCGTCGATCGTGTCGGAGCCGTCAAGGCCGGACAGCAGCGTGTCGTTGCCGTTCGAGCCGAAAATGGTGTTGTTCAGCGCATTGCCTGTGCCGGAGCGGGCCGCGCCCTGCAGGGTCAGCCGCTCGACATTGTCGGACAGGACGAAATCGGCGCTGGCCCGGACCAGGTCGTTGCCCTGGTTGAGGGCTTCGGTGACAACATCGGCGGAACTGTCGACGATATAGACATCGTCGCCATCGCCACCGGTGGTGGTGTCGGTTCCTGCCTGACCGTTCAGGAAGTCATTGCCGCCCAGACCAAAAAGCGAGTCGTTCCCGGCATTACCGAAAATCCGGTCGGCCTGGGTCGTGGCGGTGATGGAATCGGCTGCCGAGGAGCCGCTGAAGATGATCTTGTCATCTGCGTCCGACCAGCCGGTGAAGGTGGTCAGGGCGAAATTCATGGTAGAGGAGGCCTTGGCTATGAACAGCAACCGGTCCGCCCCGGACGTACCAAAGATCGTACCGGTGTTGTCACCCTGCGCGTTGGTATAGTCGACCTGAACATTGAGTACGCCGACCGTGCTGCGCAAGGTTCCGATATCGAAATCGAGATTGGAGATCCGCGTGGTGAAGCCGGCCGTGTCGAGCGTGGCGCCAAGCCCCAGTTGGACCAGTCCTGTTCCTTCGAAGTGCAGGAAATTCTGGGCATTGAACAGGTTGGCGAAGGTAATGGTTCCGCCTTTGAGGTCGATCCGGTCGATTACGCCGTTGTGGATACTTTGGGCGGACAGGACGATCGTCCCGGTCGAGGTGGCTGAACCGAACGCGAGGCGCGCGCCGTTCAGCATGGTGAACGAGGGTCCGGCCAGACTGGCCAGCTTCCCTGTCTCCACTTCGATATCGTTGCCGGAGGTGGTCTTGTATGTTCCCCGTCAGCACCTATGGCCCAGATTTGAGGTTGTGATTTAAGGAGAGATTGGGTCTCGTCGTAGTGACGAAGGAACGAAGATGAGACCCAATCTCTCCAAATCAAAATCGCCAGCCAAGCGCCCTGCGGAAGCTGTGGTGAAA
>CANJYE010000074.1 GCA_947479055.1 Erythrobacteraceae bacterium
ATGACCGCCTGCAAGGAGGCTGGCGCCCAGATCTATGCGGCTGCTGCCAAAAAGGAGCAGGCCAACATTCTGTTCCGCGATACGGTGAAGATGGTGCGGCAATCCCCGGCGCTGGCCCGGCGGCTCGAGTTTTCTGGCGGCCCCGGCCGCGAGTTCAACATCGCGCATTTGGCCAGCGGAAGTTTCTTCCGCCCGGTGTCGCGCGATACCGGCAAGACTGGTTCCGGCCCTCGGCCATACTTTGTGCTGGCGGACGAGGTCCATGAGCTTCCGGACCGCTCGATCATCGAGATGCTGGAGCGCGGCTTCAAGTTCCGCCGCGATCCGCTGCTATTCATGATCACGAACAGCGGCCCAAACCGCAATTCAGTCGCCTGGGAAGAACACGAACACGGAGTCCGGGTGGCAGCTGGCAATCCAGACGCCGTGACCGACCCGACTTACCTCGGGCAGGTCATCGACGACACGACGTTCAGCTATGTCTGTGCGCTCGATGAAGGCGACGATCGAGCGGGCCAGCGGCAGCAGCCGGTGCCCGGCCGGGGTCAGCGAGACGCCGCTTGAACTGCGGATCAAAAGGCGGCTGCCCAGCGCATGTTCGAGCGCCTGCATGTTGCGGGTGACGGCGGGCTGGCTCAGCCCGAAGCTGCGGCTCGCCGCGCCGAGACTGCCGCGTTCGGCGACGACAACAAACTGCTCAAGATGTCGTATGTGCATGGCTCGGCATCCTCACCGGACGCGAGAATATCGCAAGCCGCAGGGGCCGCAATGGCCGCAGCGCGGATCAGACCACTTCGGCCAGCTCGGCAAAGCTGGCGTGATAACCGGCGCTGTAGGGATCGTCGAAGGCGCTGATGAAGTAGATTGCCCCGCTGAAGGCGAGGCTGAATAGCATCACCGAATAGGCCATGGCGACCCGGTTGCCGCCGTGCGAAAAGCCGATGGCGATTTGTGTCAGCAGCCCCATCAGGAACAATATCACCATATGGCGCGGCGGTATCTGGTTCCTCGCCAGTTCGAGCCTTTGCAGCCGTGCTGCCCGCACCGTCTCGAGCGCGGCGAGGTAGCTGCTGTTGACGCTGGTGTTGCCCTGAAAGGCACCGGACGCCGTGCCGATCTTGTAGAGTGTGTGCAGCCCGGCCGGCGGCGGCGCGAAGGCGTCGACGCGTCCCGTGCTGCTCAGCTCCCGCGTCCGTACTTCATCGACATAGGAGAGCACGGCCGCCTTGATGGACGCGCCTTCCTGCTGCTCGATCTCGCCGATGCGGAGCATCGCCCGCAGCCCGCTGACTTCGGTCGATAGGGCCAGGGTGGTCTTGGACGTGCGCTGCCAGGCATCGGTGGCGACAAGGCTGGCGAACAGCCCGAACAGCAGCGCCACCGAGGCGAAATAGGAGGGGCTGATCCCGCGCACCGGATAGCGAGTCCGGTCGAGCGCCTCCAAGCCTCGGATAACCAGCACGCCCAAGATCAGCGGCAGCGCGGTGATGAGCAGGGTTGTCATCGCTTGTCCCCCTCGGACGGGTCCGGCCGACGGACCGGAAAATCGAAATAAAGGTCGGGATGGGGCTCGCCCTCCAGGGTGAAATGCCACCATTCCTGCTCATAGGGGCGGAAGCCCGCCTCCATCATCACCCGCTGCAGTAGCAGCCGATGGGCGCGCGCCGGGGCCGGCACCGCCAGCGACGACGGCCAGGCGGCCGGATCGAACCAGTCATAGGGCGTGCCCATGTCGAGTTCGGTGCGGCTGGCGAGGTCGACGACGGTCAGGTCGAGCGTCGAGCCGCGTGCATGGCCCGAACGCTCGGCGATATAGCCGCGGGCGAACAGCTCCGACTTGTCGACGCCCGGATAATGCTGCGCCTTGCGCGTCTGGTCGCCGAGGTCGCGGGCCCAGCGGACGAAATCCGCGACCGCGCGCATCGGGCGGTAGCAGTCGAACACCTTGAGGCCGAGGCCGAGCGGGCGCAGGCGCTGCTGGGCGCGGGTCAGCGCCGCCGCCGCCTCGGCTGTCAGCAGGCAGACCGGCTCGTCATAGCCGGCGACCGGGCGGCCGACGAAATTGTCGCGGCCATGGTAGCGCATGTCGACGACCAGATCGGGAACGATGGCGGCGGTATTGACGAAGCCGGCGGGCGTCTGGGCCAGGGCCGTGCCCGAAAGCATCAGAACAGCGCCGAGAAGAGGCAGGATCCGACCCGTTGCGTGCATGGAACGCCCCCTAGAAGTCATCCCCAGCCCGACCACGGCGGTCGTCGAGGCTGCGCCGAACCGGTCGACATAGGTGGCGGTGACGCCGCCGGTTGTGACGCGGACCGGCACGTCGCGAAGCGGGTAGCGGTTGTGCTGCGCCTCGGTGAAGGCGAAGACATGGTTGCCAATCCGGTGCTTGTAGCCCGCGCCAACGGCGAAGCCGTTGAAGTTGATCGTGCCGGCAAAGCTGTCGCCATAGAGCGGCCGCCTGAAGGTCCAGCGGCTCTGCGCCCGGCTCCAGCCGAGCTTGGCATAGGCCAGCCCGTTCGGCCCGGTGTTCACCCCCGGCTCGAGGGTCACCGACCATGTCTTGGCCAGCCGCAGCGACACACTGTCCGCCCGCTCGGCCGCAACAAAGGGTGAATCCTGCACCGTTGTGCCGCCGTCCTGCCGGCCCAGCCCATGGTTGACGCTGGCGGCGAGATTGAAACGGCCGAAGCTGTGGGAATAGCCGGCGCCAATCGTGCCGTTCACGCCTGTGTCGCTGACCTTGTCGCGAAACCAGCCGGTGAATTCGATGTCCGAGGTGGCATGGGCCGCACCGACACCGGCCTGGACGAACATGCCGTCGAAGCCCCCGGCCATGGCCGGGGTGGTGGCGGCGAGGCCGGCGGTGAGCAGAACCCGGAAGGGCGTTTTCATGACGGGGTTCCTGATGTCAGAAATGATAGTTGATGCCAAATTCGACGCGGTGGTTCGATTCCTTCAGCACCACCGGCACCAGCGAAGGATCGAGCGAACCGCAGTTCGGATAGCGGGGGGTGCAGCGGATGTTTTCGAGCTTGCGGCCGAAATCGGCATAGCCATAGTCGATGAAGGCCGAGACGCGGCGCGATACGCGACGCTCGACGCCAGCGCCGATGACCCAGCCGCTGCGGGTGTCGGTGGTTTCGGCAAACACCACATCGGGGCCGAAATAGCCGGTCAGCGCATAATATTTGCGGCTGAGCGCGAGGCCGCCCTTGGCATAGACGAGTTGGCGGCCGAGCCGGGTGCCGAGGCGGGCGATCGCCTCGCCGCGCCACCGTTCGTCCGACCGCTGGCGCTCGGTATAGATGGTCGAATAGCCGAAGACCTGATCGACATGGTTGCCGGACTGGCCCACCGGCGAAAAACTCGCCCGGGCGCCGATAAAGGCGGGGCCGAGATCGAGGTCATAGCCGATCTGCACGCCGACCTGAGGCCCGCGGGCATGGTGGCTGCCCAGCGGGCCGACGCCGAGATCGAGCCAGTCCGAATAGCGGTCCGACCAGGCGACATGGGCGCCGACATAGGCGCCGCCGATATCGGCGGGCGTGGTCTGGGCCAGCGCCGGTGTGGCGACGAGCATCAGACCTAGGGCTGAAATGATCTTCATCATGTGAGTCCCCCCTTCAGAAATCCAATCCGAGCCGGACGAAGTAATAGCCGCCGTTGATGCCGAAGGGCGAAAAGGCCGGGTAGATTTCCACGGCTGGATTGCCGGCGGCGGCGCTGGCGGCAGCCCCAGCCCTTGAACGCTGCTTCGCCCAGATAGGTGCGGGTTCCGATGACCACCAGCAGCGCAGCGAAAAGGCCCAGCGTGGCCGTCGTCTGGATGAAACTTGTATAGAGCCCGCGCTTTTCATTGGGGGCATGTTCCGCGACGTAAGTCGCCGCGCCGCCGTATTCACCGCCCAGCGCCAGGCCTTGAATCAGTCGCATCACGATCAGCAGGATCGGGGCGGTCACCCCAATTGAGGCATAGCTGGGCAGCAGCCCGACTACGAAAGTCGACAGGCCCATCAGCCCCATGGTGACCAGGAACGTGTTCTTGCGGCCAACCAGATCGCCGATCCGGCCAAAGAAGATCGCCCCGAACGGCCGCACCGCAAAGCCCGCTGCAAAAGCAGCGAGCGCAAAGATGAACCCGGTCGTCTCGTTCACGCCTGAAAAGAATTGCGCCGAAATGATCGTGGCTAGCAACCCGTAGAGGTAAAAATCGTACCATTCGAACACCGTGCCAAGCGAGCTGGCGATGATAACCTTGCGCTCGCTCTGCGTCGCGGCGTGGTGTTTGGGCTGATCGTCCAGTGCCATCGCTTGCCTTCTCCCCCGGTCTGCGGTGCTGCCCCCGCTCTTGGCCCCGGTTATCATTAGCGGCGAAAGACAGCCGGGCACAAGGAGCGAGACAATGGCCGACGCGATCTATCCGGTACCGGCAGAGTGGGCCGAAAGCGCCCTGGTCAATAGCGCCAGCTATGCCTCAATGGCTGTGCGATAAACCTTCAAGCGCTCAACCGCTCCAAGGCACGTTCCGTAAAACGCGCAACCTCTTGAGGTCCGCCATTGAGAGCCCGCATTTTTCGCCATTCGGGAAGCACTTCGTCGGGCTTGAGAGCGCCCTGTGCGTAGCGTGCCCGGCTATAGCCTCGCGTCCGGGTCCTCGGGATCAAATTTCTGTCCTTCGAGGCTAATGCGCCGGTCGGCTGCACGCCGCAGCGTTGCATAGCTGCAAGAAAGCCGAGTGTCCCGGCGCTGGCCCAGCCATAGCTCCAGCCGAAATATTCCCCTGAAATCACCAGCCCGACCGCGATCGCCCACAAATGCAAGGTGCCGAGCTTCTTTTGCAATTGCGCAGGTTGGGTCATGGTGGTCCTTCGAGCGGCAGGGAAGATGATGATGGCAACTGCACCTGATCGTCTTTGAGATCGACGCCCGAAAGCTGCCGCCTTAACGATTCACGCAGCAGCCAGCCCAGCGTTTGTGCTGCCTGCGCCGCGGAAAGTCCGCCTGCATCGTGGATGTTGCTGATGCAATTGCGCTCGGAATCGGCGCGTCCGACGCGGGGTGCGAACGTCATATACATCCCGAGACTGTCGGCCACCGACAGACCGGGGCGCTCACCAATCACCATGACGGTAACGCGTGCGCGCAATCTCTCGCCGATCTCGTCAGCCAGAGCAACGCGGGCCTGACGCGCGATCACCACAGGACCGATGGTCAATTCCGGCAATTGCGCGATGCATGCCTCTACCAGCGCCGCTGCTCTGGCTTGTACGCCCGAAGCTGAAAGGCCATCGCCGATCACGAACAACACATCGCAGACTTGTCCATCGGGCAGGGGCGTGGCTTCTGCCAGTCGCCGTCCCAGATCAGGCCTGCGCAAATAGGTGGGCCGGTCCGGGGCCGTGCTGCGGACGTGCACAACCGTTAGCGGGGCGAGTTCTGCCGCCAGTTTGGCAACGTCCAGTGGTGCATGGACCGCATCGCGGGCGCGGGCGTGATCCAATTGCAGATCGAGCACTGCGCGCAGCGGAAGGGCATCACCGGTGCGGCCAAGGCCGATCCGCGCAGGCGTTGCCGCGCGCAAGGCCTGCCAGATGTCAGTCGCTGGAACTTTGGTAGAGCTCAACGCGCGCTCTCCAGCGCCATGCGACGTTCAAGTGGCGACGTGGGGTCGGTCAGCGCACGGACGCCGCCATCCGGTTCCAGCATCCCCATCCGATCCAGCCATTCTTCGAATTCGGGGGCAGCGCGCCGGCCGAGTGTGGCGCGCAGATAAAGCGCATCGTGATAGGACAGCGATTGATACGACAACATCACATCATCGCCGCCCGGCACGCAAATTAGGAAATTGCAGCCTGCAACCGTGAGCAACGTCATCAGGCTGTCCATATCGTCCTGATCGGCTTCGGCATGGTTGGTATAGCAAACGTCGCAGCCCATCGGCAGACCGAGCAGCTTGCCGCAAAAATGATCCTCCAGCCCCGCACGGATGATCTGCTTGCCATCATAAAGGTATTCCGGGCCGATAAAGCCGACCACTGTATTCACCAGCAGCGGATCGAAAACGCGCGCCACACCATAGCTGCGCGCTTCCATCGTTTGCTGGTCTACGCCGTGGTGTGCATTGGCAGAGAGCGCCGCGCCTTGACCGGTTTCGAAGTACATCACGTTTTGCCCGACCGTGCCCCGGCCCAGCGAAAGTCCGGCCTGATGGGCCTCTCGCAGCACCGCCAGATCAATGCCGAAGCCACGATTGGCCGTCTCGCTGCCAGCCACAGACTGGAACACCAGATCAACCGGTGCACCGCGTTCGATCAGCGCGATGGTATTGGTCACATGGGTGAGCACGCAGCTTTGGGTTGGGACTTCGTAGCCTTGGCGCAGATCGTCGAGCATGGTGAGTAGGTTGGCGGCAGCGGCAATGCTGTCGCTTGCAGGGTTCACGCCGATCACGGCATCGCCCACGCCGTGCAGCAACCCGTCAAACACGGCCGTTGCTATGCCACGCGCATCATCTGCGGGATGATTGGGCTGGAGCCTTGTAGAAAGCCGGCCAGGCAGACCGATGGTCGTGCGGAATGCGGTCACAACCTGGACCTTGGCCGCCACGGCAATCAGATCTTGATTGCGCATCAGTTTGGAAACGGCCGCCACCATCTCTGGCGTAAGGCCTCGTGAAACGGCACGGATCGCCGCGCCATCTGCCGCCATCAGCCAATCGCGCAAGCCGCCTACCGTCAGGTGCGCAATCGGCGCAAATGCGGCGGAGGCGTGGCTGTCGATGATCAGCCGCGTCACTTCGTCGGCTTCATAAGGGATGGGTGTTTCTGTCAGAAACTGTGACAATGGCGTGTCGGCCAGCACCAGTCGCGCAGCAACTCGTTCAAGCGCGCTGGAGGCGCAAAGCCCTGCCAGCTCATCGCCGGACCGGGCTGGCGACGCCGCTGCCATGACCCGTCGCAGATCGCCAAAATCATGGCGTGTGCCTGAAAGGTCGCACATATAACGCATGAAACACGGCCCCAATGACGATGAGGCAAACCCTCTGTCGAGCCTACTATGATGAGCACCGCATCGGTGTGCGTCAACCGGCCTGATAGCACACCAAGAACTCGGAATTCGCATGCAGCAAACCGGACAAAAGGCCCGGTTGGCCGCGCCAAAAAAGCTTGCGCCAAGCCATCATCAGCGTTGGTCAGATATCTGTTGGTTGTTTTGTGATAAGATTTGATTGTCCCGCCTTCGGTTTCAAACCCCCGGCTTAAGCCGGGAAGGGCTTCAGCCGCCGACTCGCACAATAGCCGGTATCCTCGGAAAAGTGAGACCGCCCTTGGGGCGTGAAGTCTCACTTTTCCGAGGATACCGGCTATTGGATATTCCACTGGCAGTCACACGCTTTTTCACCATCGCTATCACATCGTCTGGGCGCCCAAGTATCGTTACAAGTTGCTTCACGGCCGTCACGTCGCCAGTCACCGCCGAGGTGCTGCGCCGCATCGCGTTGCTATACGCCATAGAGGGTGAGGTGCGAGGCCAACCTGCCCAGCAGCGCCGGGCGGTCCGCGACGAACGCAGCCGCGTCATCGTCGACGATCTGCACCAGTATCTTGAGGCCCGGAACCGGCAGTCAGTGCCAAGGCCAGGATCGGCGAGGCGATCCGCTACGCGCTCACCCGCTGGGAGGGCCTCTCGCGCTTCCTCGACGACGGGCGCGTTGATCTCGACAACAACGCCGTCGAACGCAGCATCAGGCCCCTTGCGCTCAACCGCAAGAATGCCCTGTTCGCCCGCTCGGACGAAGGCGGCGACAACTGGGCGGTGATCGCCACGCTCATCGAGAACTGCAAGCTCTACGGCATCAACCCGCACAGCTGGCTGACCGACATGCTCACCCGGCTCGCCAATCGCCACCCGGCCAACCGCGTCGGCGAGCTCATGCCATGGACCGCCGTGGCCTGAAAACAGCGCTTACCTTCCTCGCTCCACCGACGGCGACGCTCCGGACCCGAAAACACCGCGATCTGCCCCATCGACCGCTCCTGAGTGCGCAAAAAAGAGCACACTCAAGACCGGTCACTCACCGTCAAGACAAGGCGGGACCCGCCGGAGGGTTATTCCTCCTTCGTGGCCAAATCTAAAACAGATTCTGGGCCACTCAGAAGGGGGCAGATCAATTCTATCAAGTCTCAATCTGATGGCGGGGAAGGGGGAAGGGCAGGCCTTCCCCCCGGCCCCTGATCCTAAGCCTCGCCAACAGCGGCTTCGGCAGCGGCAATTTCTGCCGCGCGGGCGGCAATCCGGTCACCGATCGGCGGACCTTTGAAGCGCTTGTTCTCGATCCCGAACCAGGCGAGGATTGTCAGCACCGCAATAGCCCCAAGGACCTTCAGGGCGAAATCATTAGGCGGTTGCACGCCCACATAGAAGATCACACCCGC
>CANJYE010000075.1 GCA_947479055.1 Erythrobacteraceae bacterium
ACCGCCTCAATGCAGGGCCGTCAAAATCATCACGCAAGCCAATCGCTGAACCCATGATCGCGCCCTCCAAAGCACAACCTCATAGATTCAGACTTTCAGCCGACAGGGAATCCCCCCATGTGAGTCACCCACAGCGCAGTTTGGTATAACCCCGTCATCCCGGCGAAGGCCGGGACCCAGACCAGAGAACAAACGACGTCGCTTGGCGACGACATTTTCTGTGCGCTGGGTCCCGGCCTTCGCCGGGATGACGCAGTGAGATGTTCACCTGACTGTGCAATGTTCGCCTGACTGCCCTGACCTCCCGGCCGAAAAAAGGTTTTCCTACACGGCCACAGCCTGCCACATTCCGTTCGGCTCTTTCCAAAGTCCAGAACGCGACCGCCCCGGCCTTGAAAAGTCCGGAGAAGTGTCACCCTGACACCTTGATGTTATCTACATGTAATAAAATGGAACAATGGGAAACCCCGGCGTGACGCACTGTCACCTTCGTCACCCATCTGGACAGGCACCGGGCGCGGGTTCACAATGCGGCCCATGTCCAGGCTCACCTTCCTCGCTTCGCTGCTGCTGGCTCTCGGGCTTGCCGCTCCTGCCCATGCCGCGCTGAAAGAAGGAGCCGCCGCGCCCGCGCTGACGACGCAAGGCGCGCTGGCGGGCAAGGTGCTGCCATTCGATCTGGCCAGGGCGCTCGCGAACGGGCCGGTGGTGCTCTATTTCTATCCCAAGGCCTTCACCCAGGGCTGCACGCTGGAAGCGCACGCCTTTGCCGAGGCGATGGGCGATTTCAGGGCGGCGGGCGCATCGGTGATCGCCCGCAATGGCAAGATCGCGATGGTCCATTCCGATCTCGACTGGCGCGATCATGTCCGGCTGACGCTGGAGGCGGTGCGCAGGCTGAAAGCGGGTTCCTGAACCGCGATCCGGCGCGGGTCTTGTCGCCCGCCACGAACGCCCCACCTTTACAACCACCGCTGGTCCGCTAAGCGGGCGCTCAAATTTCGGAGTAGCCATTCATGCGTGCCGAAGGGCAGGCCCATATCGACCGTATCGAAGCCGCGCTGGCGCTGGTCCGCCAGTCGCTGGACTGGGATCGCGCCGTACGCCGGCTCGATGAGCTGAACGCGCGGGTCGAGGATCCCAAGCTGTGGGACGATCCCAAGCAGGCCGAAGCGGTGATGCGCGAACGGCGGCGGCTCGACAGTTCGATCGGCACGGTCCGCCAGATCGGGCAGGAAATGGCCGATGCGGTGGAATTCGTCGAACTGGGCGAGGCCGAGGGCGATGACGAGACGGTCAGTGAAGGGCTGGCCTCGCTCAAGGCGCTGGCCGACCGGGCCGACGCCGACAAGGTCCAGGCGCTGCTGGCGGGCGAAGCCGATGGCAACGATGCCTATCTCGAAGTCCATGCCGGTGCCGGCGGGACCGAGAGCCAGGACTGGGCCGAGATGCTCCAGCGGATGTATTCGCGCTGGGCCGAACGGCATGGCTACAAGGTGGAACTGGTCGATTACCATGCCGGCGAACAGGCCGGGATCAAGTCCGCCACGCTGCTGATCAAGGGCGAGAACGCCTATGGCTATGCCAAGACCGAAAGCGGCGTGCACCGGCTGGTGCGTATCAGCCCCTATGACAGCTCGGCGCGGCGGCACACCAGCTTTTCCAGCGTCTGGGTCTATCCGGTGATCGACGACGATATCGCGATCGAGATCAACGAGAGCGACCTCAAGATCGACACCTATCGCGCCAGCGGCGCGGGCGGGCAGCACGTCAACACCACCGATTCGGCCGTGCGCATCACTCACGTCCCGACCGGGATCGTGGTTGCCAGCCAGAGCGACCGGTCGCAGCACAAGAACCGCGCCACCGCGATGAACATGCTGAAGGCCCGGATGTACGAGGCCGAACTGGCGCGGCGCGAGGCGGAAGCTTCGGGCGAATATGCCGCCAAGACCGATATCGGCTGGGGCCACCAGATCCGCTCCTACGTTCTCCAACCCTACCAGCTGGTCAAGGACCTGCGCACCGGCACCACCTCGACCGCGCCGGACGATGTGCTGGATGGCGATATCGACGACTTCATTTCCGCCGCGCTTTCGCTGCGCGTGACCGGGGAGAAGGTCGAGGTCGAGGACGTCGAGTGAGCCTGCGGCGGGCCTTGGGGCGCATTGTCTGCGCGGGCCTGCTGCTGATCGCGACCGGCTGCCAGCCGGCGAAGGACAATGCCGACCGCCCCGAGAGTTCGCGCGAATTTCCGCGCGCCTACCGGCCGGTGTCGAAGCTCGGCGGGAATGGAACCACCAGCGAACAGTCGCGCGATGACCGGCGCGAGGCGGTGACGGTGATGGAACTGGCCGATATCCGCCCCGGCATGACCCTGGCCGATATCGGCGCTGGCGAAGGCTATTACACGGTGCGCCTCGCCGCCCGGGTGGGCGCGCGCGGGCGGGTGCTGGCGCAGGACATCGATGCCGAAGCGCTGCGCAAGCTGGGCGCGCGGGTCGAGCGCGAGCGGCTCGACAATGTCTCGATCAAGCCGGGGGCGGTGGATGATCCGCGCCTGCCGGCCAACAGTTTCGACCGGATCTTCATGGTGCACATGTATCACGAGGTGTCCGAGCCCTACGCCTTCCTGTGGCGGATGCGCCCGGCACTGCGGCCGGGCGGGCAGGTTGTGGTGGTCGATGTCGATCGCCCGACCAACCAGCACGGGATCGCGCCCAACCTTCTATTCTGCGAGTTCGGACATGTGGGCTTTCGCCTCGTCGAATTTGTCCGTAAGCCGGAACTCGCAGGTTATTACGCGCAGTTCGAGGCAGTGGGGAAGCGGCCCGAACCAGCGGACATAAAGCCTTGTCGCAAGCCGGGCAAAGCAACGCCTGGCTCGCCTGCATGATGCGGGGCCTTTCGAGCGACAGGTTGGAGATGATTGGGTATTTATGAGTTTCAAGGGTTTACAGCCGATCCGCTATGCCGGTCGCGAAGTCTGGCCACTGATTGAAGGCGGCAAGGGCGTGGCCGCCACCAACCATGCGAGCTCCGGGGCCTGGGCCGCTGCGGGCGGCATCGGCACGATCAGCGCGGTCAATGCCGATTCGTATGACGCGGAAGGCAAGATCATCCCGCAGGTCTACGAACAGCTTACCCGCAAGGAACGGCACGAGCGGCTGATGCGCTATGGCATCGAGGGCGGGATTGAGCAGATCCGCCGCGCGCACGAGATTTCCGGCGGCAAGGGCGCGATCAACATCAACGTCCTGTGGGAAATGGGTGGCGCTCAGACCATTCTCGAAGGCATTCTGGAACAGACCCACGGACTGGTCCATGGCGTGACCTGCGGCGCGGGGATGCCTTACAAGCTGTCCGAGATCGCGGCGCGTCACAACGTCAATTACCTGCCTATCGTCAGCTCGGGCCGCGCCTTCCGCGCCTTGTGGAAGCGGGCCTATCACAAGGTTCCCGAACTGCTGGGCGCGGTTGTCTATGAAGACCCCTGGCTGGCCGGTGGACACAACGGACTCTCCAATGCGGAAGATCCGCTGAGCCCCGAAGATCCCTATCCCCGCGTCAAAGCGCTGCGCGACGTGATGCGCGCGGAAGGTCTGCCAGACGATCTGCCGATCGTGATGGCCGGCGGCGTCTGGTGCCTGCGCGAGTGGGACGACTGGCTCGACAATCCGGAACTTGGCCAGATTGCGTTCCAGTTCGGCACCCGCCCCCTGCTCACCCATGAAAGTCCGATCCCGCAAGGCTGGAAGGACCGTTTGCGCGAACTGGAGCCGGGCGATGTGCTGCTGCACCGCTTTTCGCCCACCGGGTTCTACTCCTCGGCGGTGCGGACCGCGTTTCTGCGCAGCCTCGAAGGCCGTAGCCTTCGCCAGATACCCTATTCGAAAGTTCAGGCGGGGGAACACACCGTCCAGTTGGACGTCGGTGTGACGGGGAAAAATTTCTGGGTGACGCCGGTCGATCGCGAGCGCGCCCGTAGCTGGGTTGCGCAAGGCTTCGTTTCCGCGCTGAGAACGCCGGATGACACGGTGATCTTCGTCGGTCCGGAAGAGCGCGAGATGATCCGCAAGGATCAGGCCGATTGCATGGGTTGCCTGTCGCATTGTGGTTTTTCGGCGTGGAAGGACCATGATGATTATTCGACCGGCCGCCTCGCCGATCCGCGCAGCTTCTGCATCCAGAAGACACTTCAGGACATCGCCCATGGTTGCCCGGTGGAAGACAATCTGATGTTTGCCGGCCATTCGGCCTATCGCTTCAAGCAGGACCCGTTCTATTCGAACAACTTCACCCCGACCGTGAAGCAACTGGTCGACCGAATTCTGACCGGAGACTGAGGCGCGGCGCCTGGATTGATCCTGTCAGATCGGCAGGCGAGGGGCCGGGCCGCCTACCGGCAGGGGGACCGTCTGGTTGCGGACCACCCAGTCGGCCAGAAGATCGAGATCGAACGGCCGGGTGAAATTCAGCCCGCATTGGCCATCATGCACCCAGCGTACGATCGCAAGGCGCGGTTGCAGACCGACAAGGTGGACGAACACCTCGTCACCGGGCTTCAAGTCAGGGCTGGGCGTGTCTGAGCGATGATCTTCATCACCTTGGGGGGGAGAAGGGGGAACAATGCCCGGCCGGCCGCGCGCGCCCGCACTGACCCCTCGGCGAGGGGTCGGGCTGGGCTGGTGCCGACCAATTGGATTGGGGATCGGCCTTGTACTCGAGACCTTGAGCCCGCGCTGAGAGATGTCGTGCATTGTCGTGGTGAAGGACTTGCCATCACACTCCAGCCGGACCTGGCAGGTGATTGGAAGGCGCGGCGCGCGCAAGGCCAGGTCGTTGCGCATCCGCTTGCCCAGATTGTGTAAGACCTCGACAACATCAATCTCTGTATCGAACTGCACGCCAATCCGCTTTTCGCGAGACCAGACGATGGTGCCCTCAATCCGGCAGTCGGGCCCGAACTCGATCCTGATCGGCTGGTGCGCCCCAAAATCGGCGTAAACGACGCCCTGGAGCCCGGTCGGCGAGATGTTGCGGACAAGGCAAAAGCCCGTGAAATCGCTCACTTCGATGATGACCGGGCGATAGACGGTCGTGACCCGGTCTTCGGCACGGCGCTCGCCCACCGGCGCGCGCTGCGGCGAATTGGCATTGGCGGCAGAAGCTTCTTCGGACGAGGACATGGGTTCGAATCCGCTGATGTCTGGCGAGTGGTAGCGTCAGGTCACCAAATCCACTTAATTCGTTAGGAAATTACCAACGCCATCAGGATTTCTGCGGATTGATCGCATGCCTTCGGATGAGGCCTGATCGCAATTTTCGCGTCCGGGACTTCTGTCTTGTGCCAGAGTGATCTATGGACCTGTCTAGACAGGATTCCCGAGAGGAGACGAGCCATGGGCAGTGCTGCGAGCGAACTGATCAAACATCCCGACAAATTCTTCATCGGCGGCGAATGGGTTGCCCCCTCGAGCGACGAACAGATCGAGGTCATTACCCCCTCCACCGAAGAGACCTTCGTGCGCGTGGCCGGAGCGCAGGCGGCCGATATCAATCGCGCGGTCGATGCCGCGCGCAAGGCTTTCGACCAGGGGCCGTGGCCGCGGATGAGCCATGCCGAGCGGGCCGACTACATGCACCGCATCGCCCGCAAGATGGAAGAACGCAGCCCGGCGCTCAGCAAGATCTGGACTTCGGAAATGGGTGTGACGCGGGCGGTGGCCGATCCATGGGTGCCGGGCATCGCCAGCGGCTTCGATTATTACGCCAGTCTCGCGCAGACCTTCCCCTGGGTGGAACGGCATGAGGCGCTGCATTCGCCGGGCAGCGCGATCGGCCTGCTGGCGCATGAGCCGGTCGGCGTGGTCGGCGCGATCGTTCCCTGGAACGGACCGCTGGTATTGATCACATACAAGCTTGCCCCTGCGCTGATCGCCGGTTGCACGGTTGTCCTCAAATCATCGCCTGAAACGCCGGGCGAAGGGCTGGTGATGGCCGAGATTGCTGAAGAAGTCGGGCTGCCGGCGGGCGTG
Source organism: Erythrobacteraceae bacterium (assembly GCA_947479055.1). Lineage (GTDB taxonomy): Bacteria > Pseudomonadota > Alphaproteobacteria > Sphingomonadales > Sphingomonadaceae > CANJYE01. The sequence continues at coordinate 6,039 of CANJYE010000075.1, forward strand.
ATCAACGTTGTTACGGCCGATCGCGAAGCATCGGAAGTGCTGGTTCGCCATCCCGGTATCGACAAAATCACCTTCACCGGCTCAACCCCGGTGGGCAAGCGGATCGCCTCGATCTGCGGCGAGCGGATTGCCCGTTGCACGCTGGAGCTGGGCGGTAAGTCGGCAGCCGTGATCCTGGACGATGCCGATGTCGAAACGGCGGCCGAATTGCTGTCGCAAGGCGCGCGGGTGCTGTCCGGGCAGGTCTGTTCCAACCTCACGCGCTATATCGTCAGCCGCCATCGCCACGACGAATTCGTCGAAGCGCTGACCGCCGCGTTCGGCCGGATCAAGGTCGGCGATCCGTTCGACATGGCGACCGACATGGGTCCGCTGGCGATGTCGCGTCAGCGCGACAGGGTCGAAGGCTATATCGTCAAGGGTGTCGATGAAGGCGCGACACTGGCGGCGGGCGGCAAGCGGCCCAGCCACCTCAATCGCGGTTTCTTCATCGAGCCGACGATTTTCGCCAATGTCGACAACAGCATGACCATCGCGCAGGAGGAAATCTTCGGCCCGGTGGTAAGCGTGATCCCGGCAGACAACGAAGCGCATGCGGTGGCGATCGCCAATGATTCTGTGTTCGGGCTCAACGCTTCGGTCTTCACCGAGGATGCCAACCGCGCCTATGAGATTGCCCGGCAACTGAGGTCCGGCACAGTCGGTCACAACGCCTTCCGTTCCGACCTGTCGATCGCTTTCGGCGGGTTCAAGCAGTCTGGCATCGGCCGGGAAGGCGGGCTGGACGGACTTCGGCCCTATCTGGAATCGAAGACGATCATCCTCAACGAGGTCCCTGACCAGTTCCGGTAAGGGGCAGGGCGCCAGTCCCGTAAGGGGCTGGCGCCGCCGCTGTCAGACCGGCGAGCCGACCGCCATCTCATCCATGCGGGGCAGGCGGGTCAGCTGGTTGCCGCCGCTGACCGGCAGGCTGACGCCGCTGATGTAATTGGGGCCGGACAGCCACATCACCACATCGGCGATATCCTTGGGATAGCCGCAGCGGCCCAGTGGCACTTCCTTGGTGAAGGCTTCGACAACGCCGGGAACCGTGGTCATCGGCAGCACCAGGTCGGTCAGGATGAAGCCCGGAATGATCGCGTTCACGCGGATGCCGCGCGGACCGTATTCCAGCGCGGCATAACGCGCCAGGCACTCGGTCGCCGCCTTGCCACAGGCGTAGGAGAAGTTGGGCGGCATTGTCCGGTCGACAGCGGTGGAGGAAATCAGCGTGATCGCTCCGCCGTCATTCATGATTTCGGCCATGTGGCGGGTGAATATCACGTTGCTGACATAGTTAATGTCCAGCTCCAGCTTCATGCCGGCAGCGGTCGCTTCGGAGATGGAGCCATTGCTTGGCAGCCCGGCGCAATTGAGGGCAAAGTCGATCTTTCCGTATTTCTCGCGGGCATGGTGGGCGAAAGCGATGATATCGTCTTCGTTCGCCGCATCGCAGACCATGCAATCGGCCCCGATCTTGTCGGCGACGGCTTGCAGCTCATCGCCGCGCCGTGCGCCGATCAGGACCTTCGCACCGCGCGCCGCGAATTCACGCGCGCTGGCCCCGCCGATGCCATTTTCATTCGATGCGCCGAGCACCACGGCGACCTTGCCGGCAAAATCCATTGATCCCACTCCATTGTTTGTCCTGTGCTGCTTGTGTTGGCGCAATTGGCTGCGGCTGGCAACTGCAGGCACGCAGCTTCATGCTAGTCGAAATGGCGCTGAAGTAGCAGGAGGAGCACGCCGACGAGCAGCTTCGAGCGCGCTTATTGTGGATTCACCCGGCAAAGATCTGGATTTTCGCGCAATTTCGCGCGGATCGAAGCCAGGCTCTCCCCCGCTGGCAGGGCCGCGGCCGCGCTCGCCCGTGCTGCCTTGACATCGAGTATGCGCTTGCTTGCTTCGTCTAGGGTCAGGACCTGTTAAATTGCTTGCATGATGGGCTGAGGGTTGATTCAATGGTGGCACCAGGAGGTGCTGCTTGTGGACGATCTGTTTATGCTGAGCGAGGTGCAGATGCGCCGGATCAAGCCATTTTTCCCGCGATCGCATG
>CANJYE010000076.1 GCA_947479055.1 Erythrobacteraceae bacterium
CAAGCTCCGCATCAGGGCGCGGATCTGCTTCTCCGGATGGCGGCGGGCGTTGTTGGCGTAGGGTTTGAGCGCGCTGGTCGGGCGATACTCGACACCGAGTCGGTTAGTCTCGAACTGTCTCAAGCTCATGTTATGTCTCCACCGGGAGGAAGGTGGAGACCCATCTGAAGCAGATTGCGGGTCTGCGAAAGTACAACAATTGGGCCACCTCCGCCCGAATTGATTCACGTGCCGGGCAAGGAGGTCACGCCTTCATCCTTCTGCGCACCCGCTCGATGGCCGGCACCAGACTGCCTTCGGAAAGATTGGGAGCGATCAGGGCGAAGAGCCCGCGCAGAAACTGCCCTGCGCGCCCGTTGAGATGCGGTTCGGGCATCGCACCGGTACCGCGAGAGAGGGTCAGGTCATCCAGACCTGCCGATCGTGCCGCGTCGATGGCAAGCCTGATGGTCGTGTCCCGCAGATACTCCTGGCCCCTGCCGGATCGACGCGGAGCTGTATCCCTTACTACCCGATCGGCCACAACTGACAGATCATGCAGCGCCACGCCAAGGCTAAGCAGGCCCGGACCGTTCGCTTGGAACACGTCCGGTTCATTCGCTCGAACCATGTCCATGATTGCCTCGACGTGTGGAGTGACCTGGTTGGATATATCGTAGAGTTCGCGGGAAAGCTGGGCGACGCGCTTCAACTTCTTTCTGACCGATGCCAGGTCATTGTGAAGAAGCATCCTGAACTGCGGCATCAGATACCAGCCAGCAATGAGCTGCGATTCCTCGACCAGGCGATCCGATTCCGGTCCTGTAAGCGACAGGCCGGCAACGAGGCCTTCGAACTCCATCCGATCAGGGCTTGGCAGTTCAAGCCCCAGCAGGCTCGAAATCTCTGAATGTGCCCGATACTCTTCCCTGGAAAGGGCAAGGTGCTCAAACGTTACCCAGTAATCTCCGATTTCTTCCCACAAGACCGAATATGGGAATGCGGACACCGAACCCACGGAATTGCTGAATTTTCTTCTGGTCATGCAGCCGATAATGCCGCCCCGACGCACATTTTCCCACTACTTTCCCATCTATATGGGAAAATGCCCCCGAGACCGATCCGCTCCGGACTGCGTCGCGCACCATATTTTTCAACTAGTTATGGTCAATAGCGGCGGCGCAGCACGGCTGCACACCGCGTCCAGCAATCATATAGCAATCAGGCGAAATCAATTCGCGTTCCGGGCATCATCCCGAAACTCTGATTCGGATTGATGGCCGACGAGGCGCACGCCTCCGCCCCAAGGCGGATGACCAGGCGTGACTGGCCTGAGCAATAGCTTTCAAAAATCGACACCCCCGCCACCCCCCCACGGGGGCAGGGCCGAGCGAAGCGCGATGCCGAGGGGATGGGGTCGGAAGCAATTTTCTGATTTTTTTTTGCAGAATGCTTTGGCCAGCAACACTGCTGCCTTGTGACTCGGCTGGGCCGCCTGGACTAGATCAGCCTCTGGGTTCAACGGCGGCTATGCAGCCTTTCACTCCAGAAGCTGCCTTTCCGGAATCGACAACCTTGCGGACATCCAGCGAACGTTCAATCGTTCTAAGACCGGCGCATTCACGTGCGTGCTCCATTTGGGATGTGCGGCATCAAAAATTGCGCTACCCCTGTTGTTTGGACACTCAACTGCCTCCCGACTGCTGGATTTGGGGTCAAAACCGGAGAAATGTAACGGACTACCTGATCTTGTTTGCGGTGGTGCTCGGCATCAATCTGCTGCCAGCCTTTGGTCCACCAACGTGGACGGTGATCGTCATCTACGGTCTCAGTACAATGATGCCCTTGCCGGCTCTGGTGCTGGTTGGCGCTGCCGCAGCGGCACTTGGCCGGTTTACGCTGGCCCATGGCTTCCGGCTGCTCAGGAAGCGTATTCCAGAGAAAATGAAGCGCAACCTGCAGGCTGCAGGCGAGGCGGTTGAGAAGCGCAAGCGGGGATCATTGGTCGCGATGGCTCTGTTCGCACTTTCGCCACTACCTTCGGCACAGCTGTTCGAAGCCGCTGGGCTTACCGGGCTCCGTCTCGTCCACTTCACCGCTGCTTTTTTCGCAGGCCGTATCGTCTCCTATTCAATCTACGCCGCCTCCGCGAAGGGGATCGAGAAAACAAGCATGGGCGGTGCATTCAAGCACTATCTGACCAATCCGATCGGGATTGGCATGGAGGTCCTAATGTTGGGGCTGCTTGTCGCACTGGCGCGAGTGGACTGGCAAAAGCACCTTGGCGGCAAGGGATCGCAAGGCCAATGAGAAAGCCCATAAGTTGCTGAACCAGCCTCGGTAGTCTTTGAGTTGGGAGCAGCTATGCGTGTCCGCTCCCCACAACTTTTGCGACATTCCACGCCTCCAACGATCCCGCCGAAACCTGCCGCTGGTTCATGTGGGCAACGAACGGCGGCTATGCGGCCTTTCACTCCAGAAGCTGCCGTTCCGGACCCGACAACAAAGATGGTGTATCGCGGCGGCTGCGATTTTGCGCAGATGCGGTTGCAGCCCGTTCACGTAAGATGCTCTGGTCGGGGTCGAGCCTGATGGAACCGACTTCCGCTGGAGCAACGAAACCGCTGTCGCACCGGCGGCCTGACTTACCGCAACACGAAATGAAGGTTCTGCCTCGGCAGGAAGATGTCCTCACGGGGACGATGGGTGGCCTGAGCTCGTAATGTCCGCAGATCCTGCTGCTTCGGTGGCAAGGACGCAACAAAGATAGAGCCAAGCTACTCTTCTTACCCCATCATGAGGCGGCCCCGTGCCGACCTCGAAGAGAAGCGAGAGCCTCGTGAGACAGCATCATCCAGCCAAGGCCGCATCAAAAGGTTGACGCCTATGGCATCACAAGAACGTCCTTGACCTCGGCCGCGATAGAGAAGCGGACGTCGCGCAAGCTGGTGGTGAAGCGGAAGTAGGGCCGCACTGCCAGGCGGATCGTATCGGGCGGGAACCGGTGCCGCTGGTATGATATGGAGATCATGCTCGAACCCTTGCCGCGCATCGACCGCGAGCGCATCCTCGAAAATGTTATCCTGACAAGTCCCTGGCAAGAACTACATCGCCACTGCGCTGGGCGTCCTGGCTTTTGACGGCGTCACGCACTTTGGCCAAGTCAATCTGACAGCACCCACATGGCGCGCTCTCACCGTAATCGCAAAAATTGCAGATTGCTTTACGCGGAATGGCGGCGAATATATCCCGGCGACAAAGGGCATGGGCATTGCCCCGGGGGAGGGCTCGTTATGGCAGAGGCGCTGAGGCAGTACGCTCGATCAACCGTTCCGGTTACATCCGTTCCCTGGTACCGCTTGTGGGCGGTGGTGGGCGTGGTCTTTCTGGTTGCGATGGCGATCACACAGGGTCGCTGGATAGCGTCACCCTATTTTGCGCCGGCCCCAGTTGGATCAGATCCGCTTACGGCAAAGCAGGCTTTCGGTTTGCATGCCATGCAGATTGTGAGCTCGCTGTGGTTCATTCTTGCGATGTGGTTCTTCGTGGCCAGGCCACTGCGGCGGACGGGATTTCTGTCAATCGACGGCAAGATCGCGCTGGCGATGGGCACCTGCTGGTGGCTCGACGCCATGTACAACTACACGCAGATCACTTGGTATTATAATGCGCATGCGTTCAACATGGGATCGTGGGGCGTGTTCCTGCCGGGCTCGATCGCTCCCGGGCAAGAGCATTTCCCGGAGCCTCTGCTGAACGCAGGATTCCTCTGGTTTGCGAGCTTTGTCACCTTCGCGTGGGTGGGATCGAAATTATACGGGCAACTTCAGGCTAGGCTGGGGCCCGCAAGGCCATTTCTGCCAGCGGTTATCGTTTATCTCAGCTTCCTGGCGATCGATATCGTATTCCAGAACACATATATCCGCACCGACAACTTCGGATACACGGCGACATGGGGCAAATTCACCATGTTCGCCGGAACGCCTTACCAGTATCCGCTTTATGAGGCGGTGGTCTGGAGCGCGTGTCTCATCTCCCTGATGTTGCTGCGCAGCCATCTCAATACGAAGGGAGAGAGTGCGGTAGAGCGCGGACTGGTTGAGCGGGGATATTCGAAGACGCGTGCGAACGTGATGGGATTTCTGGCTGTCACAGGCTTTTGCCAGACGATCGTGCTGTTTGTCTGGATGCTCCCGTATCAGATGTTCGCATTGCAGGTGGATACGTTCGCCCCGCTGCCCTCGTATCACCGCGCCGGGATGTGCGGGGCCGGCACCCCAGAGGCATGCGCCGATGGAAGTTTCGGGATTCCGACCGTCAACATGGAAGGTCAATTCAGAATCTTGCCGACCGATCCACGGCTATCGCCACAGGCTAAGGCAGCCCAGGGCGAATAACGCCGGAGGTGCTGTGAGGCAAACGCTCACTTGCCGCGGTGTTACAAGGCTAACGACGTCAAGGTGCGCTTCGCCCTCGACTTGGAAATTCATGCCGCAGCAGCGAGCGCGGCAAACCACTCCGCCATGGCGGCAGATCGGTAAGTGCATAGGGTCTTTCGCGAGATCAGATGACGCTCGGTATTGAAGATGTTGTAGATCGCTGAGTGGGTTGAAACGAAACGCTGAGCCTGGCCTTGAGACTTGAAGCGCTGCATCTTTCGCTCTCGTCGTCGGACCGGAAGATGGGAGTTCTCGACCCGGTTGTTGTCTCGCAATCGCCCCGGCTTGTGACGCTTCTGGCAGCCGAGAACCTTCATCGCTGCCTTGTACGAGGGCAATCCATCGGTCACGAACTCATCCGGCACGAATCCCTGGTTCTTGAGCAGTTTCTTCATTAGTTTCAGTGCCGCCTTCTTGTTGCGGCGCTTCTGGACAAGGACATCCAGCACTTCGCCCTCCTTGTCGACGGCTCGCCACATGTACATCCGTTTGCCATTGATGCGCACCACCATTTCGTCGAGATGCCAGACGCCGTCGGCACGCCCGCGGCGTCTGCGGATGTTGGCGGCGATGGCCGGGCCGAACTTGTTGGCCCAGCAGCGGACTGTCTCGTAGGTCACATCGATGCCGCGTTCGGCGAGCATTTCCTCGACGTCGCGCAGGCTGGTGGTGAAGCGGAAATAGAGCCACACTGCCAGGCGGATCGTGTCCGGTGGAAAGCGATGACGTTTGAAGGAAATGGGTTGCATCATTGCCTCCTGGTGGAGACAAGTTAGCATTTACCTGACAGAACCCGGTTGCAAGACCAAGGCCTATACCGGGACCAGCTAAGGCCTGCATGCACTCGAGCTCGAATGGAACGACGCGAAGGGGACCGAATGATGACGACCGAAGCGCGAAACAAGCCCGCACTCAACGGAAACTGGGATCTTGCAATGGATTATCCTGTGCTCGATCCCGCAGCGGATCTCGACGTCGGTGAAAACCATGCCTTCTGGTTCTTCGACCATGCCGGGCAATATTCTCTGCTCAATTGCCATATTCAGGGCGGTGGATCGGTGCCGGCAGGTAGCGTGATTACCGGCACCTATCAGAAGTTCGACAATTGGCGGCGGCGGCGGATCGTCTTCCCGATTGGCGGCCCCAACGACGAATTGATGGTCGATTTCGCGATTGCCGACGGCGCCGAGGCCAATGGCTATGCGCTGGGCGGCTGGACCTTTCGCTGCATCGTGCCGTTCGAGCGCTGGACGGGGCAATATCGCGGCTCGCCTCGGGTCATCCCGCGGCTCGACAGCCTTCCCGGCATTGTCGACCTTGATGGACCGCGGGAACCGATTGAGATCGATGTCGACTTCGAAATGGCGCTGCCGCCGTGGGACACCGGCGCCTATTGCGAGGACACTCCCGGGCGTGCCGATGGCCTGCTCGCAGTCGGGCGACCCCGTTATGAGCAGCTCTGCCATGTTCTTGGCACGGTGCGGCGGCCCGGTCGTGCCGACTATCAATTCACCGGCACCGGCCTGCGTACCCATCGGCTCGGCGCACGCGCCGCGACGGTGTGCCGGGGAACGAGCTGGGCCTCGGCGGTCTTTCCGAGCGGCAAGGGCTTCGGATCGCTCCAGCTGCTCGATAAGGCGGGCGGCAAGATGTACGCCGAGGCATTCGTCGCCGCCGCCGATCGCGTGATGCGTCAGGTCCGCGTCGTCCGCACTCCCTATCTGGAAAAGCTTGATTGCGTCGGCCGTCGCTTCGAGATCGAGCTGGAAGAGGTGGGGCGCAGCCATGTCGTCGCGGGCGAGGTTCTCCAATGCGCCTTTAATTACGGGATCGGCGTCGATCGCGCGCCGGGGGCGATCGATTTCGCGCACATGATGTGCCGCTATCATTGGGATGACGAGGAAACGGTTGGCCTGCTCGAACAGGGGATGGAGATTGAGCGGCTGACATGATGCTCGACGAAGCGAGGCTGATGGCCGAGGCCTCGGCGGCAACGGGGCTGGCGGATTTCGGCGGTGAGCAGTTCCGCAAGCGGCTCCGCATCCTGCTTGCCGATCTCGACGCGCCGGGCCTGTCCGGCACGCTGCGTGACCATTTCCTGGCCGATTGGCGCGGCCGGCTGGAGACGCGGCTGAAGCTGATGGCGGTGCGCGCCGCCAATCCGGCGGTGGCGACACAGCGGATCGAACGGCCGCTGATCGTCACCGGCCTGCCGCGCACCGGCACCACAGCGCTGATCGACCTGCTTGCCCAGGATATCGCCGCGCGAGTGCTCTACCACTGGGAGACCGCCCATTTGGTCCCGCCAGCGGATCCCGACCACTGGCATGACGATCCGCGGATTGCCGCGACCCAGGCCATGCTCGAAGCGGTCGAGCATCCGGTGGTCAAGGCGGTCGTCGAAGCCGGTCTGCACAGCTATGGGGCGATGCTCCCCGAAGAGTGCAACACCATCCAGATCCTCGATTTCTGGGGCGCGCGCTATCCTGGCGAACCCGAGGCGCTGCACCTCACGCGCGGCAGCGACTATATCCAATGGTGCACCGCGGAGCGCCCCTATCATTTCCACAAGATGGTGCTTCAGCATCTCCAGGCGCACGGCCCCAGGGGCCGCTGGACGCTGAAATGCCCGGGGCATCTCTTTTCGATTGCCGAGATGGCCGCCGAATATGACGACGCCCGGTTCATCCAGACCCATCGCGATCCCGTTGCGACGCTGACCTCATTATGCGGGCTGACCGCGATCATCCGTCAGCAGGGGCCCGGCCATCCAGGCCGCCCCGCGACCGGGCGCTACATTCTCGAACGCTGGGGCGCCGCGCTACAGCGCTGCCTGGCGGCGCGGACCGATCCAGCAATCGACGCACGTTTTCTCGATCTTGCTCACCGCCAGATCGCAAGCGAGCCTCTTGCAGCGGCGCGGACGATCTATACGCATTTCGACCTGCCGCTGTCAGAAGAGACGGTATCGCGGATGGAGCGCTGGATCGCCCAGCCAGCCCAGCATGAAAGCAAGACCCGCTTCGCCCTCGCCGACTTCGGCCTCACGCCCGACGATGTCGAAGTCGTGATCGGGCCCTATCGGGAGCGCTTCGCGGCCTTCTTCTGATGCCGAAAAGCCTTACCTTCTAGAAGGGCAGGGCGAAGATCGCCGAGGATACGCCTCCGTGGCGTTGTCAACTTATACCAAACTGCGCTGTGGGTGACTCACATGGGGGGATTCCCTGTCGGCTGAAAGTCTGAATCTATGAGGTTGTGCTTTGGAGGGCGCGATCATGGGTTCAGCGATTGGCTTGCGTGATGATTTTGACGGCCCTGCATTGAGGCGG
>CANJYE010000077.1 GCA_947479055.1 Erythrobacteraceae bacterium
AAAACAGCGAGAAAGGATCAAGCGAAAGACTATCGAACATCGGCGCTTGCAACACCGCAAGCTAGCCGCCTAACATCAACCCCCAGACGAGGCCCGCACTCCGCTAATTTACGCTGCAAATTGCGCCAAATGTTCTGACGACGGACACTTCGCCAGGGGCAAACACTGCTGGTGATTGACCCCGAGGGTGGCCAGGTGTCCGATCTCATCTGCTACAATGCGCAGGATGTGCGCGAGGTGCTTTCGAATGGTCGCACCTTTGACTATGAGGAAACAATCAGCCTGAGCACGAGCAATCGTCTGTGGTCGAACCGGTCGCGGCCAATGTTGCGGATCGACGAGGATACGGTGGGTTGTCACGATTTCCTGCTGACCCCGTGCAGTGTCGATACCTTCAGGCACTTCTACCCGGACAAGCCGGTGCATCGCGGCTGTTTAGGCAATCTGGCCGAAGCGCTCGCACCTTATGGGGTGGCACCGGACATGATCCCGACTGCGTTCAACGTTTTCATGAACGTCACAGTCGGAAGCAATGACCGAAAGATCATGGTCCGCCCACCGACTAGCAAGGCCGGCGATTATGTCCGATTCAGCGCATTGATGGACTTGTATATCGGCCTGACCGCGTGTTCCGCCTATGATTCAAACGGAGGATCATTCAAGCCGATTGAATTTGCAATCGATCCCATCCGCTAGAGAGGTTTCGAGCCGGATGGAACCATGTGGCACCAAGGACATCCCTGAACTGCCGCCGCTGTCGAAGCGAAATCACGAGCGCATCCGAAGATGCCCTAGAATTTCGCGCGCCTTGCTTTGTCGGCCTTGGCATCCTCGCCGCTGCCGACATCGTTGCGTGCATTCCCTGCCTTTGTGCGCTGCGCCTTGGCGGTCGCGCCTGCAAAGACAAGCGAATGGGCACATATCCCTTGTATCGTGTTGCCGCCATGAGGTGATCGAAGCTGCCACTCGCAGCGATAGGCTGGATGCTTTGGGGCTGCCAACGGAACCTTCGGATCAGAGACTGACTGGACCAGATTACTCCTGCACTATTCCGTGACTCTGTGTTCCATCAGGTGACATTGCATGCCGTTCTCGGCCCCTTGGTGCCCATTGACGGACCAGCAAAAACCCAGCATTAGCGCCCCTTCCGGGGAACCGGGCGGTTAGCTCAGTTGGTAGAGCATCTCGTTTACACCGAGAGGGTCGGGGGTTCGAGCCCCTCACCGCCCACCATTTTCTCGCATCATCCACCGCCCACGCGCGGGATCAGGACGATATCGCTGTCCGGTCCGATCGGCTGCAGCCAGGCGTTGCGGTAGATCGTGCCATCGATCGCCACTGCTGCGCGCGCTTCCAGGAATTCTGCCAGGCCAGGAAAACGCGCGCCCAGTTCGCGCATCATGCCGCGCACAGTGGTGGCGGCGACTTCGAATTCGGTCAGCCCGCCGGTGAAGCTGTCACAAAAGGAAGATGTGACTCGCACCACCGGCATGGATCAACCCGCTGTCATGGCCGCGTGAATGCGGGTCGGTGAAAGCGGAAGGTCGCAGATGCGCTTGCCGATGGCATCGCGCACGGCATTGGCAACGGCGGCCAGCGGCGGCACGATCGGCACTTCGCCCACGCCCTTGACCCCATAGGGGTGAACCGGGTTGGGCACTTCGACCATGATCGTGTCGATCATCGGCAGGTCGGAAGCGATCGGCATGCGGTAATCGAGGAAGCCGGAATTTTCCATCTGGCCCTTGGCGTTGAAGACATATTCCTCGTTCAGCGCCCAGCCGATGCCCTGCGCCGCACCGCCCTGGATCTGGCCTTCGACATAGGACGGGTGGATCGCCCTGCCGACATCCTGCGCGGCGGTATAGCGCAGCACGGTGACGTTGCCGGTATCCGGGTCCACTTCCACGTCGCACAGATGGACGCCGAAGCACGGTGCCACGCCATCGGCATTCAGCGCCACTTCCTTCGACAGAGGGCCGCCGAAATGCGCGGCCTTGTCAGCGATTTCGCCAAGGAGGAGCGGCGTTTCCGCACGGTCCGGGGCGAGGCAGGTGGCGATGCCATCGGCGTAGGCCACCTGATCAGCCGGTACATCCCAGATCAGCCCGGCGCGCAGCCTGATCTCATCGACCAGCTGCTCCGACGCGCGGACCAGGGCAAGCCCGTTGGAGAAGGTCACGCGGCTGCCGCCGGTGATCTCGTTGAAACCGACCGAGGCGGTGTCGGCCACGATCGGGCGAACCTTCTCATAGGGCACGCCCAGCGCTTCGGCCACCATCATCGCCGACGAGGCACGCGATCCGCCGATGTCCGGCGTGCCGGTGGCGACCGAGACGGTGCCGTCCGGATTGATGCTGACCGTTACGCTCGATTCGCCGCCGCCGTTGAACCAGAAGCCCACGGCCAGGCCGCGCCCCTGGTTTGGGCCAAGCGGCGCCTCATAATGCGGGTGCTGCTTGATCGCATCCAGCGTCTCCACCAGGCCGATATGCTGCAAGGGCGCGCCGTAGATGGCGGTCATGCCGTTCCGCACCGCGTTGATTTCGCGCAGCGTCATCGGGTCCATGCCGAGCTCGCGGGCAATTTCGTCAAGCGCCGATTCCACCGCGAAAGCCGCGTTGGGGGCGGCCGGTGCGCGATAGGCGGCCACTTTGGGAGTGTTGGTGACGATGTCCCAGCCGGTCACCCGGCAATGCGGCACGTCATAGGACGCCAGCGCCGTCATGGTTGCCGCCATCACCGGCGATCCGGTGAAGCCGCCCGCCTGGAACTTGCAATCGACATCGCCGGCCACGATGCGGCCATCCTTCATGACGCCGATCTTGACGTCCATGACGCTAGCCGAGGTCGGGCCAGTGGCGCGGAACACCTCGTCGCGGCTCATCACGATCTTCACCGGCCGCCCGGCCTTGCGCGACAGCACAATCGCCAGCGGTTCGAGATAGACCACGGTCTTGCCGCCGAAGCCGCCGCCGATTTCGGCCGGGACGACCCGCAGATCCGCCTGGTTCATGCCGACGATCTTGGCCGAGAAGTCGCGGACCATGAACTGGCCCTGGCTGCTGCACCAGACCATCGCCTGCCCGTCCGCGCTGACCGACGCCACGCATGCATGCGGTTCGATATAGCCCTGGTGGACCGGCTGGGTGGTGTAGCGCTGCTCAAACACCAGATCGGCGCTGGCGAAACCTTCTTCGAGATTGCCGCGTTCCTGCTTGAAGAACTTGGCGATGTTGGACGCCTTGGTCGGCGTTTCGGGCAGGCCCTGGGTGAACATGTTGTCGTGCAGCAGCGGCGCGTCGGGCTTCATCGCTTCGAGCAGGTCGGTGACGTGCGGCATCGGTTCGTAAACCACCTCGATCAGTTCCAGCGCCTGGCGGGCGATCGAGGGCGAGGTCGCCGCGACCGCAGCCACGGCATGGCCTTCATACAAGGCCTTGCCGCGCGCCATGCAATTGGCCGAATAATTGGCCATGTTGTGGTGCGCTTCACCACCAGCCGCGACGATCGAGGGATCGAGTTCGGGAAAATCTTCCGCAGTGATCACCGCCTTGACGCCCTTGAGCGCCAGCGCCTTCCTGGTGTCGATCGACACGATCCGGGCGTGCGCATGCGGGCTGCGCTTGATCCTGCCATGCAGCATGCCGGGCATCGCCATGTCGGCGGCATAGGCGGCCTTGCCTGTGACCTTGTCGACCCCGTCTGGGCGGACCGGGCGGGTGCCGACGATCTTGAAATCGGGCTTGATGGGCTTCATGTCGTTCATGCCACGCTCCGTTCCTGCCTGAGTTCCGCTGCCGCATCCTGCACGGCGCGGATGATCTTGTCATAGCCGGTGCAGCGGCACAGATTGCCTGCCAGCCAGAACCGGATTTCGGTTTCGCTGGGATCGGGGTTCCGTTCCAGCAGCGCCTTGGACGCCACCAGCAGGCCCGGCGTGCAGAAACCGCATTGCAGCGCGGCATGTTCAAGGAACTGGCGCTGCAGGGGATGCAGTTCACTGCCTTCCGCCATGCCTTCGATCGTGTCGATCTGGCGGCCTTCCGCCTCTGGCCCCAGCACCAGGCAGGAGCAGACCAGCCTGCCGTCCAGCATGATCGAGCAGGCACCGCAATCGCCGGTGCCGCAGCCTTCCTTGGCGCCGGTCAGGCCCAGTTCGTCGCGCAGTGCGTCGAGCAGGGAGGTGTCGGCATCGCACAGGAATTCGACCGGATCGCCGTTGACCACGGACGAAACATAAACCTTGCTCATGAACGCTCTCCCGCGCGCTGATAGGCGATTTTGGCTGTGCGCCGAGCAAGAACTGCCGCGATCGACTTCCTGTATTCGGCTGTGCCGCGCTTGTCGCTGATCGGCTTGCAGGCCGCGCTGACGGCTTGTTCCATTCGCTGGAGCGCGGCATCGTCGAGCTTGCTGCCGACCAGTGCGGCACCGGCATCTTTTACCAGCAGGACGGTCGGCGCCACCGCGCCCAGCGCAACATGGGCTTCGATGATCGTCCCGTCGGGCGCAACCACCAGGTTCACCCCCGCGCCGACCACGGCGATATCCATTTCTGTGCGCGGGATTGCCCGCAGATAGGCGTCGCTCGCCCCGGCAGGGCGGGCGGGCAGGCGCAGTTCCAGCACGAATTCGCCCGGTGCGAGCGAATTGCGGCCCGGGGTTACCGGGATATCCTGCACCGCGATCTCGCGCTGGCCTTGTGGGCCGACGACCAGGCAGCGCGCCCCGGCGGCGACCAGAGCGGGCACGCTGTCGGCAGCGGGCGACGCGTTGCAGAGATTGCCGGCCATGGTCGCGCGGCCTTGAACCTGGGTCGATCCGATCAGATTGGCGCCTTCGACCACCCCCGGCCAGGCGGCGCACAGCGCGGCATGTTCACCCAGTGCCGCGCAGGACGTTCCCGCGCCGATCACGAAGCCGCCGTTTTCCTGACGGATGCCGATCGCACCCGGAATGCGCTTGATGTCCACCACCTGCGAGGGCGCGACCCGGCCCGATCGCATCTGGACCATCAGGTCGGTACCCCCGGCAAGCAGCCGGGCCTTGCCATCGACAGCGAGGAGGGCAACAGCCTCCTCGACGCTGACTGGCGCTGAATATTGAAATCCCGTCATGAATCTTCCAGCCTCGTCATCCCCACCGGTGATTGTTTCATTCTTGCCCGGCGGCTTCCGGACCTTGGGTATCAGCCATTCTGCTGTCCGCCAAGGGCTTCGGCGGCAAGAAGATCGTCGGGCGTGTCGATATCGAGCAATTTTTCGACCGGCGCTGTTACCAGCGGCGCGGTGCGCAGCAGCGCTTGCGCGCCATTGTCGCCGGACAGCCTGGTTAGTTGCGCGAAATGGCTGCGTCCGAAAATCGCCGGGGGCATCGCGACGCCGCAACCATTGGTACCCACTACGGAGCCGTCAAACGCCGTCAGCAGGGTATCGAAATGGCTGCGGTCGACAAAGGGCATGTCGGCCAGCGCGATCAGCACTGCATCGATATCGCGTTCCCCGGCCGCCGCCACGCCTGCGCTGATCGAACGCGCCATCGGCAGACCGGCCGGGATTGTCACCGGTTCAAACCCGAACAAGGAAAGATCGACTCCCTCTTGTGTTGAAACACACAGCCTGTAGGCGAAGGGCATGTCAGCCAAGGTTTGTGCCACATGGTGAATCACCGGGCGCCCGGACAGCCGGGCCTGCAGTTTAGGCGCGCCAAATCGTGTTGCCCGGCCGGCTGCCAGCAGCACCACGGCAACACGCCCCGCCAGCCCTGATCCGCCATCGGCCATGTTCAGCACCCATCCCCTGTTTGCCTTCGCCGCCGCCGCCCAGGACAGCGGGCAACGCGTGATACTGGTCACGCTTTATGCCGTAACCGGGGCATCGTCACGCAATCCCGGCGCGCATCTCGCGGTAAGCGAGGATGGCCGATACGTCGGCTCGCTGTCGGAAGGCTGCGTCGAACAGGCGATCGTCAGCGAAGCGCTGGCGGCACTGGCTGAATGCCGGGCGCGCGAGCTGCGGCTCGGCCAGGGTTCGCCCTATATCGACATCCGCTTGCCCTGCGGTGGTTCGATCGACCTGTTGTTCAACGAACTGCCGGCCGGGATGGGCCACCAGATTCTCGACCGGATCGAGGCGAGGGAGCCGTTCCGCCTGCGCCTGCCAAGGGGACAAGGGGTGGTGGATCTGCTGGATGGCGGCGAGCGATTCGGCGTGACATGTTCGCCAGCGGCCATAGCGGTCGATCATGTCCCGCCATTGCGTCTGGTCATCTTCGGGCAGGGCCGGACCGTAAGTTGCCTGCATGACACCGCCCGCGCGGTCGGGATCGAGACGCTGGTCTGCACTACGGAACAGACGCTGGCGGACGAACTGGCCGGTGAGGGGGCGCAGCCGATCCTGCTCAGGGGGCTTGGCGAAATTCCCGCAGTCCCGCTCGACCGCTGGAGCGCCTGCGCGCTGTTCTTCCATGACCATGACTGGGATGTGGTGCTGCTCGGCCCGATCCTTGCGTCGGACGCGTTCCATGTCGGGGCGATGGGGAGCCGGGCGACTCACGAGCAGCGCTGCGAAAGGCTCGCCGCGTCAGGCGTCGCTGCGGAGAAAATCGCCGCAATCGCCGCGCCGATTGGCCTCATTCCCTCGCTGCGCGATCCGGAAACGCTGGCGGTATCGACCCTCGCGCAAGTGGTGGATGCCTACAACCGGGCCTGGCTGTAGCTTCCTTCCGGTTTGCCAGCGCATTTCCGGTCATATCGCCGTTTGCGGTCTGGCGGCGCGCGGATGAATCAGGCCTTATGGCGGGCATCAGGCTTTGCTATTCCTGTGATTGCGAAAGGGTGGACCAGCTTCGGCCATGCAGATCAGCCGTATCCTGAACTCGGTCTGGCGCAGTGCCGCGCTTCCTGGCGCGCTGGCGCTGCTGGCCGTGTTCGCGATGCAGCTGGCTGGCGTGCAGGGGCTGAAGGAAACCGGCTACCGCTTCTTCGATGCGCTGGTCCGGGCGGAGCCGCGCACCTACCAGCCGGTGCCGGTCAGGATTGTCGATATCGACGAGGAATCGCTGCGGCGGCAAGGGCAATGGCCCTGGCCACGCACCGATGTCGCCCGGCTGATGCGGCAGTTGAGCGATGCCGGTGCAGCCGCGATCGCGCTCGATATCGTCTTTTCCGAACCCGATCGTACTTCTCCCCCCCGGATCGCGGACAGCATGGCCAGGACCAATGGCGATCTGCGCGTGATTGCCGCGCTGCGCGACCTACCCGACAATGACGCGCAACTGGCCAGCGCGATGAGCCAGATGCCGGTCGTCACCGGCTATTTCCTGACGCGCGATGGCATGCGCCAGCGGGCCGAGCCCAAAGCTGGTATTGCCGTTTCCGGTACACCGCCCGGAACCGCTCTGCCAAATTATAGCAATGCCATCCTCTCGCTCCCGCCGATCGAGCGGGCGGCGGCGGGCAGCGGCTTTCTCAGCATCGCCGGGGACAGCGACGGGATCATCCGCAAGGCCCCGCTGCTGGCGATGCAGGATGGCCAGATCCTGCCCTCGTGTCCGTCGTCAGAACATTTGGCGCAATTTGCAGCGTAAATTAGCGGAGTGCGGGCCTCGTCTGGGGGTTGATGTTAGGCGGCTAGCTTGCGGTGTTGCAAGCGCCGATGTTCGATAGTCTTTCGCTTGATCCTTTCTCGCTGTTTTAT
>CANJYE010000078.1 GCA_947479055.1 Erythrobacteraceae bacterium
ATGCGATCGCGGGAAAAATGGCTTGATCCGGCGCATCTGCACCTCGCTCAGCATAAACAGATCGTCCACAAGCAGCACCTCCTGGTGCCACCATTGAATCAACCCTCAGCCCATCATGCAAGCAATTTAACAGGTCCTGACCCTAGTGGGGTTAATTCTATATCTTACGAACGTCCGTGAGGGATGGGGTTGCAGCGAAAAATGGCCGCGGCAGCTTACTCAACCCCTAAATTCACCACTTCCCGCCCGCATCCTCGATCGCCTTGAGCAAGGCGCGCTTGCTGGCGGTGCGGCGGGTGCCGGCATTGCGCGGCGGTTCGGGCAGGCCTAGCTCCGCCTTGCGCGCGGCGATGCGTTCGCCCATCTCGGCCATCTGGATGACCGGGGCTTCGGCTTCAGCCTTGGATGTCTTCGACGCCATAATCGCCCATCGTTTCTTCGCGGATACGCCGTTCCAGATACTCCATATCCGCGTCAGGGTGAAGCGCCAGCAGGATGCGGGCCTGCTCGATCCGGTCGGAAGCGGTCCCAGAAGCGAATTGCCCCATGCGATCGGCCATGAGATCCTCGACCGAGATCACCCTGAACAGGGCAGTTTCACCGATCGGCTGGACCAACCGGATATGCGCTGAATCGACGTTGCCATCCATTGGCACTTCCGCGACCACTTCGAATCCGAGCTTGAGTTCCGGATGCACCCAGCCCTTCAGCATCTGACCCGCGCCATGGGGCCTGATGAAGCCGAGGCGTTGCATTTCCTCTTCCAGTTCCGGCTGCGGAATCGAGCACATGTCGAAATCGCCGGTGGTCAGCGTACTGGTCGAATAGAGCTCCGCCGCCGCCCCGCCGACCAGAATTGGCCGGGACAGCCCCCGCTGATGCATAGCCTCGCTGACACGAGCGAACAGGCGCAAGGCCGCCTCGAATTCGGGTCGATAGGCGCTCACTTCCTCATGCCCCGAACACCAGCACCTTCTCCGGCGTAAACACCCCGATCACCCGCTTGTCTTCCGGCGGGAGGTGGGCCGGGTCGGCATCCGTGCCGAGGTATTTGCGGTTGACGACGTGGGGATAGAGCTTGTCCGGATCGTCCTCCAGCACCACCGTTCCGCGCAGTTCGAGCGAGCGATAGGGGTTGGCCGGATCGGTGATCGCCACCGCCATGCGCGGTTCGCGTTCCATGTTGCGGCATTTCTGCCGCGCCCGCAGCGTGCTGAACCGCAGCGCCGCGCCATCCCAGATAAACCACACCGGGCTGACCTGCGCCGCGCCGTCCGGCCCGGTCGTCGCCAGATAGGCGAGAGCGGTGGATTGCATGATGTCGGCGAAGCGTTCCGGTATGATGCTCATCGATTGTTTCCTTTTCGTGGAGCCGGTTCAGGCGTGAACGGCCTTTGCCAGCATCCCCTTGAGATACCCCCCGGTGAAGCTGCGCGGATTGGCGGCGACCTGTTCGGGCGTTCCTTCCGCCACCACTTCCCCGCCGCGCACGCCGCCTTCGGGGCCAAGATCGAGGATCCAGTCGGCGGTCTTGATCACATCGAGATTGTGTTCGATCACCACCACCGAATTGCCCTGATCAACCAGCCGCTGGAGCACTTCGAGCAGTTTGCGCACATCCTCGAAATGGAGGCCGGTGGTCGGCTCATCCAGGATATACAGCGTCTGCCCGGTGGAGCGGCGGGAGAGTTCCTTGGCCAGCTTCACCCGCTGCGCCTCGCCGCCCGACAGCGTGGTGGCCTGCTGGCCGACCTTGACATAGCCGAGGCCGACCTCGTTCAGCATGTGCATCTTGTCGCGGATGGCGGGGACGGCCTTGAAGAACTCCTCCGCGTCCTCGATCGTCATGTCGAGCACATCGGCGATGGAATGGCCGCGGAACTTCACTTCCAGCGTCTCGCGGTTGTAGCGGCGGCCGTGGCACTGTTCGCAGGTGACATAGACATCGGGCAGGAAGTGCATCTCGATCTTGATCAGCCCGTCGCCCTGGCACGCCTCGCACCGCCCGCCCTTGACGTTGAAGCTGAACCGCCCCGGCTTGTAGCCGCGCGCAAGGCTTTCGGGCAGGCCGGCGAACCAGTCGCGGATCTGGGTGAAGGCCTGGGTGTAGGTGGCGGGGTTGGAACGCGGGGTGCGGCCGATCGGGGACTGGTCGATCTCGATCACCTTGTCGCAATGTTCAAGGCCGGTGATCCTGTCATGCGCCCCCGCGATCACCCGCGCGCCATTGAGCGCCCGCGCCGCGCCGGCGTGCAGCGTGTCGATGGTGAAGCTGGACTTGCCGCTGCCCGAAACCCCGGTGACGCAGGTGAAGGTGCCAAGCGGGATCGAGGCGGTGACATTGCGCAGATTGTTGGCCCGGGCGTTGTGGACCGTGATCTTCTTGCCGTTGCCCTTGCGGCGCTTGGCCGGAACCTCGATCCGGCGGGCGCCGGTGAGGTACTGGCCGGTCAGGCTTTCCTGGCAGGCGAGGATATCGGCCAGCACGCCCTGCGCCACAATCTCGCCGCCATGCACCCCCGCGCCGGGGCCGAGATCGACGATATGGTCGGCATGGCGGATCGCATCCTCGTCATGCTCCACCACGATCACGGTGTTGCCGAGATCGCGCAGGCGCTTGAGCGTTTCCAGCAGCCGGTCGTTGTCGCGCTGGTGGAGGCCGATGGAAGGCTCGTCCAGCACATAGAGCACGCCCGACAGCCCGCTGCCGATCTGGCTGGCAAGGCGGATGCGCTGGCTTTCCCCGCCTGACAGCGTACCGCTGGTCCGGTCTAGATTGAGGTAGTCGAGCCCGACATTGTTGAGGAAGCCCAGCCGCTCGTTGATTTCCTTGAGGATGGCGCGGGCGATCTGGCTTTGCTGCGGGTTGAGCTTGGCGTCGAGCACCGAGAACCACGCCAGCGCATCGGCCACCGACAGGCGGACCGGGCCGGAGATGCTCTCGCCCGCGATCTTCACGCTCAGCGCCTCGGGCTTGAGCCGGGCGCCCTGGCAGGTCTCGCACGGCTGCGAGGTCTGGAACTTGGCCAGTTCCTCGCGCATCCAGGCGCTTTCGGTTTGCAGCATGCGGCGGTTGAGATTGCCGATCACCCCCTCGAACGCCTTGTGCACGGTGTAGCTCTTGCGCCCATCCTTGAACGTCAGCGGCACCGCCTTGCCGCCGGTGCCATAGAGGATCACCAGCTGCACCTCGCCCGGCAGATCCTGCCAGGGCGTGGTCAGGGCAAAGCCGAACTCGGTGGCGAGGCTTTCCAGCACCTGCATGTAATAGGGCGACGGCGGATTGCTCTTGGCCCAGGGCACCACCGCCCCCTGCTTGAGAGTGAGCGCCTCGTTCGGCACCACCAGCTGCTGGTCGAACAGCAGCTTCTCGCCCAGCCCGTCGCAGGCCGGGCAGGCCCCCTGCGGCGCGTTGAAGGAGAACAGCCGTGGCTCGATCTCCTCGATCGTGAAGCCGGACACCGGGCAGGCGAATTTCTCGGAAAAGACGATGCGGTTGGGCGGCAGGCCCGTGCCTTTCATCGCGCCGCCGGCATCCTCCGCCTCGCGCCCTGGAACCGTCCCGTCGGCCAGGTCGACATAGGCCAGCCCCTCGGCCAGCTTGAGCGCCTGTTCGAAACTGTCGGCCAGCCGGGTCTGGATGCCATCCTTCACCGCGATCCGGTCGACCACCACCTCGATGTCGTGCTTGAACTTCTTGTCGAGCGCGGGGGCTTCCTCGATCGCGTGGAACGCCCCGTCGATCCGCACGCGGGTGAAGCCGGCGCGCTGCCATTCGGCCAGCTCCTTGCGGTATTCACCCTTGCGCCCACGCACCACCGGGGCGAGCAGATAGGCCCGCGTCCCTTCCGGCAGGGCCATCACCCGATCGACCATCGCCGACACCGTCTGCGCCTCGATCGGCAGGCCGGTGGCGGGCGAATAGGGCACGCCGACGCGCGCCCACAAGAGCCGCATGTAATCGTAGATTTCCGTCACCGTCGCCACGGTCGAGCGCGGATTGCGGCTGGTGGTTTTCTGTTCGATCGAGATGGCGGGGCTGAGTCCGTCGATATGCTCGACATCGGGCTTCTGCATCATCTCCAGGAACTGGCGGGCATAGGCGCTCAGCGATTCCACATAGCGCCGCTGCCCTTCGGCATAGATCGTGTCGAAGGCGAGGCTGGATTTGCCCGAGCCGGACAGGCCGGTGATGACGATCAGCGCATCGCGCGGCAGGTCGATATCGAAGCCCTTGAGGTTATGCTCGCGCGCACCCCGGACGGAGATTTTGGTGAGGGACATGGGGCGTGTCTGTTCCCCAGATGTTCGGGAAGGTCAAGAGGGCGACCCGGCTGTCCGGGCCATGGCTATCGCTCGTTCCGGGCGATTGACCGGCCGGAGATATCTGATTAGCAGCCCTTAATCATGTCCCGAAGGGCGATATCCCTTCCAAACCACATCCTTTTCCCGACAGTGCTGGAGCCAGGACGGCAATGACGATTTCTCCCCCGGCCCTGACACCGGCAGCCAGCACGCAGATTTTTCCCGGCCCGCTGGGCGACTTTGTCCTCAGTGGCGATGGCCTCACGCTCTACCTGACCGCAAGCGGGCAGAATCTCGTCCAGGCCTATGACGCCGAAACCGGCGACTGGCTGGAAAGCTGGACGGTCGAACAGGGCAATGCCCTGGCGATCTCGCCGGACGATTCGTTCCTGATGGTCGCACGCGAAACCGGAGGGATGATCGCCTATCGCCTCGATCTTGCCACCGATGTCGTCACGCCGTTTGTCTACAGCGCGGTTTCCTCGTCCGGAATCAACGATGTCGCCATTACCGCCGATTATACGGTCTATCTTTCGCCCGGCGGGTCCGGGTGGTCCACAGTCACCTCGCTGAACCTGGACACCGGCGTATTCTCGACCCTGCACAACACATTTCAACCCTATGACATGTTCTATGATCCGCTTCTGACCACCGGGCCTGATTTCAACCGGTTGCTGATCAGCGAGGCCAACCTCTCGCCCGCAGGCAACCAGTACCTGCTCGACATTCCGTCCGGCAGCCTCCTCGCCGCAGGTTCGGCATATGGCCATGCCGAAGCGCTCGCCCCCGGACTGATCGCGCAAGGTCCGAATATCTATGATGAAAATCTCAATCTCATCATCGATCTGAGAATATCGCTGCCCTACATGGCCTACACAATGGGCGTGGCCTTTGACGAAACCGGCGAAAACCTGTTCGCCGTGGTCGATACGGTCGATTACCGGAGCGTCATCATTCAGATCGAGACCGACACCTGGACAGCCGTTCACACGATCGCGGTGCCGGCTGGCTACATGTATGCGGAAAGTAACGGCAATGAGCTGCTGGTCGGGCCGGGATCCCGATTTTTCATGTTCCACGCATGGGATGGCCACCAGCGCCAGTTGTTCAGGATCGACAATCCCTTCGTCGCGGACGCGATTGTCGGAACGACCGGGGCGGATCATCTAGCCGGGACAGCAAGCGACGATGTCATCATAGGGGGCCTTAATGCAGACATCATGACCGGCCTTGCCGGAAATGACGAATACCATGTCGACAATGCGAATGACCGGGTGATCGAAGCCGCAGCCGGCGGGACCGATACCGTCATAGCCTCGGTCAGTTTCGTGCTCGCGTCGCAGGCAGAGGTTGAGCGGCTCGAGACATCCAACCAGCTCGGCAAAAGCAGCATCAACCTGACCGGCAACGGCTTCGCCAACACCATCACCGGCAATGCCGGGGCCAATCGCCTGACCGGCAATGACGGCAACGATACGTTGATTGGCAATGGAGGCAACGACACTCTGTTCGGCAATGGCGGCAACGATACGCTGATCGGCGATGGCGGCATCGACAGCCTGCGTGGCGGCATCGGCAACGATACCTATCATGTCGATCTTGCTGGAGACGCGGTGCTCGAAGCCCTCGGAGAAGGCAATGACACGGTCCTGTCATCGGCAAGCTACGCCCTGCCGGCAAATGTCGAATTCCTCCGCCTCCTTGGTGCCGCGAACATAAACGCCACCGGCAACGGCCTCGACAACAAGCTGTTCGGCAACGACGGCAACAATCGTCTCGACGGCCGTGCCGGCGCCGACCAGATGACTGGCGGCATTGGCGACGATAGCTATGTCGTCGACAACACTCTGGACAAGGTTATCGAACTCGTCGGCCAGGGCACTGACACGGTGATATCGGCCGTCAGTTACACGCTGGCTGCCACGCTCGAAAAGCTGACCCTTTCTGGAAGTGACAATATCGATGGCACCGGCAATGCCAGTGCCAACACCATCCTCGGCAATGCCGGCAACAATGCTCTCAATGGCAAGGGTGGTGCCGACAGCATGAACGGCGGCGGTGGTAACGATCTCTATTTCGTCGACAATGGTGGAGACACTATCACCGAGGGGGCCAGCCAGGGCAACGATACGGTCGAGGCATCGGTCAGCGTCACGCTCGGCGAGAACATCGAAACGCTGAAGCTTGTCGGCAATGCCAATATCAATGGCACAGGCAACACTGCCGCCAACACCATTCTCGGCAATACCGGCAACAATGTCCTCAACGGCAAGGGCGGCGCCGACACGCTCACCGGCGGGGCAGGCACCGACCGGTTCGTGTTCGATACCGCGCCGGCGGGCGGAAATTTCGATACCATCACCGATTTCCATTCGGCCGAGGACAAGATCGTGCTCGCACGCGCGACATTTTCCGGACTCCCGGCGGGCGGCACATTGTCTGCCGCGAACTTTGTCACCGGTCCTGCCGCGCTCGATATGTTTGACCGGGTCATCTACAACAGCATGACCGGCGATTTGCTTTATGATGCCGACGGCAGCGGTTTTGGCAGCGCTGTCAAATTTGCCCACCTCATTCCCGGCACCGCCGTTGTCGCGGCGGATTTTCTTCTGGTCTGAATTGGCGTGACAATCCATGCCCTGCATTCATGGATTTGAACAACTTCCTGTTTGACCGCCCATTTGCCGGGCGTTAGCCACAGCCCGAGGCGAGGGGGCACTTATGACGGAATATATCGGCACTTCCGGGAACAATAGCTACACCGGCACCGACAACGCGGACGTCATCGTCGGCAATGGCGGCAGCGATACGCTGATCGGACTGGCCGGCTGGGACATCATCTTTTCCGGCGCGCGGAACTTGGCCGTCACCGATCCATATGACGCACCAGCCAACGCTGAATCTCTCGACAAGGGGAGCGAGGCCGACGTGCTGGACGGTGGCGATTTCGACGACATGCTGTTCGCCGGCTACAATGACAGCGTCGACGGCGGTTCGCAGGTCGGACACGGCGACGTCCTGTACGTCAGCTTTCAGGGTGCCAGCGCAGGCGTGAATGCCGATTTCCGTCAGCTCGACAATGGCGGCACGATGACGATCGGGCTGGGTGTCTACAAGAACATCGAAAACATCGGCTATCTGGAAGGCAGCAATTATGCCGACGTGCTGGTCCTGATGGACAACCAGTACATGCTCGGCACCCACATCTACGGCGCGGGCGGCAACGATTACATTCTGGCCAACTACAATTCCGGCTTCCGCGGCTCCAGCCTGTATGGCGGCGATGGCAACGACACGATTGACGCGCGCCCGGCGCAGTACTCCCCCAATATCTTTGGCGATGCGGGCAATGATACGATCTATGCCTCGGGCAACATCGTCCAGG
>CANJYE010000079.1 GCA_947479055.1 Erythrobacteraceae bacterium
ACGACAGACCATCGAACATCGGCGCTTGCAGCACCGCAAACTCGCCGCTTAATATCAACCTCCAGACGAGGCCGATGCTCCGCTAATTTACGCCGCGATCTGCGCCAAATGTTCTGACGACGGACACCGACGGGCTATCGATCTCCCAAAGCCCCTCACTTAAGAAACGGTTGGTTTGATCTTCATTGCGATCCTTGAAAGCAGAGCCAACGATCCAATGTTTTATAGGCGAGCTGGCCATACAAAAGTGTACCCCTCGGTAGTTTGTATCCTTTGGAGCATCTAACCTCAGGTGCGGCAAGTGCTATCACCAGGCGACCGCTCAAGTGGGCTGGCGCTGGCTATGCATCGGAGAATAACTGAAATACGCCGCGACAAGATACGCGCCCGGCCTTCCGCATAGGAAGGTGCTGCTTTTAGTGCGCAAGAATGGCAGGAAATGCCCGAAAGCACCCTAATTTAGGGGCTTCGCTTACTTCGTGTATTGGTGGGTGTATCCAATAGCATTGCCATCGGCATCAACCGATATGCCATAGTGATAGCTTCCAAAAAAAATGCTTGTCTTGATCCACTGATAAAGCTGTCCGCCCGCCATCGCGGATATGGAATTCGGCTTGCCAACTTTTTTGACAATCTCAGAAATTGGCTTGCCTTTTATGTTGCCCAATTTGACGAACTTATTTGCCATCACCATTTCCTTTTTGAGCTGAGGGTACCGGCTTAAGCCAGGTGTCCGCAACTCTGAATGCAGCTCAAGGCGCTGCCGCTTTTGGGCAATGCCTTGGACTTACACGAGCAGCCACCCGGCCAAGAAGTCTTACCCGACCTACGTTCGACGGGGTTACGAAGTCCTCCGCGCGGAATTAGCCAACCACCCAGCTTTGATTGCAGATTCCCTATTCCGCATCAACCGGCGTATATAGGGTGGTGTCGCCATCTCCGAAACATCAAGGTTTCATCAAGGGTTGCGGGCCCATCTATCGCGATGCTGAAGGTGGATATTTGAGGGGATAGAAAATTTCCCCCGAAGGGAAAGTTTAGCAAAAACAATAGTTTGTGCGAAAAAAATGGTGCCCAGAAGAGGACTCGAACCTCCACGCCCTTGCGAGCGCCAGCACCTGAAGCTGGTGCGTCTACCAATTCCGCCATCTGGGCACGGGGTAGGGGCGTGCCCTTAGGGCAGGGCGTTCGGGCTTGTCAACACGACAGCGCGATATGCGGTCCGGGAAATGCGGTTCTGGCGTGATTGTGGTCTGCCCTGCCACCGGTCATCGCCTGTTCAGCCTCGCGGGATATGTGTTAGGCCGCTGGAAACAAGCGTGTCCGTCGGGGCGCGTGCAGGGGGGAAACGGATTTGCCATCGCTCATACCTTCGCCGGGCGCCCGTCCGACGTCCGACGTTCGCCACACCACCTTTGATCCTGCGCCCTATCCGGCAGTTTCCGCGCCCTACACTGTCACGGCGGGCACGGTGATTGTCGGCGAGGTGATCGATCCGGAAGGGGCGATGCCGGGGCCTTACTACAATCC
The DNA here is from genome assembly GCA_947479055.1 of Erythrobacteraceae bacterium. Lineage (GTDB taxonomy): Bacteria > Pseudomonadota > Alphaproteobacteria > Sphingomonadales > Sphingomonadaceae > CANJYE01. Next base: position 1,531 of record CANJYE010000079.1, read on the forward strand.
CAGCTTCGGTAGCCCGGTCCTGTTTCATGACCAGCGGCTGACCAACCAGGGCACCTTGTGGAACTGGTCGGATCAGGGGCCGGTTCGGGCGCTGGACGTGATGGCGCTCGACAACAGCGGGCTGATCGTGGCCGAAGGCAATGGCGGGGACAATTATGTCTTCGGCATCGTCACCACCACCCCGAGCGACAATCCGGGCATGGAGCTGCGCCATTCCAACAGCGGCAGCATCTACGCCATTTCCCATATCGGCAATGCGCAGGCGTGGTTTGCCGAAGACCCTTTCATGCGGCTGGACAACAGCGGACTGATTGCGGCCCAGGCCACGCCCGATCCGGGCGCTTTCGCGCTGCAGACCGGCTTTGCCGCCGCGCTGTTCTTCGAAAACGGCGCCCAGATCTACAACACCGCCACCGGGCGCATCCTGGCCGAAGGGAGGGAAGCGCGCGCCATCTGGGTCGGGCGGGGCGGCTATGCCGGCCTGCCGGGCGGGATCATTGACAATGCCGGGCTGATCGAGGCCTCTGCCCTGGCAGGCGGCAAACCTTCGGTCGCGCTGTGGCTGGGCCATCTGGCGGTCGAGCAGATGATCGTCACCAACAGCGGCACGATCCGGGCCGACCGCGCGATCTACGCCCCGTCGGACGACGAGGAACTAAACTTCTCGATCGACATGAACGGGATCGAACAGATCAACAACACCGCCACCGGCCTGATCGACGGCGACGTGCTGCTGTTCAATGGCGATGACATCATCACCAATCGTGGCCGGATCGAAGGGTTGATCGACACCGGCAAGGGCGAAGACAGCATCGACAGCGCGGGCGGGCAGATCGATGGCCTGATCCTGCTGGGCGATGGCGAGGACAGTTTCATCGGCTCGACCCTGGCCGACCGTGTTTCCGCCGGCGACCATGCCGACGTGGTCGATGGCCGGGAAGGCAACGACCTGCTGCTGGGCGGATTCGGCGACGATACGCTGACCGGCGGGGCGGGCAATGACGGGCTTTATGGCGAATTCGGCAAGGATGTGATCATCACTTTCGGCCGCGACTACGCCGATGGCGGCGCGGGCGATGACCTGATCGAGACCGACAATCTCGCCTTCGCTTTCATCACCGGCGGTGACGGCAACGATAGCTGGCAACTGGGGGCGCGGAACCGGCTGTTCGATCTGTCCCTGATCGTCGCATCGGGCCGGGTGGCGGAGATGGAGGCGATCCGGCTGGGCAAGGACAACGATCTGATCGTGCGGGCCGCTGACATCGTGGCGCTGACCGGGGGCGAGCGGCAACTCACCCTGTTTGGCGATTCCAGCAACCAGGTCACGCTGGTCGATGGCTGGTCTGCCGCCGGCACGCAGCTGGTCGATGGTGTGACGTTCAACCTGTTCACCAACGGGTCGGATTCGGTTCTGGCGGAAGGCGATGTGGTGGTCGATCTGGCGGCTAGCGCCCCGGCGGGCGGCTTCGGGCTGGATGCGGTCGGCAGCGGTGCGGTGGCACCCGCGCCGGGCGGGACGAGCGGGCTGGTGCTGGATGACGCGGTAGTCGATGTCATGCTCTACAATTCGCCGCGCGACATCGTGATCGAACAGGGCGTGACCTGGCAGAACCTCGGCCCGGAAATCCTGATCAATCTGGTCGCGACGATTGCCCCGAGCGGGCAGATTGCCGATGATGCCGATATTCTCAACGATGGCGTGATCCATGCCGAAAACGCCTCCGGGCGGGCATGGGCGATATCCATTCTCAACGTGCCGCAGTCCGATGTTGTCAACCGCGGGACGATCGAGGCGATCGCCCATGGCGATGGCTTTGCCTGGGCGCTGGAATCGAACGGTGCGGGGCCGAGCGGCTGGCTGGACAACAGCGGCACCATCACCGCGCGGGCCGAAGCGGGCGAAGCGATCGCGGTGCTGACCGCCTATGCCTCCACGCCCGGTATCGATCCCAAGGTGGTGGTCAACAGCGGGCTGATCGAGGCGCATTCGACGCTCGGCTTCGCATCAGCGATCTATGCCCAGAACGGCGCCGATTTCGAGAATTCGGGCGATCTGGTCGCGACCGGCGGGGCAGGCGCGGTGGCGCTGTATGATTATTCCTCCTTTGGCACCCAGCGGATCATCAACAGCGGCAATATCACCGCAGTATCGACCTCGTTCGACTATCTGGGCATCGGCATCCTGGTCGATGCAGGATCGCACATCGTCAACAGCGGGCAGATCAACGGCGACATCGCGATTTCCTTCACCGGGGCCTATGGCGGCGCGCTGGTGCTGGACAACACCGGCGAGATCAACGGCGCGGTCCTGGTCGATCTGCACAACACCGGCGAAAACCGCGTCAACAACAGCGGCACGATCAACGGCAACATCGAAATGGGCGCGGGGGCCGACCAGTATCTCGGCGTGACCGGCGAGGTCACCGGCGTGGTCTTCGCCGGTGACGGCGACGATATCCTTACCGGCGGAGCCTTCTCCGACTATTTCGAGGGCGGCAACGGCAAGGACGAGATCGACGGTGGCGGCGGCGATGATATCGCCAGCTATCTGACCGCAGAAGCCGGGGTGCAGGTCAACCTCGCCCTCGCCGGGTTCCAGGACACGGTCGGCGCAGGGCTGGACAAACTGACCAGCATCGAGACGATCGAAGGTTCAACCTTTGACGATGTTCTGCGCGGCAATGCTTTGGCCAACAGGTTCTTTGGCGATGCGGGTAATGACCGCTTCCATGGGCTTGGCGGAGCCGACAGATTTCATGGCGGGCTGGGGGACGATACATTCTACATTACCAGCGGGATGGAGTTGCTGTTCGAGAATGTCGACGAGGGCAGCGACACTGCGCGCGTGAGCGTTGCGAGCTACACGGTCGGTGCCAATGTCGAGAATATCTACATGGATGCTGGCTCCATCATACTGACCGGCGGCCAATCGGCGAATTTCATCCGGGGCAATACGGCCGACAACACGATCGATGGCGGGCTCGGTGCTGACAAGCTCTACGGCATGGCCGGCAACGACCGGCTGATTGGCGGGGTCGGTGCCGATCTGCTCGTTGGCGGGCTGGGAGACGACCGGATGTCCGGCGGGACCGGCAATGACAGTTATTTTGTCGATTCACTCGGCGACCGGGTATCCGAGGCGGTCAGCGACACGATCTTCAATGACGCCGGCGGAGTAGATACCGTGTCGAGCCTCGTCACCTTCAGCCTCGACAGCGATGCTGGCACAAGATTTGTCGAGCGGGTGAAGCTGATCGGCACCGGCGATATCGACGCGACCGGCAATGATCTTGCCAACATCATGACCGGCAATGGCGGCGCGAATCTCCTCGACGGCGGGCCGGGCGATGACAAGCTCTTCGGGGGGGCGGAAACGATACGCTCAATGGCAACAAGGGCGCGGACATCATGGCAGGCGGTGCGGGTGACGACACCTATTTCGTCAACACCTCAGGGGATTCGGTTCGCGAAGTCACCGGGGCGGGGACAGACACGGTCTTTTCCCTCGTCAGCTATGCGCTGGCCGCCGATGTCGAGCGGCTGGTGCTGAATGGCAGCAGCAGCAGCTTTGGCACTGGCAACGATCTCGCCAATGACATCACCGGCAATGCCGGCGACAATAATATCGACGGTTCGGGCGGCGGCGACCTGCTGCGCGGCGGGGCCGGGGCAGACCGCCTGATCGGCGGAACGGGCCGGGATGTGATCTATGGCGGGACCGACAGCGACAGCGACATTTTCCTGTTCCGCTCCACCGCCGAATCGACCCCCGGCGCGGCGCGCGACCTGCTCCATGATTTCACCAACGGCATCGACAAGATTGATCTGCACCTGATCGATGCGGATACGACGCTCGTCGGCAACCAGGCTTTTGCCTTTTCCGCCAGCGGACCGGCGGCCCATTCGGTCTGGGTGGTCGATGTCGGCGCTCATCTGATCGTCCGGGCCGATGTGAACGGCGACAAGATCGGCGAACTGGAGTTTCAGCTGATCGACGTGAACCTGCTGCTGCCCGGCGACCTGGTGCTTTAGGTACTGCACCATGGCTTGCAATGCGGCGCGGTCATGGGCATGCGGGCCGCGATGCTATCGCGCGCAATCCCGCCCGCCGTTCGGAGATGGCGGGCGGGATTGCCGGAACGGAAAAGGGTGCCACACCATGAAATGTCCCGCTTACAGGAATGATGCGTTCTATATCGCCGGCCGCTGGTCCGCCCCGGCCACGAAGGACACGATCACCGTTCGCTCGCCTTCCAGCGAGGCAGTGATTGGCACGGTCCCGGCCGGTTCGCCCGCCGATATCGATGCCGCGGTCAGCGCCGCGCGCGACACTTTCGACAACAGTAGCTGGGCCAATCTGCCGATGGTGGAGCGCGCCCGCTATGTCGCCGCCATGGCCGATGAGATCGAGCGGCGGGCCGATGATTTCGCCATCGCCAACACGCTCGAGGCGGGTCAGCCCTATGAGAAGGGCTCCAAGGCCCAGCTCGGCATCGTGCTGATGAACTTTCGTTATTACGCCGACATGGCGCAGAGCTACCAGATCGAGGAACGCCGCGAAGGGCTGGTCACGCCGTTCATCGTCCGCAAGGAGCCGGTTGGCGTCGCGGGCATCATCACCCCGTGGAACGCGCCGATGGTGATCGCGTCCTTCGCTATCCCGCCTGCGCTGATCGCGGGCTGCACCGTGGTGCTGAAGACCGCGCCGGAAAGCCCGATCCATGGCCAGTTGCTGGGCGAAGTGGCCGAAGCTGTCGGCTTGCCGGCGGGCGTTCTCAACATCGTCCCGGCCGACCGCGAGGCGAGCGAGGCGCTGGTGGTTCACCCCGGGGTCGACAAGATCGCCTTCACCGGCAGCACCGCCACCGGCCGCAAGGTCGCCTCGCTGTGCGGCCAGCACCTCAAGCGGTTCAGCCTCGAACTGGGCGGCAAGTCGGCAGCGATCGTCCTCGACGATGCCAATCTCGATGAAGTGATGCCGTGGATCGTCGCCACCTCGACCATGAACAGCTGCGAGGCCTGCGTCGGCCAGACCCGCATCCTGATCCCGCGCAGCCGCCACGATGAGTTCGTCGGCAAGTTCGCCGCCGGGCTGGGCGCGCTGAAAATGGGCGATCCGACCGATCCCGAAACCGACATGGGCCCGCTGATCGCCGAGCGCCAGCGTAGCCGCGTGGAAGGCTACATCAAGGCCGGGCGGGAGGAAGGCGCCGACCTCGTCATGGGCGGCGGACGGCTGGGTTCGATGAACACAGGCTGGTTTGTGGAGCCGACGCTGTTCGCCAATGTGACGAACGACATGACCATCGCGCAGGAGGAAATCTTCGGCCCGGTGCTCTGCGTGATCCCGTATGATGGCGAGGAAGAGGCGGTGAAGATCGCCAATGACAGCGAATATGGCCTGTCGGGCACGGTCTGGACCGCCGACCAGGAACGCGGCATCGCTGTCGCCCGCCGGGTCCGCACCGGCAATTACGGGGTCAACGTGTTCAACATGGATGTCGCCGCGCCGTTCGGCGGGTTCAAGACTTCGGGCATCGGCCGCCAGCTTGGCCCCAATGGCCTTGAAGGCTTCATGGAAGTGAAATCGATCCACCTGCCGCCCGTCGCGGCCTGATAACAGAAAGGGGGCGGACCGCGCGCATGGTCCCGCCCCCTTTAGAGTCCCGCTTCGTGGAGGAACCCCTCCGACTTCAGTCGGATACTGGCTTCAGCCACAGACTCGCGCGATAGCCTGTAACCTCGGGAAAAAGGGAACCGCCGAAGGCGATGAAGTTCCCTTTTTCCCGAGGTTACAGGCTATGG
>CANJYE010000080.1 GCA_947479055.1 Erythrobacteraceae bacterium
CTCCAACCGGGTCTTCACATCCCACGACAACATCATCGACCACTGCTGCGAGGCGTGGAACAAACTCATCGATCAGCCGTGGCGCATCATGACCATCGGACGCCGCAAATGGGCGCGTGGGTTGTAGTCAGTGCAGGTTGGTATAAGATATGGTCGTCCCGGAAAATTGAAGCATGATTTATTCCAGCGCCTCGAATTAAATATATCTACTGACGCGACCGGTTGCGTAACCGACAACACTAATGTCAGCGTCCTGCAGGCCTAAGGTTCGCGCGGATCATTCGAGTCTTGGCCGATCACGGACGAAGCGCATCGCACGTCTGTCGCAACTTTTAACGCAGTCCCGGACTATCTAACGAGCTTACCATATGGGACGCTGGGCTTTTGGTAATGAGCCCCCCGCCCCCCTCACTCCAGCAACCTACCCCCATCCACGCACAGCGACTGGCCGACCATGAAGCTGGCCAGCGGCGAGGCGAGGAACATGATCGGGCCGGCCATTTCCTCCGGTGCGGCGGCGCGGCCGACCGGGATCTTGGATACGGCCCGTTCCAGCCGGTCTGGGCGCGAGGTGGTGGCAGTGGTGAGCTTGGTGGCAACGAACCCCGGCGCGACCGAATTGACCCGGATCTTCTTGGCCCAAGCCTCGCCCAGCGTGCGGACCAGCCCGACCACGCCGGTTTTCGAGGCGGCATAGGCCGGGTTGCCGAAGGTCGAATGGAACCCGGCGATCGAGCCGACGATGACGATATTGCCGCCAGCCGCCTCCAGCATCTCCTCGAACTTCAGGCAGCAGGCCATCACCGAATTGAGGTTGATGTCGACGATCCGCTGGAACGTTGCCATCTCGAATTCGGCCCGCTTGTAGGCCACCCCGCCCTGGCAGGTGACCAGCACGTCAAGCTTGGCGAAAGGCGGCTGGTAGGCGGCGATGGCGTCGAAATCCATCACGTCCATCTGCTGGTAATGGAGGCCGGTGAGGTCCGAGCCATCATCTGCGCTGTAATCGGCGGCGGAAGGCCGGGTGCCCCAGACGTAGACTTCCGCCCCGTTCTTGCGGAACCCCTGCGCGGTGGCATTGCCGATGCCGCTGGTCCCGCCGACGATGAGGACGGTCTTGCCGGTGAAATCGAGATCGTAGTTCATCGGTGTTCCTTAAATCATCATTTCGAGAATGCTGACGACATCCTCCTCGCCGCGCACCGGGCGGACGTTGGTTTTGGCCCAGCCTTCGTGCATCGTGCCTTTGGCGATGGCATCGAAGGCATCGCGGCCCAGTCCGACTTCGCCCATGGTGGTGGGCAAGCCGAGGCTGGCGATGAACTGGCGCAGGAGGTCGGGGGCCTGGTGGCCTTGCGTGCCGCCCAAGGCGCGGGCGATCGGTTCAAATTTCTCTGGCGCGGCATCGTAATTCCACGCCATCACCGAAGGCAGGGCAATGCACGAGGTGAGGCCGTGCGGCACGTCGAACACGCTGCCGATGACATGGCCGATGGCGTGGCTGATGCCCATCGGCACGCCCGACATCAGCCCGATTGCGGCGAACCACCCGCCATACTGGCTGGTGCGGCGCGCCGCGAGGTCCGACGGGTCGGCATGGGTGATGGTCAGGCCTTTGCGCAGCCGGGCGATCCCTTCCACTCCCAGCACTTCGCCCATCGGATGCATCCGCGGGCTGCACAGCGCTTCCACCGCATGGTCCATCGCGCGAAGGCCCGAGGACAGCCACAATTGCTGCGGCGTGCCGGTGGCCAGTTTCTGGTCGAGGATCAGCGTGGCGGGGAGGATGCCGGGCTCGGAAAACGGCTCCTTCAGCATCGTGGCCGGATTGCGCCCACCGGCAAAATAAGTGAATTCCGCGCCCGACAGCGTGGTCGGCACGCAGACATGCGCGATCTTGCTGGGGAAGCATCTGGCTGCTTCCTTGCCGCGCCTGGCCAGCGCCGTTTCCATGTCGAAAGCGCCAACTGCCATGGCGAACTGGATCATCTTGGCGGCATCGATGTTCGATCCGCCGCCGATGCTGACCAGCATGTCCGCCCCCGCATCGCGCGCCTGCCGCGCCGCGCCGAACACGTCGGGCAGCGGGGAATGCGCCGGGAGCGAATCATAGACTCCGGCAATCCGGTCACCCAAAGCCTCTTCCAATGCGCCGAAGAACACCGGGTCCTGGTGGATCGGTTCGGGCATCAGGAAGAAGGCGCGGGTGGCCTTGCGCCGTTCGAATTCCTTGGCGAGCGCCACGGGTGCCGGATCATCGATGATCCGGTCCTGCCAGGCGGCGAAGAAGGTTGTCGGCATGGGTTGGTCAGCCTTTCGCCGGGTCGCCCTTGACCATCCGGGTTACCTGATAGGTCAGGACGTTTTCCTCGCGCTGGTTGTAGACCTTGACTTCCCACGCCACGATTGCGCGGTTGCCCTTGCTGGTGGGGCGGATGCTGGTGACTTCGACCACGGCGAAGATCGTATCCCCGACCAGCACCGGGGCCAGCGCCTTCATCGAGACTTCCAGCAGCGCCAGGCCCACGTCCTGGATTGCGCTCTGGAAGATCAGCCCTTCGATGAAACTGTAGGTCAGCGCGGCGGGCACCAGCCGACCCTTGACCGCACCCTGATAGGTCGCGTCGGTGAACAGCACCTCCAGCATGCCGGTGGCTGAGATGAAATTCACCAGATCAGCTTCGGTCACCGTGCGGCGGAAGGTCTTGCCCTTGCCGCCCACGTCCAGCGCCTGCCAATAGCTGCCACGCCCGAATTGCTTGATGTCGTCAAACTGGCTCATGCTGCTTCCCCTCAGGCGTTCTTGTACTTCTGGTATTCGAGGCGGGCGATGGTGCGGTTGTGCACTTCGTCCGGACCATCGGCCAGCCGCAACCCGCGCACACGCGCCCACATCTTGGCGACGCCGAAATCGGTGGTGAGGCCGCCGGCACCATGGGCCTGGATCGCATCGTCGATCAGCTTGAGGGCAAGGCGGGGGCCGGCCACCTTGATCATCGCGATCTCGGCGCGGGCACCCTTGTTGCCGACCTTGTCCATCTTGTCGGCGGCGTTGAGCGTCAACAGGCGGCTCATCTCGATGTCGGTGCGGGCTTCGGCCACGCGCTGTTCCCAGACCGAACGGTCAGCCAGCCGCTTGCCGAAGGTTTCGCGGCTCATCAGGCGGCGGATCATCTTTTCCAGCACTTCCTCGGCCACGCCGATGGTGCGCATGCAGTGATGGATCCGGCCCGGCCCGAGGCGCCCCTGCGCGATCTCGAAGCCGCGCCCTTCGCCCAGGATCATGTTCTCCACCGGGACGCGGACGTTTCCGAGCAGCACTTCGCAATGGCCGTGCGGATTGTCGTCATAGCCCATCACCGGCAGGTTGCGCACCACGGTAACGCCGGGGGCGTTCTTGGGCACCAGGATCTGCGACTGCTGCTGGTGCTTGGGCGCATCGGGGTTGGACTTGCCCATCACGATCAACAGCGTGCAATGGGGGTCCATCGCGCCCGAGGTCCACCACTTGCGGCCGTTGATGACATAGTGGTTGCCGTCCCGCTCGATCCGGGTCTGGACGTTGGTGGCGTCGGAACAGGCCTGGTCCGGCTCGGTCATGGCGAAGGCGGAACGGATTTCCCCGGCCAGCAGCGGCTTGAGCCATTCTTCCTTCTGCGCGTCGGTGCCGTAGCGATAGAGCACTTCCATGTTGCCGGTATCAGGGGCGGAGCAGTTGAAGATTTCCGAGGCCCAGATGATCCGGCCCATTTCCTCCGCCAGCGGCGCATATTCGAGATTGGACAGGCCCGGCACGCCTTCCGGCAGGTCACCATGCGGGGGCAGGAACAGGTTCCACAGCCCCTTGGCGCGGGCCTTGGCCTTCAGTTCCTCGGCCACGGCCGGGAGCTGCCAGGGATTTTCCGCCAGCTGCGCTTCATAGGTCTGGACAGCCGGACGGACTTCCTCGTTCATGAAGTTGCGGACCTTCTCGATCCATTCGAGCTGCTTGGCGTTGTAGCTGAAATCCACGTCTATTCCTCTTTCGTCTGGCGGCGGGGGCGGGTCAGCCCTTCTCCGCGATCCATTGTTGCGCCCGCGCGAACAGCGCGCGGGTCGAGCGGTGCAGTCTTTCGCCGGTATCCATCGGCACGAGCCCGTCGAGCGCACGCGCGTAAGTCCCTTCCAGGATGATGCCGAGCTTGTAGCAGGCCAACACTTCGAACCAGAGAAGGTCATCCATTGGCCGCCCGGTCAGCTCGCCATAACGCGCCACCAGTTCGTCGCGGGTGGGGAAGCCTTCCCATGGCTTGACCGTCAGGCTGAGCGGGCCGACGCCGCTCTCGTCCGGCCAGGCTGCGGTGAGGCGCGCGAGGTCGAGCAGCGGATCGCCCAGCGTGGAGAGTTCCCAGTCGACAATCGCGCTCAACGATCCGTCGGCGGCGAACAGCACGTTGCCGAGGTGATAATCGCCGTGCATCAGCCCGCGCTGCATGGTTTTCGGCATGTTGGCGGTCAGCCAGTCCCCCACCAGCTTCACGTCGCCGATGCCGTGCGGGCCGGGCCAGTTGGCGAACTTGCCGTAGGAAGCCAGCTGCGAGGCCCAGCGCGGCACCTGTCGTTCGAGGAAGCCGTCGAGCTTGCCGAAATCAGCGAGGCCCCGTTCGACCGGATCGAGCTTCGATAGCTCCGCGATCCCGTCGATCAGGGCAAGGCCGAGGCGGTGGCGGGCGGCGGGATCGCTATCGAACGGCGCGGGCAGGCCGAGCGCGGCGTTGAAGCCGTCCTTGCGTTCCATCACATAGAACACCGAGCCGATGATTGCGGGATCCTCGCCAAAGGCGACGAGTTTGGGGTGAGGCACATCGGTTCCGCCCAATGCGCCCAGCACGCGCGCTTCGCGGCGGATGGTGGTTTCGGCTTCGGGCCGGGGATTGAGCGAGGGGCGGCGCAGCACATATTCGGCCTCGCCGCGCCGGAACTGGACCAGCAGGTTCTGCGTGCCGCCAGCCAGCAGGCGCAGGTCGGACAACGCGCCGCCGGGGATGCCCTGGCTATCGAGCCATGCGGCAATCCTGCCGGGCTCCACGATGCGCGGATCGAGTTCCTCGGTCATGTTTCCGGCTGCTGCCATGGCCACTCCTGTATTTCCTGGGGCGCGATTCCTGCCCCCTTTAGGACAACCCGACGAGAATGGAACCTCCTTCCACTTGCCTTTCGGCGTAGCCTTGCCGCTCAACCGGCCTTGCCGCTGAACTGCGCCTTGCGCTTCTCGAGGAAGGCGGTGACGCCTTCGGCGAAATCAGGCTCGCCCACGCAGGCGCTGATCGCCAGCACTTCGGCTTCGAACTGCTGCGTGATCGAATTGTCGAAGCTCTGGTTGAGCAGCAACTTGGTGCGCCCGGCCGCCCTTGGCGCCACGGCGGCAAAGCGCTTGACCAGCTTCGCCAGCGCCTCGTCCAGCCCTTCGGCCGGATGGACTTCATCGACGATGCCGAGTGCCTGGGCTTCCTGCGCGGTGAGCGTCGCCCCGGTCATCGCCAGCTTGCGCGCCTGCTTGATCCCCACCACGCGCGGCAGGAAATAGGTGGCGGCGATATCCAGCGGCAGGCCGACCTTGGGCTGGGCGAAGATCATCATGCAATTGTCCGCCGCCAGCACGAAGTCCGAACCGAGCACGAAGCTGAGGCCGCCGCCCGCCGCTGCACCGCGCACCACCGAAATCACCGGCATCGGCAACGATTCCAGCAGGAAGAACGCTTCCGCATTGCTGCGCACCCGGCGGCGCATGTAGCTTTGCAGCCCGCGCCGCCCGAGCGGGAACTTCTCGGCATAGCTGGCCAGGTCGCCGCCCGCGCTGAAATGGTCGCCCTTGCCCTGGAACACGAGGTATCGGACTTCGGGATCTTCGCGGATGTCGTTGAGGAAATCGGCGATCCCCCCGATGATTTCGGGGTTGAGCGCGTTGCGCACTTCGGGCCGGTTGAAGGTCGCGAATGCTCCGCCGTCGCGCTTCTCGAAAAGGATCTGGTCAGTCATGCTCCGCTCCGCCTGCTTTGTATCACTATTGCCATAGGCGATCCTGCCGCGCCGCGGACAGGTTTTTTCGCTGTCCGGCTTGTCCCCTGCTGCAATAAACGGAGTTGGGCTTGCGGTTGGCTGCGCCATGACGGCAGGTTGCCTGAAGAGAACAGGGAGAGACCGGATGTCCACCACGCTTGAGCAACGCATTGCCAGACTGGAAGCGCGCGAGGAAATCCTTGCGCTCTGCCACACCTATGCCCGTGCGCAGGACCGGCTGGACCATGCGGCCCATCGCAGCGTGTTCCATGACGATGCCTGGCTGGACTATGGTTATTTCAAAGGCGGGCCGGACGAATTCGTCGATTTCGCGCAAGGCGCGCTGCGGGGGATCGGCATCACCCAGCATTTCCTCGGCCAGATCGAGATCGACATCACCAGCGAAACGGAGGCCTTCGGCGAAGTCTATCTGATCGCGCACCATCAGGTCGATGGGCCGGACGGCAGGCTGGACGACTGGATCTATGCCGGGCGCTATGTCGATCGCTACGAGCGGCGCGACGGCGTCTGGAAGATCGCCTATCGCGCGGAAATCGCCGACTGGATCAAGCCGGCCGCGCCCGGGGCGGTAGTTACAGACCTGATGGGCACCGCCATTCTCGCCCGCAAGGATGGCGCCGACCTCAGCCAGCGCCGCGCGGAATTCCGCCGACCCGGCTAGAGCACTTTCCGACCAATCACGGTGACCCGGATTGGTCGGAAAGTGCTCTAGCCGATTGATTATGACATTTGCATCCCCTTGCGGTTGGGAAGGGTCTGCAAGTGTCAAAATCGTAAAATCCACTAGCATCATATGCTTCTAGTGGTCCGAAAAGATTCTGACATTCGAGCGCGAGCAGGCCTCACACTGTATCGAATGTCAGAATCGGACTACTAGAACCTGTACCTTCAGGCTCTAATACCAACCTGCACTGACTACAACCCACGCGCCCATTTGCGGCGTCCGATGGTCATGATGCGCCACGGCTGATCGATGAGTTTGTTCCACGCCTCGCAGCAGTGGTCGATGATGTTGTCGTGGGATGTGAAGACCCGGTTGGAGAG
>CANJYE010000081.1 GCA_947479055.1 Erythrobacteraceae bacterium
ATTGTGCTGACGGCCTTCATCAGCCCGTTCCGGGCCGAGCGGCAGATGGTGCGCGACCTGATGGCGGAGGGCGAGTTCATCGAGATCTTTGTCGATACCCCGCTGGACGTGGCGGAAGCGCGTGACGTGAAGGGCCTCTACAAGAAGGCCCGTTCGGGCGAACTCAAGAACTTCACCGGGATCGACAGCCCCTACGAGGCCCCTGACAAGGCCGAACTGAGGATCGACACCACCACGATGACGCCGGAAGAAGCGGCCGAGCTGATCGTCGAGACGCTGCTGTGACGGTCCAGAGCGCGATCATCGCCGACGATGCCGAACTGGCCGCAAGGCTGGCGGCGGCAGCGGGCGGTATCCTCCTGTTGGTGCGCGACAGCGGCCTTGTCTCGGCCAAGGCGCTGGGCAAGGCGGGCGACCAGACCGCCAACCAGTTCCTGATCCATGCCCTTGCCCAGCAGCGCCCCGATGACGGGATGCTGTCGGAAGAAAGCAAGGACACGCCCGAGCGGCTCGGCAAGTCGCGCGTGTGGATCATCGATCCGGTCGATGGCACCCGCGAATATGGCGAGGAGCGCACCGACTGGGCGGTCCATGTCGCGCTGGCGGTGGACGGCATCGCCACCATCGGCGCGGTCGCGCTGCCGGGGCTCGATCTCGTGCTGCGGTCAGACCAGCCCGCCCCGCTCCCGCCCGAAGGCGCGCCGCTGCGCATGGTGGTCAGCCGCACCCGCCCGGCGAAAGAGGCGGTCGCGGTGGCCGAGGCGATCGGCGCGGAACTCGTCCCGATGGGCTCCGCCGGAGCCAAGGCCATGGCCGTGATCCGGGGCGAGGCCGATATCTACCTCCATTCCGGCGGCCAGTACGAATGGGACTCCGCCGCGCCCGTCGCCGTGGCGCAGGCGTTCGGCCTCCATTGCTCGCGGATCGACGGCAGCCCGCTGGTCTACAACCAGGCCGATGTCTATATGCCCGACCTGCTGATCTGCCGGAAGGAACACGCCGCCGAAGTGCTCGCAAAAGTCAGAAATATCGAACAGGCCGTGACTGGATGAAACCCCAAACAGCGAAATCATAAAACAAGGAGAGTACGATGACAGATCCGGCAGCAGAGCGCCTGTTGTGTGGGCGGGCATGGGATGATTTCTGCGACGTCCTGAAGAACACCGGCAAGATCGTCGACCGGTTTTCCGAGATCGACGAGCTGGACCGGACCGAATGGTATCGCTGCCTTTCGCGCTACATGCGCGGGATGCTGGAACGCTATGTCGAGGCAGGTGATCCGAGCCGGCTGGCGCTGGTCGACATGGCGTGGCGCCACTCGATCAACTGCACCTCGCCGATGCAGGACCAGATCTTTGCAGAATTCGATCCGGCCCATGATTACCGCCTGACCGGCAACCGCAGGGACTGCCCCTATATCGTGTTCATGGCGTGGAAGCACAGCCAGCCCGCCGACTATGGCGCGCGCAACTGGGCCCCGGCCGGGGTGGCAGGGCTCAAGCTCTTCGATCCGGCCTGGCTGCCCGCCGTCGGCACGCTGCTGTCCGACGACATGCATTTCGACGCGGACGGCAATTTCGAGATCATCGTCAGCCAGAACCGGCCCGCCGATGGCAAGGACTGGCTGCCGACCAGCTCGGAATGCGTCGGCCTGCTGGTGCGCACGCACTACCACAATTGGGACGGGGTCGAACGCGCAACCATGCAGATCGAGCGGATCAATGGCGGCCCGCCGCAGCCGGTCGATCCGGCCGACCTCAGCCGGATGCTGGCCAAGTCGGCGCAGGCGGTGCTGGGCTATGCCGAACTGATCCGCAGCTGGTGGCAGGACAATCTCTCGAAGCGGCCCAATGCCATCACTTACAGCCAGGCGACCTACCTCTCCAACGGCGGCGTGCCCGACCGGCGCCATCACGGCTTCGGCAGCTGGTTCAAGGACCGGGACGAAGCGCTGGTGGTACGCTTCACCCCGCCGCCGTGCCGCTTCTGGACCTGGCAGGTCTGCAATATCTGGCAGGAAAATCTCGACAATTACGCCGAGCGGCAGGGCTATCTCAACGATGGCGGAACGGTGCTGGAACCGGACGGCTCGGTGCTGTTCGTGCTGGCGGACGAGGATCCCGGCATCGGCGTGCGTTGGGTCGACAGCTACGGCCACCAGCGCGGCGTGTGGAGCTCGCGCCTGATCCATACCGAGGGTGATCCGCCGGTCATCACCATCCATCGCGTGACGCTGGATGAACTGCAGCGCAGTGGCCTCGCCGGACTGAAGCAGGAAGACGCGATCGTCAGTGGCGGGCGCGCGCCCGACTGAAGCAGTTTCCACTCATTCTGCTTCATATTCGCACGACCTGAAGTGGTACTGTCTGATAGTATGGGCAGCTTAGCATGGCTGAATTGACGAGGCGGCAGAGCAGCTCCCATTCCTTATCACTACCACCTAATTTTCGGACCGTTCGCGCTGCCTCACGATGCTTCCCGCGATAAGCCTACCGGTTGGCGTGCGCGCCGAGATCAACGCGGCCACCGGGACGATCCAGACTCTTGAAGCTGCAGTAGCCTCAATCGATTGAGCGGTCGGCTTCCAGAAACTCTTCGATGGCATCGTTGCCACCCGACCGGCCCCTACTCAATGGTTCATTCAGGTTAGCGAAGTTTTCGAATCACAAGCTTGTTTGATCCGCAAATGCTGCAAACATCCTTGGATCTCTGGAAGCCGTGCTCGCCAACGAGCTCCCGTGTTCTGCGATTGACATGTTGCCGCGCAGAGAGGCTTAGCGTGCTTGTAATGCAATCGTCGCAGATTGCCTGAGGCGAGAGCCTGAGAATCAGTTTCTCGACATCTTCCCCTATGCCCATCCCAGTTTTTAGTGCTCGTCAGCCGGCACTGTCAAAACAATCCTGCCTTCGGGATGACGCCCTCAGGGGCCATTACCCTCTGCCCAATCAAAGAAGTCATTTGTGATGTCAGCAACATTCCTTTTGCCCCACCTGCTGGTGAGCAAGAGGAGATTGGCGATCCTGGTCCCAAGATCGACAACCACGTTCGCCGACTGATGGGCCGACGCCCCTCGAAGCCATACGTTGATGAGCCGGCCCTCCACGATCCCAAGGCCTGGTGTGTCGGCCGATCCTGGCGTCTCGAGCGCGGCCAAAGCGTTCACGCCGACAAGCAGGAACAGTGTTCGGTCGATCGGCCACTTCTCAATCTGGGCTGCCTGCCTGAGGTCTTCGCGAGAGCCTAGTCGAACCGGAAGGCTGACGAGGGCATCCTTCAGCGACGTCTGATGGTCCTTGATCACTCGGGAAGCATGCTCAGGCGTCATGCCGAGGTTTATGAAATCCAGGGCCAGGCTCAACTCGATGAATTGCTTCCAGCCAAAGACCGCAGGCCGCCCTTTCCCGGTGTTGAGTCCGGGCGGACAACCGAGGCGCCGCAGATGCTCCAGTCGGCCACGAAAGGCGATTTTGCGTTCTGGCCACATGCCGTGTCTGGCACCCAGCACCTCCTCGACGTCTCTTGATCCGAGTTCCACGCTTCCTCACTAACAGCAATCCTATTGTATAATGTTGATGCAGCGGGACCGGGTTGTAAAGAGGGAGGCCCACATTAAACAATGATACTATTGTTACGGGTCGAGGTGGTCGCCCGTGGTCTGTGCCCCTTTTGGCAGTTTCCGGCCATTCCGCTGGTCAGGGAAGGCGGCAAGTCGACCTCATTCGGTGGGAGCCAAGATCAGGCACCTGTGCTAGCGCCCGCCTGGCGAAGAGACCATCACAAGGAGCGTATGCTCGGCTCACACCTGTTCACTTGCGTGCGCACATGGGCAAGCAACTGTGACAGCGCATCGACCTGGTCGTCATGCCGCGCATTGGGAAAACCGAGCAGCTCGCTCTTGAACGCCGCCAGCCACGGCGCGTCCGTCGGAAGCAAGAGCTGCCCCGCCTCGATCATCGCACTGACCCCGGCAAGACGGGAGATCTTGTCTCCTTCGGGCTTTTGCGGAAGCGGTCGGGGAACACGGTCGGGAGCAGTGCTGCGCAGCGACTGGATCAGCTGCATGCCGGATGACAGGTCCTCGACCAGAAGCTTGTCGGCGCAGTGTTCGCGTGCAAGGCGGATGACATGGCGCAGCAGGTCCGGGAACAGCAACTTGCGGCGGAAGACATCGAGAATGTACACTTGGCGGCGATGGACATAGGCGGTGATGCAGACCGACCAGTCATTGTCGATGCTGTCCTTGCTGGCGGTATCCCACGACTGGATGATCCTGCCCGGCGAGGCCGCAAAGTCATGCGCTGGCCCATAGCTACCGAGCCACTCTGCCCTGACCAGGTTGCCTGCGGCCGGGACCGGCTCCTGCAGATATTGCGCGGCGAAGTTGGCCGAGCCCATCTCGTGACGCTGCTGCTCGAGCG
This sequence comes from Erythrobacteraceae bacterium, assembly GCA_947479055.1. GTDB lineage: Bacteria > Pseudomonadota > Alphaproteobacteria > Sphingomonadales > Sphingomonadaceae > CANJYE01. The sequence goes on from CANJYE010000081.1 coordinate 4,420, forward strand.
TGGCCAGCGGCTGGCGGGCCGGGTGCAGCGCTTGACCGGCTCGGCGAAGGTAGCTGCGGTCCGGACCGATGGCGATGCGCTCGTCCTGCGGGGCAATGGCCGGCAGCTTGAGCTCCTTCCAGCCACCGCGCTCCTGCAGCACGCCGACCAGGTCCCCTTCGTGCAGGCGCTGCATGACCAGAATGATCACGCCTGTGGCGAGATCGTTGAGCCGGGTCATCAGCGTGTTGAGCAGCCAGGCCTTGTCGCTCTCGCGCACCGCCTGGCTGGCGGCATCCTTCGACTTGGTCGGATCGTCGATGATGATGAAGTCGGCCCCGCGCCCGGTCAGCGTTCCACCCAGCGAGGTCGAGAGGCGACCTCCGCCCTGGCTGGTCTCGAAGTCCATCGCACTGCGCCGGGTGAGATGCAGCTGTGGAAAGGCACGGCGCACCATCGGATCATCGAGGATCTTGATGGTATCACGCCCCTGCTTCTCGGCAAGCTCGGCACCATAGCTGACCGTGATGAACCGCAGTGCCGGATTGAGGCCGAGCATCCATGCGACCCAGGCGATCGATGCCGTGGTACTCTTGAGGTGCCGCGGCGGCATGGTGACGATCAGCCGCCGGTTTGCGCCGCTCCGGGTCAGATCGAGCTCGTGGGCAATGGCATCGATATGCCAGTTGTGACTGTAGGCGCCCTCGCCCCCGATCACGGCGAAGGCATGACGCAGGAAGAAGGTGAAGTCGCGGCGCAGGAGCGCCGCGTAGATGGCACGGTCATTCATCGTGTTCACCGTCATCGGCGTCGGGATCAGGTGAGTCTGCCCCGCCGTCGACCGGCTGTTCCGGATCCCCGGCCTGATCACCGCTGCCGATGTTTGAGAGACGCTGTTCGATCCAGGCATTGACCATCGCGTCCTCGTCTGCGGACAGCGCCTGCGATGGTGGTGAGACCTTGTCGTCGAGGCGTTCGCAGTAATGGAAGATCGTGGCGATCGCCTGATTCTGCCCCTTGGCCCCGGCATTGTCGAGGACGCGCACGATGACAGAGCGCATCTTGGTGACACGCCGCTCCTTGCCGTTCTCGCGCAGTGTGATCACCCGCCGGGCTTCCTCCTCGAACTCCGTAGCGAAGTTCTTCTGCCCCTTGGGCCTGCGGCCCCGCCTGCGTCCGTCGCCGACTGCGAAGCGGCCATGCTTCGGCGGGCGGCCCTTGCCGACGAGGTAATGGCCATCGGGCCCGACATTGCCGCTCTTGGTGCGGCTGGGCGGGGCCCCCTTGTCCGCAGGATCATCCGCGTCATCCATGGCGGCGATCTCCCTGCTGGTCAGCCTGGTGCCCCTCGGTCCGCGATAGGGTGACGGCGTCGAAAGGGGTCCCGTCGACCAGACACGGCATTGCACCCGTCAGCTTGTGCAGGCGACGCAGGATCACGTCGCAATAGCGCGGGTCGAGCTCGAGCCCGAAGCCACGCCGACCGGTCACCTCGGCCGCGGCGAGCGTGGTGCCGGATCCGAGGAAAGGATCAAGCACGATCCCGCCGCGGTGCGAGCAGTCGAGGATGGCGTCGGCCACCAGCTTGCGCGGCTTGACCGTCGGGTGATCGGCCAGGTCCTCCATCCGGCCCCGGCGGAATGTATTGGCACCGGCATAGGTCCACAGGTTCGAGCGGTGCCGCCCGCCTTCGCCCAGCCCGAAATTGTTGATGGTCGGACCACGCAATAGCTTGAACGGAGCGATCAGTTCGACCTGCGAACGATAGAACGTTCCCATCCCGGCATTGGTCTTGGCCCAGACAATCAGGTTCTTCTGCTCGTGGAACACGCCAGCCGCGGCATCCAGCATGTGGGGATAGGCCCGCCAGTCCGAACAGACGAAGGCAATGGCTCCGGCTTGGGCAAACCGCATGAGGTTGCGCATCACCGGGCGCAGCAGGTCCATGACGAACTCGGCATTGCTCATCTCGCCGGAGCCCATCACGAACTCGCCATGGCGGGTCTGGCCGAGGCCAGAGACATTGCCACCGATCCGGCAGTTGTAGGGCGGGTCGGTGAAGACCAGCTCGGCCCGCTCGTCGCCCAGCAGTTCCTCGAACGATGAACTGTCCCGGGCATCGGCGCACAGCAGATGATGGCGACCGATGACCCAATGGTCGCCGGGCTGGGTTACCGGCGGCGTGTCATCGGGCCGTTCGGCATGGTCATCATCCCCGGCCGCTGGAGTCTCGTCGTCGAGGTTCAGCAGCGTGTCGATCTCGATCGTGTCGAACCCGGTGAGTTCGACATCGTAGCCAAGTTCGACCAGGCCTTGCAGTTCGCTGCGCAGCAGGGCCTTCGACCAGCCTGCCTTTTCGGCGATGGCATTGTCGGCGAGGATGTAGGCCCGGCGCTGTGCTTCATCGAGATGCGACAGCACGATCACCGGCACCTCGGTCAGGCCAACCCGGATGGCAGCCTCGAGCCGGCCGTGGCCGCAGATCACATTGGCATCATCATCGACCAGCAGCGGATTGGTGAAGCCGAACTCGACCAAGCTCCGCATCAGGGCGCGGATCTGCTTCTCCGGATGGCGGCGGGCGTTGTTGGCGTAGGGTTTGAGCGCGCTGGTCGGGCGATACTCGACACCGAGTCGGTTAGTCTCGAACTGTCTCAAGCTCATGTTATGTCTCCACCGGGAGG
>CANJYE010000082.1 GCA_947479055.1 Erythrobacteraceae bacterium
AGCATCTGATTCGCTTCCTCGGTACACCAAAAGTAAATAGGAAGATTGAGGTGCGTAGAAGGGACCGCCGAATTCGATTTGCCAGTGTCATGTCACCCCCGCGTAACCCCGATAATTCTATAATCCCCACCTGACCGAATAAACTGACCTGCTACAAGGTCTTAGCTGGCTTGGGGGCGGTATGAACGAGTGATGGGACATCAGGTGCTCATCATCAGCCTGCATTGCCCGGAAAACCGCAGCAAGGTCATGGGCTCGATTCGGGTTCTGAAATCGAGACCGCCATAGGCGCGGCGATGCTGTTCGAGGTGGCCTCGTTTGGTAGCGCAGTGCGGTTGCTAATCCTGCCGAGGAGCGTAGCCTCCTTTCGTGGGGCCGAACGCCGCTCGAGGGCCTGTAACTAGATCAGGGGTACGGCAAATGCGGAAACCGATCGATGATTACACTGATCGGGAAGCGCTGCGCACGTTGATGGCGAACGCCAAGCGCCTCGGTGAAAAGGAAGTTTGGCGAGGGGCATTTCAACGCCTGTGCGCACTTGAGGGCCGCGATCAGACCGATCCTTTGCACCGCGACTTCTACGAGACGCTAGCCGCTTATGAGCAGTTGCTTACCGACAAGAACGGGCGCACCACCAAGGCGAGCCGTACTAGACAGAAACTGAAGAACAAAGGGGTGGTCCAATGTCTTGAAGATTGGGCTATCAGCACGACCCCAACTGAAGGCTTTGGACTGCTTATCGAAAACGGGCTTGTCAAACTGACCGGCGAATTCCTCGTATTGAAATATCCCGATCGATTTTCCGCACTCGCCGTGGCAACTGCAAGGGCGAGACTGGATAGCTTCGGCGTAGCCCCGGCCTCATCCTGACTGTAATCCCTGCTCGATTGGATGACCGAGTCGCTCAGCGCCGGCCGAGTTCGCCAGCGACGACTAGAGTACTACAGATATAGCCTGGATCATCCGAGCGCTTAGGGTCGAACGGGCTGGGGCATACCGAAAGCCCTTTCCGAGCCTTTCTAAAGGGCACGTTGCCGCTGAACGCTCAGACGCCATCTACCCCAGCAGTGGTGCCCCGAGGCATTCAGGGGGCATTCTCGCCTCCAATTCGCGACCCTAACCAGAGACGATAGTTGTGCTGATCACATTCGCCCACCACGACCAATGGTATAATGGCTGGGCGTATGTGGCACTCCGGCTCTGGACTTAGCTTGATTGCAGCGGTGAGCAGGAGGCGGCCGTCATGCCGGCGAGGCGGTAAAGCCGCATGGCCGCGAGACTGCTGCCCGGCAGTGCCGCTGCGATGTGCTTGATGACCGGCAGCGAGCCGAGGACCTGATCCGTAAAGCTGTTGGCCAGCAAATCGACTCCGGCCGTGCCTGCAGCCGTCCATGCAACCTTGCGCATCAGCACGACGGTGACGACGGGCCCCGGACGCAATCCATACAGGCTGGCGACCTGCCGGATGACGGCGAGGCCGCGGAGGCCAGCGATCACCGCGTCCCAGCTGGCGTGCGGGCTGATGGCGATCAGGCTGGCGCCCTGCAGGGCGGCGCTGGTGCCGATCTGTCCGGCCCGGGTGCGCAAGGGGGCGTCGACCCTGGCCTCGAGAATGAGCCGCAGCTCAGGCCGGCTGCTTGCGGCGCGGATGGCGGCCTCGATGGCCGAACGCTCAGTCCCGAGCGACAGGACCTTGTCGAGCCAGGAGAGTGCGGCGAGCTTGGCTCGGTCGAGTGGAGTGACCGCGTGTTCTGACAGCGCGGCACGCAGTGCATCGACCTGCGCCAGCCGCTTGTAGCCACGCCATTCCCGGACGCCAGCATATGCGATCAGCGCCAGCCCTGCGGCGATACCCAGGCCTGCCAGGATGCCCAGGACGAGCGACAGGTTGCCGAGCGCAAGGATGAACGAAATGCTGGAAAACACCGCCCACACAACAAGGAGCGTGGTGAGGCCTGCTAGGGCGAACCAGGCGGAGTTGGCTGGCTGGGCCGGCATGATGATCCGCTCGGGTGCCCAGCCGGCGCCGATGCTCGACGGGGCGTCTGCCTCGGCCTCCAGCAGCTGGGGCCTGAACGCTGCTTCAGGTTCCGCGGCTGGGGCCGGCGCAGCCGCCTCCGTGGCTGGCTGAGGCGTCGCCTGGGGCGTGTCATCGTCTTCCAGAAAGCGCGGCCGTTCCCTCATTTGAGCAGGTCTCCCAGAACCTCAACCATCACCGCATCGATACCGAGGTTGCGCAGTCCCTTCTGTCCTGTCGGGTCCAGCGGCGGCGGGCTGAACTCGGGCAGGTCGAAATAGGCTTCGTTCCAGAAGCTCTCCGGCGGCAGGTTCGACGGGACCTCGCCGACGAAGAAGGAGTGGACCTTGCTGCGTCCCATTGGCACGCCTTTGACGACCTCGACAGAACGCTCCGACATCGTCTCGGACCCGTCCACGATTTTGCGCTCGGCCATCTTGGCGACGCCATCCTCTGTCGAATGAAGGGCGGCGGCGACGTGATAGCTGACCGAGGCTCCTTGGCCGGTCTGGTGGGCATCGACCGGGTTGACCAGTACCCGCAGCAGATTGCGCAGGTTGTCCCTCTTCAGGGCCGGCACGTGGTCGCACTTGGTTGCGACGAAGGCGACCTTTTCGATCCGGTGCCGGCCGAGTTGCTGGCCGGCTTTGTCCGACTTCGAGCTGAACGGGAGCGGCAGGCGGCCGTAGAGGCGAAGCGCCTCGGATGCGGTGCTCCGGATGAGTTGCAGTCTCCTGTGGCCGTAGCTCAGCGCTTCGGCGATCTCCTTGATCGAGCGCGCGGTGTCGTCAAAGGCACCGCGTCCGGCAGAGAGGGCTCCGAGCACATCGACCAGCACGATCTGGCGGTCGAACTTCTGGAAATGGGGCTCGAAGAAATGCGCCAGGATCTGCTTCTTGTAGGTCTCGAAGCGGTCCCGCAGCAGCGCGCCCATTGAGTGTGCGCGAAGCTGGCCTGATACCGCGCCCTCCATCGGGAAGAACCACATGAAGGGCGCATCGCTCTGCGGGCCTGGGCAGAGGAACCGGCCGGGCTGCAGGTAGCGCAAGCCATGACGCTGCCGCACCGCGAGCAGGGCCTGGCGGTAAAGCTCATGGCCCTGGCGGGCGACCGTCTCGTCGGCACGATCCGTCAGCCGGAGATTGGCGATGAAGGACAGGAAGGGCCGGAAGATCTCATCGCGGGGAGGCTGGCGCAAAAGATCGAGCGTCGCCTTTGACCAGTCCTGGAAGGAAAGCTCCAGCAACGGCAGGTCGAGCAGCCATTCGCCGGGGTAGTCCAGGATATCCAGCCTGACGCGGCGATTGCCGAGACGCTGGCCGATGGCGCTTGTGCGCTCCAGTTCGAGTGCGATCGAGACCTGGGCAAGGTCGTCTGTGCGTTCCGGCCAGGTCGGCTCGTCAGCCGCCAGGCCACGCAGTTTGGCCTGATAGTCGAAGGTGGGCAGGAGTGCCGCCCCGGAGGGCAGGACAGCGGCGCCGTGCAGGCGGTTGACCCCGTTGACGGTAAGCAACTCGGACAGCCTGGGAAGGGTGTTCAGGCCGCGGCTGAGGGCGAGCAGGTTGTGGATGAGCGACGTGATGAAGACCGTCTTGCCGGCCCGGCTGAGGCCTGTGACGGCGAGGCGGATGCGGTCTTCATTGACGGCTTCGTCGAGGGCTTTGGTTGCATCGCTGCCGAACTGGCGCAGCCGGGAGCCGATGCCTCCGCCGAGTGTCATCTTCCTGGTGCTCCTTGCCGCCCGTGCTGAGCGAAACGCATTATAGTTGATAAACTTAAAGTGTGTAAGGCGGCACCAACGGCGCATGGACATGCGCCGGCTCGTCGGTCGGAATTTTGCGCGTATTCGTCGATCCCGGGGGCTGACCCAGGAGCGCGTCGCCGAGCTGTCCGGTTTCAGCCAGCAATATCTGAGCGGCCTGGAGCAGGGGCGGCGGAACCCCACCGTTGTGACGATTTACGAGCTGGCCCAGGTGCTCGGGGTCGCCCACATGGAGTTGCTGACGCCAGAGGGTGATGACTAGCCCGACCGAAGGCGCGGCACAGACGGCTTTCTGCAATGAACCCGGCAGGAGCCCACTTATCGTCCGCGGGAAACTGTTCAGACAACCGGAGCCACCTCTAATATTGTGCAATCAGATCGCCGAACGCTTTACCGGCAGCAGAAAATGCACGGACCGCAGGTTTATTTTTGCGCAGCTCGAAGAATGATAAGATGATAGAGATATCCGGTATTTCTGCACATATAATCGGTTACGGCTACGGCAGAGGTGACTTTGGTGAATTAAAAACGAGCTGCCCAGACAAAATTCTTATCGAAGTCAGAATGCAATAATTCTATATGGCCTAAAAAATGAGTCACCACAGTCACCACAGTCACCTATTGGGCCACCCCGACACCCCAGGTCGCTGCTCCCCCTCGTGCTTCGGTACCTTTGAAGATACGAAGCGCACGCTTACCCTGGTGCGAACTGGCTCCAAGATCACAGGTTACGATGCGGTCAACGCGTGCTGCCAGCCAGCGACCGAGGCTTTTGGGATTTATGACACCACGATCCCCGCATACCCTCGACAACGCATTGAATAGCTCTGGGTGGGCGCGACGAGAGCCATCAGCACCTTCAATGGACTTGCTTGCCTCGGAAATCACCTCATTCAAGCTGCGTGCCGGCGTCCGGCCTTCCTTGACAAACGCAAGGTACCATGAGGCCATAACTTCCCGAAGCTCGGCTAGCTCAGGATCTTCCTGTCTTGCCGTTTCCATGCTGGCAGCGGGATCGGCGCAACCCAGCCAAATCAGTGGTTCCCGCACCCATCGACTCCATTCATTGTATGATGCCAATGGTGGAGCTTGCTGTTTAGTTCCTGATAAGGCGAAAGCGCGTGCGATCGTCAGCACGGCGCTGACGTACTTGGCCCGGTCTGCTATCACTATCCCCGCCGGGTCAAATGTGAAATCGCGTAGTTCTGGTCGCTCCAGATTGGCGTCGAGAGTGCATACTAGCGTCCGGCGAACCATGTCGCCTTTCACTCGAAGATTGTTCCCGGTCGCGAAGTACGTGGCTCGACTCTCAATTTCCTGAATAACGGATGATCCAAGCGCGCGCAGCCGAATGAACGGGCGCTCGACGGCTTGGCAAAGAAGATCGCCGCCCAGTTCACCATTCACATTGTCGAGGCTGATGATCTGATATCCACCCAGCAGTAAGCCGACGAGGCGTTTCTCATATTCCGACTCATCTCGTGCAGCTGACACGACTGGACACGGACGTCCAGTGGCTAATGCAGCCGCCAGATCAGCCATGTATGACTTCCCGCTTCCTGCCGTGGAGGCTCGAAAGACGTGCATTGGAGCAACGGGGAATGCACCTCTCAGCACAGGAGTCATTAACCCGGATAAGGCAACAGATCGGGATGTCTCGTCAGTGAAGGGGAATTCATCCAGAAGCGCATTGATATGTTTGAATGCCGCGATGGCATCATCGCGAGTGGGGTTCTCAGGAACGGAAATGAGTGCTAGGATCGGATCTCTCGCAAAATAGAGGCGTGTCTCACGATCGTATCCAGGTTGTGCAAGAACTGATCCGTCAGGCCGGAGAGTTGGACATGTTATGATTCCAGACACCGCGGGGAATCGCCACTCGCCGAAACGTGACAACAGAATTTCAGCAATCTGAGGTGGCGGATCAACATCGACGAGCCTCTTGCTTCGAGGCGAGTATCGCATCCAGCGCGCCGATTTGGACAGTATGTCAATCATCGAAGAACGGGAGATCTGAATCAGAGCGGCTGATTTTGTCGTCTTTCCGTGAGCCGCGCCAACTTCGCATGTTGCAGGCCTGACCAATTGCTGCCCTCGCTGGAACACGGGCATTTCAGATTTGAGAATGGCATCCTCTGCTGCCGTTACCAGCGAATTAAGTTCGCCAGGGTCCACCCGAATCACGGGCAGGTCCAATTTGGAAGCATCTCTAACAGAATCTGGAACGACGGAGTTATTCCGATGATTGGGATGCCAACCAAGTGTAATTGGATCGACCCCGATCATCTCACAGATGAGCATCGCGGCGTCGTGCGGTCCGGTGGCCCCTCCGTGTTCTATCAGTGCATCAATCGGCGAGAACGGCTTTTCCAATCCGAAGTCCCGTCCTCCGGGACTTGGCGATCCGTTTGGAGCTATGCTCCAATCCTCTTCAAGATCGCGCCCCAGAGCCGCCGAAGTTACACGCCAACACCCTGTGCTTGGATGTAGCCTCGCCATCGGCACCACCAGAGGAACCCATTTGGCCAATGCATCCGGCATCAATGCTGCGTGGTTAACCCGCTGGAAGAAGTCAGCGTTTATATCAGGATTTGTCTTAATAGGATGATCTGGACGATCACCCATACCCCCCTTTGTTGTTTGTGAGGACTTGACCTGATTTGCTGATTGACCTCCGCTCGACCGGAACAGACTTTCTGCGGATGCAAGGAAGGCTTTGATCTTCTTGGACGACAAGACGGGCAATTTATCAATTGGCACTTCGACGGGCGATGGCCCACACCATTTGTATGGATGCTGGGTTTCGGGATGAATTCCGAAGGCTACGAATTGATTCCCGGCGCCCAGTGCCTCAACCTGAACCTTGGTGCCGTTGGGCAAAACGAATGGCGCGGTGCTTTCCTTGCAGTGCACTCCATCGGCTCGAAAT
>CANJYE010000083.1 GCA_947479055.1 Erythrobacteraceae bacterium
CAACGCTTCTGGCAACGCGGCTACTTCTCGACCACATCCGGCAACATCACCGATGACATCATCATGCGTTACCTGGACCGCCATACCCACAAGGACGGCTTCAGCCCCTCCGCCTGATCCTACCGGCCTCGGCCGGTCAGTCATTCAGCGCCAGAACTGATTAGCCGCACCTGCGAGGCTGGCGGTGCGGCCTGCAACCGTTCGCCCCACGATGCGCTCGACTTGCCTGCACAACCAGGGGTCTTGCCGGGAGCGTTCATGTGTCAGAAAGGTTGACCTGAACAGTCAGTGTCTGCTGGTGTAGAGTGAAGGAACAGCTTGATGAGTGTCATTTCCAATCGGCAAGCAATTCCCGTCCTGCTTGCCATGCTTGCCGCGCCAGTGTCGGCCAGCTTGTCTGCGCAGGAACAGGAGGTGCCGAAGGCCGATATCAACGTCTATGGCTCGCCCGAGCCGGAGGCCCCCGTGCTGACGGAAGGTCCCGAGATCAAAGGCATCATCACCGCGCGCAGCGGCGACAGGTTGAAGGTCGCGACTGCCGACGGCGCCAGCACCGTCATCGCCATCAACGATGCGACCCGGATCAAGGCCAACGGTGGCCTGTTCGGCGTCAACAGCAGCAAGCTTGCTGCCGATGCGCTGCTCAACGGCTTGCCGGTTACTGTCAGGACACTGCAATCCGGCGATGCCCTAGTGGCCAGCCAGATCAGTTTCCGCAGCAACGACCTCAAGACCGCGACAATGATCCGCAACGGCACTGCCCAGCAGTTCGATGAGCAGACCGCGGCAACAGAGGCGCTGCGCGGCCGCATGGGCGATATCGACAAGTATAATATCAAGAGCACGACCAATGTGTATTTCGATACAGGCAAGGCGATGCTGTCTGCCCAGGCCAAGTCTGAGCTCTGCGCCACAGCGGCCACGGCCGAGGGGATGGATAATGCCCTGATGCTGGTCGTTGGCTACACCGATTCTGTCGGAAGCGACGAATACAACCAGGCGCTCAGCGAAAAGCGGGCCGGCCGGGTCATCAATCATCTCCAGCAGGCCTGCGGCTGGAAGCCCTATCGCATGCTCACCCCGACCGGGATGGCCGAAGCGGACCCGCTGGCAAGCAACGACACCCCCGAAGGCAAGGCCCAGAATCGCAGGGTTTCGGTGAATATCCTGGTCAGCAAGGGCCTCGACGGCATGTGAATGGCGCGGGGTGGGCCTTGCCCGCCCCGATCCATCTCAGCTATTCAGCAGCTTGGCGAGTGCGAAGGCCTGCCGCGTGGCGAAGGCCAGTTTCCTTGGCGCATAGGCATCGCCCAGCAGGTGGAGGCTGTCCACCTTGCCGCTGAGCGCATCGTAAAGCCCGCTGTCCGCCACACCGCCGCAGGACAGCACGACGCTGTCCAACCCGGTGATCCGGCGTTCCACCAGCGAATAGGAATGGCGCACGGTCACGCAATCGGGCTCGATCCGCAGCACCTGCTCCATGTAGCGGAACTTCACCCCCAGCGCGTCGAGCCGCCCGAGCGGCGCGCCGAGGATATAGCGTCCGACATTCTGCGCCGGGCCTGCCGTGCCATAGACCAGCGTGACATCGTGCCCGCGCCGGCCCAGGAAATCGGCCAGCGCCAGCGGGGGCATGCCATCGTCCATTGCCACCACCAGCACCCGTTTGCCGGGTATCGCCCGCTCCATCAGCACGTCGCTGGCTTCCAGCACCGCGGGGTCCTGCGCGCCCGCGATCTCGTCCGGTCGCCGCCCATGCGCGCCGGTTGCCACCGCGACCACATCCGCGCTGGCGGCCAGCACGTTTTCGACCGTTCCGCGATGGTTGAGCCGCACATCCACTCCCGCCCGCGCGATCCGGGCACGTTGCCAAGCGAGATATTCCTCATAGCGGCCATGCTCCGGCGCGCGCGCAGCGATGGAAAGCTGGCCGCCGAGGCTGTCCGATGCTTCCCACAAGGCCACTTCGTGCCCGCTTTCCCGCGCCAGCGCCGCCAGTTCCATGCCCGCAGGCCCGCCGCCGATCACCAGAAGCGCCTTGCGCGCCTTCGCCTGTGGCCAGGGGCCATCGACCTCCTGTGCGGCATGGGGATTGACCGGGCAGCCGAACGGCAGGTTTTCGGTATAGCGGCGGCTGATGCATTCGTTGCAGCCGATGCAGGGGCGAATATCGGCCACGCGCCCGTCGCGCGCCTTGGCGAGGATATCGGGATCTGCGATGAAGCCGCGCGCGATGCCCACCACATCGGCCTGCCCTTCGGCGAGGATGCGGGCCGCCACCGCAGGATCCTTGATCAGGCCGGAATGCACCACCGGCAGGTCCAGCGCCTGCCGAAACACCCCTGCCATCTGTGCCCATTGGCCGGGTGCGAAGAAATGCGGCTGGACATAGCTGGGATTGCCCCACGGCGTGCCGACCACGGCATGGATGAAATCGATCAGGCCGGTTTGCTGGAGATGCCGCGCAATCGCCACGCCGCCTTGCAGATCATACCCTTCCGGCACATGCTCGGCCATGTTCAGCCGCACGCCGATCGCCATTTCCGGCCCCGTTTCGGCCCGCATCGCCTGCACCATTTCCACCAGGAAACGGCAGCGGTTTTCCAGGCTGCCGCCATATTCGTCATCGCGCGCGTTGGTGAGGGGCGAGAGGAAATACTGGAGGATGTCGTCATGATTGGCGTGCACTTCGATGCCGTCCAGCCCGGCTTCGCGCGCCTGCCGGGCCGACCAGCGGTATTCCGCCACGGTGCGGGCGATATCCTCGCGGGTCATCACATGGGGCGGGTTGTTGAACACCGGCGAACTCAGCCGACGCGACGCGGCGAAGGGATGGTTGCCGATCATCGTCATCTGGCAGGCCAGCTTCACGCCGCGCGCATGCGCCGTCGCGCGGAAGGCTTTCGCCCGCTCCATCCACACCGGCAGGCGAAAGAAGCCGATGGGATCGGCGCTCATCCCGGTCGGCTCGAAACCGGGGATCAGCTGATGGGCGATCCGCCCGGTCATCACGATCAGGCCCAGCGCGCTGTCCATCCGCCGGTCCCAATAAGCCAGCGTCTTCTCGGCGTCCTTGTCGCTCCCCCACAGATTGCCGATGGCGGAGAAATGGGGTGGCGACATCACCCGGCTCTGCAACGCCATCGGGCCGAGATTGGTCGGCTGGAACAGGAGGTCGAACGGCTGCGGTGGAGCGGGGACTGGTTCGTTCACGCGCATTCTCCCGGTGGTATGTCCTGGCGGCCTGGCCGTAGCGGGAAAAATCGGTTCGATCGACCCGTTCGCTCCGGATCAAGGCCGCTATCGACTGCCCCTTGGGCGTGATGGAATGGCGGTTCTGTTGTGGGAAGCGGACACTCCACCTCAGCGGCGGCGAGACACGACAATGCGCAAAATTACACTCGTAGTGAGGAGGGTAAGTGGCAACCCGGGCAGCAATTTGGGGACAGCTCCGATGGCGAACGCTTCACAAGGCGTTTGTCCGTCGAAACGGAACATTCCCGGGGGAAGTGCCGGCATGGTGTCAGGAAGGCCGAAGAAAGGACAAGCTGCTTTGAGGAGCCGCGCTGGCGTCTGCACCATCGATACAATTGCCATCTCAAATGCAAAGGTGACGCCCGCGAGCACTAAGGCCACATTAGCGCTTTTGATCTTTAGAAACTGCCCCCTACTCAGCGTCGCCGTGAGCAGCCAGCAGACGATTAGTATGGTAGCAATGATGGAGTAGGCCTCCACCAACGAGCTTCGAAGGGCTGAAACTGCCCAGGCGTCAATCTTCGGGTCCAACTTAAAAACTGCCGCCACGGTATGGGGAGCTAACAGGAGCTGGGCACATGCTAATGTGGCCACTGGCGCTAGAGTGATCCACATCCCGAGAAACGCGCATTTGAATCGCGCGGTCTGCTCAGATGGACGATGCGGCATTCGGACAGCCTATCATACATTCGAATGTCCGCAATGTTGTCGTGAGCGGACTGTCCGGATTTTTCCAGATCGCGCAATAGCAGCCGTCGGAATGGCGTATTGAATTTGTCCACACGGCCTTGCCGTCTGGAACTGATGCCAGCCGCCATGCGCGCTGCCTCATCGAAGCCCTCTCCCCTATAGGGGAGAGGGTTGGGAGAGGGGCCGTGCGCAAGGCCCCCTCTCAACTTCGACTAACGAGCAAGCTCGCAAGTCTTCGTATCTCCCCCCTGCAGGGGGGAGAGCGGAAAGCGGTCAATTTGCCGGTCGGCTGGTGTGAGTTCGCTTCCCATTCCCGCCTTCACGGGTCATGTCCGGAACCGCAGCCTCATCCCTCGGTGGTTTCCATCGCCTCGCTGGCTTCGAGCCAGGCCGCTTCGGCTGCCTCGATCCGGGTTTCCAGATCGGCCCGGCGTTTCATCAGTTCGGTCATGGTCAGTTTTGCGAGCGCCGGGAGCGCGGCGGAGGGATCGAACATGGCCTGTTCGATCGCGGTTCGGCCCGCCACCAGCTTTTCGAGGTCCGTTTCGGCCTGCCGCGCGCGTGCACGCAGTTCCTTGTTCCGCTCGCGCGCTTCGGCGGCGGCCTTGCGCTGGTCCTTCTTGTTGAGGCCTTTGCTGTCGCCATTGCCGCCGGCCTTGCCGGGAGCGGCGGGGTCCTTCGCCAGCACGAAGGCGATGTAATCCTCGATCGAGCCATCGAACTCGCGCGCCGTGCCTCCATCGACCAGCACCAGCCGGTCGGCGGTCATTTCCAGCATGTGGCGATCATGGCTGATCATCACCACCGCGCCGGAATAATCGTTGAGCGCCTGGATCAGCGCCTCGCGCGCATCGACATCGAGGTGGTTGGTCGGCTCGTCGAGGATCAGCATATGCGGCGCATCGCGGGTGATCAGCGCCAGCGCGAGCCGCGCCCGTTCTCCACCGGAAAGCTTGCCGACATCGGTGGTGGCCTTCGGCCCGGAAAAACCGAACCGGCCAAGCTGCGCGCGCACGGCGGATTGCGTCGCGCCCTTCATCAGCGCGGTCATGTGCTGGAGCGGAGTTTCCGTGCGGTCGAGTTCTTCCACCTGATACTGGGTGAAATAGCCGACCCGCATCTTGCCCGAGGCGTTCATCGCCCCGTCCATCGGCTTCAGCTGGGCGGCCAGCAGCCGGGCCAGCGTGGTCTTGCCGTTGCCGTTGCGGCCAAGCAGGGCGATCCGGTCGTCCGGATCGAGCCGCAGGTTGAGCCGGCTGAGGATCGGTTCCGCGTCATAACCGACCGAGGCGAGATCGAGCGTGATCAGCGGCGGGCGCAGTTCGTCCGGATCGGGAAAATCGAAGCTGAGCGAGGGATCGTCGATCAGTTCGGCAATCGGTTGCAACCGGGCCAGCGCCTTGGCGCGCGACTGGGCCTGCTTGGCGGTGGAGGCGCGGGCGGAATTCTTGGCGATATATTCCTGCAGATGTTCGCGCTGGGCCTGCTGCTTGGCCCGGGCGGACGCGATCTGGGCCTGCCGCTCGGCCCGCTGCCGCTCGAACGAATCATAGCCGCCGGGGTACAGCGTCAGCTTGCCGCCGGAGAGGTGGAGGATGTGATCGCAGACATTGTTGAGAAAGTCGCGCTCATGGCTGACCAGCAGGATCGTGGCCGGGTAGGACTGGAGGAAGTCCTCCAGCCACAGCACTGCTTCGAGATCGAGGTGGTTGGACGGTTCGTCCAGCAGCAGCAGGTCGGGCCGGGAGAACAGCAGCGAGGCCAGCGCCACGCGCATCCGCCAGCCGCCCGAAAAGCTTTCCAGCGGGCGGTGCTGCGCTTCCTCGTCAAAGCCGAGGCCAACGAGAATGCGGGCCGCGCGGGCCGGGGCGGAATGGGCCTCGATCGCGATCAGCCGCTCATGGATATCGGCCAGGCGGTGGGGATCATCGCCGCTTTCGCTTTCCGCCATCAGCGCCGCCCGCTCGGTATCGGCGGCAAGAACGGTCTCGAACGGGGTGGAATTGCCGCCAGGGGCCTCCTGCGCGATATAGCCCAGCCGGCTGCCGCGCGGCATTTCGACCGTGCCGCCATCGGCCTCCAGCATGCCCGCGATCACCCGGACCAGCGTGGACTTGCCCGCGCCATTGCGGCCGATCAGCCCGATCCGCCCACGCGGCGGCAGCTTGGCGGTGGCGCCATCGATGATCGTGCGCCCGCCAAGGCGGACCGTGATGTCGGTAAGGTTGAGCATCGGCGGCGCTTAGAGCGTGACGGGGCGGGTTGGCAATGCGTTGTTGCAGTGCAGCGACGGCAAGGCTCAGTTTGTTCTCACCGCCGTAGCCATCCGCGCGCGGGCGAATTGCGACAGATGGGGCTCCGCTGGCGCATGGACGGTCGCCGTCGTCGGCAGTGGCGTATCCAGTAAGCGCAGCGGATCGGCGGCACGGCCATCCTGACGGACTTCGAAATGGAGATGGCTACCGGTGGACCGCCCGGTCGAGCCCATCAGCGCGATCGTTTCACCCTGCACCACCCGCGCGCCTTTGCTTGGCAGGCAGGTGTGACTGCTCGACGATCCTGATGATTTCGAGCTTTTCCGAAGCGGGATACCTCATTCTTGGTCGCCCCCATCCGCGAGAATGCTTTTTTTGAGCAGACGGTTCTCGAGCGTCAGATCGGCAACGCATTCCTTCAGCGCGCTGGCCTCGCGGCGCAGATCCTTGACCTCGTCGGTGGTGGCGGCACGAGCGGTGTCGCCCGCCAGGCGGCGCTTGCCA
>CANJYE010000084.1 GCA_947479055.1 Erythrobacteraceae bacterium
AACGCTTCTGGCAACGCGGCTACTTCTCGACCACATCCGGCAACATCACCGATGACATCATCATGCGTTACCTGGACCGCCATACCCACAAGGACGGCTTCAGCCCCTCCGCCTGATCCTACCGGCCTCGGCCGGTCAGTCATTCAGCCTCAAGCGCCGGGCGGTCGCATCCGCGACCTTGGCTTCCGCGCCATAAGGCGCGACGGCCGTTCGGCCTTGCGGCCCTTCGGGCCGGAGTTTCTCGGGTGGGTCGGGAAAGAGTGCCCACCCCGCTGCGGCTAACCTCACCTGCGGTTCGGCAAGCCTCGCTCCCCTCCCGCAGGCGGGAGGGGTTGGGGGTGGGTTCTTGCCGGGGGCGGGCCGGGTCAGTCATCCTCTTCGCCATAACTGTCGGGGCCTTCCAGCAGGATTGCCTCGTTGGCGAGGCTGCGCTGGCGCATGTCTTCCAGCATCGCGTCGAGCGCTTCGATCGAATCGCGGCTTTCCTCCGCCTCGCGGGCGGCGGCTTCGCGTTCCCATTCGGCGCGCCATTCGCGCTTGAGCCGGGCGAGCGTCTGGCGGTCGACCGCGCTGAGGCCGCGCGCGTTGTCGGCGGCGAAGCGTTTGGGCGCGCGGTTGCGCAGCAGGAACATCAGCAGCTTGTCATTATAGACCCGCCGGGTGCCGACGATCTGGCCGAAGTGGTAGACCGGCACGTCCACCCCCTGCAACGCACGTTCCATCGCCACGTCCTCCAGCCGCTGCACGCCCAGCGCGAGCGCGGCTTCCCATGCCTGGCGGAAGCTGGCGGCCTCGGCGTGGCGGCGCAGCTGGTAGGCGCTTTCGGGCGTCATGTTGACGCCATGCGCGGCGGCGCGGACGCTGCCGGTGTCGGCCAGCGCCTCGATAAAGCGTTGCTGGCGTTCGGGCGTCCAGCCGTCGTGCCGGTTGCTGTGGCGCGGGACGGGGGTGAAGGCGGGCAGGGTGCCGCGCTTCTTGCGGGGGCGGGGTTTCTCGATCGTCATCGGCGGCGAATCCAACAGGCGGGGCGGGGGCTGGGGATTGTGCCGCAGGAGCGGGGCTGTAGGACAGCACTTTCGCCCATGGCTTGCGCTGGCGGGCCGTCTGGTTCACCATCCGTACAAACAAGCAGTCCGGGGTGAGAGATGGATCAGGAAAAGATCGCCTGGTACAAGGCGCGCATCGATGCGGAGCTGGCGCGGAGCGAGCGGCGCGAGACGCCCGATGATTGCCCGCAGCTGCCGCCGCTGCCGATGGCGCGCTATGTCGATCCCCATTTCTACCAGCTGGAACAGACCCATGTCTTCGGCAAGAGCTGGCTCTATGCCGCGATGGAATCGCAACTGCCCGAGATCGGCAGCTACATGCTGTGGGACGAGGCGCAGTTCCCGGTGATCCTGGTGCGCGGCAGGGATGCGAAGGTGCGCGCCTTCTACAACGCCTGCAGCCATCGCGGCGGCTCGCTGGTTTCAGCCCCCAGTGGCAAGACCAGTGCCTTCGCCTGCAATTTCCACTGCTGGACCTATGATCTGGACGGTCGGCTGAAGTTCGTGCCGGAGGAATACGAGTTCCCCGGCCTCGACAAGAAGGCGCTGGGGCTGCGCCCGCTGCGCTGCGAAAGCTTCGGCAACATGATCTTCGTCAACCGCGATCCCGCCGCGGTGCCGCTGCGCGAGTATATCGGCGAGCTGGGCGACGAGCTCGACCATTTCGACTTCCACCGAAGGATCTATGTCGATACCCTGTATTACGACCTTGATTGTAATTGGAAAATTGCGCTCGATGCGTTCGCCGAATCCTATCACATCTTCCGCACCCATGCGACCACGGTGGCGCCGATGATGGATTCGCGCGCGGGCGTGACCAAGATGTGGAAGGGCGGCCATTCCTACATGATCACCCCGTTCCGCCGGGGCGGGGCGGTCTATTACGACCGGGGCGACACCGGCGATCCGCGCCACGAGATCACCCGCAACGAAAACCAGAGCGCGACGCTGTTCCCCAACATGGAACTGTTCCTGATGGAGGAATCGATGTCGCTGCTCAACTTCTGGCCGCGCGGGGTGGACAAGACCCGGTTCGAAGGCGTGGTCATCACTCTGGGCGACGAAATCACCCCGGCCAAGCGGGCGCAGGCCGACCAGCTGATCGAGCAGCTGGGCATCGTCTTCCCCGAGGACATCTCGAACATGGGCGCGGTGCAGCGTTCGGCCGAGACCGGGATGCTGGAAATGGCGCAGCTCGGCTGCCTCGAAAAGCGGCTCTACCAGTTCAACGAGGAGATCGACCGCAAGATCGGGGTGGAGAACATTCCCGAACATCTGCGGGTCCAGCAGGTGCTCGGCCCCTACCTGCTGTAAGCAGTCTCCAACTGACCGGAACGGAACACAGCCGATGAAGTTTGCAGGCAAGATCGCCACGGTGTTCGGCGCATCCTCCGAAGGCGGCACCGGCTGGGCCATTGCCGAGGTGCTGGCTGGCCACGGCGCGCATGTGGTGGTCTCGGCCCGCTCGATGCCGGGGCTGGAGCGGCTGGCGGAAAGGATCGGCGGCACGGCGGTGCGCTGCGACGTTGCGGTGGAGGAAGACGTCGCCGCCAAGGCCGCCTTCATCAAGGAGCGGTTCGGCCATCTGGACATCGTGATCGTATCGGCCGGGCAGCCGGTTGCCTCCAGCGTGATCGACAGCCCGTTCGAGGATCTGCTGCGGGCCACCGCGATCAATTATTTCGGGCCGTTCTTCGCCATCAAGCACATGGTCCCGCTGCTGCGCGCCGAAGGATCGGTGACAGTGATTTCCTCGCTCGCCTCGACCAATCCGATCGAAGGGCAGGTGGCCTATGGCGCGGCCAAGGCGGCCACCAATGCGCTGGTGCAATATGCCGCGATCGAGCTTGGCCCCAAAGGCTTCCGGGTCAACGCCGTGGTGCCGGGCAGCATTGAGACCCCGCTGCTGACCCAGTTCCTCGCCACCGCGCCGGAAATCCGCGATACCTACATCAAGGAAATCCCCTCGCGCCGCTATGCCACCGCGCTCGATATCGCCAACGCGGCAGTGTGGATGGCCTCGCCCGAATGCTTCGCCAACGGCACGCTGCTGCATGTCGACGGCGGCAACTACCTGACCCGGCAGCCCTATCTGAGCGAGCTGCCTGAGGGGATCATGTCGAAGCTTTAGGGGAGCTGACCTTGCATGCAGCAGGTACCACAGTGCGCCATTTAAAGCGTATTCGTTGCAGCAACCATTTATATGTCATAGCTTTGGCACAGCGAACTCTGCAGGACGTCACCCTTTGGCTCGATCGCCTATTTTTCAGGAGGCTACCTGCGCTGTTTGTGCGCTGGTCCTAATTTTGACGTCAGCCACACAGGCACAGGCTCAGCAGAACCCAGAAAATCCAGATGCGTCCCAACCGGCTTCTCAACTGGAGTTGGCTGCTGCCGCACTCAGCCACCAGGATTACCCGACTGCATTGCGTATCGTGCAAGAATTGGCCGAGCATGGCGATCCCCGCGCTCAAAACCAGCTGGGACTGATGTACGCGAACGGCCAAGGCGTAACGCAGGATGATGTTGCGGCGGTCAATTGGTACCGCAAGGCCGCCGAGCAGGGATTTGCCGCCGGGCAAAACAACCTCGGTGCGATGTACGGTAGAGGGCGAGGTGTGCCGCAGGACTACGCTACTGCGGCAAGCTGGTTCCGAGAGGCGGCCGAGCAGGGCGATGCCTTTGGGCAAAACAATCTCGGTACGATGTACGGCATGGGCCAAGGCATGCCGCAAGACGATGCGGCGGCGGTCATCTGGTACCGCAAGGCGGCCGAACAGGGCAACGCCAATGCGCAAAACAATCTCTGTGCGATGTACGGTAGAGGCCAAGGCGTGCCGCAGGACTACGCTGTTGCGGCAAGCTGGTGCAGGAAGGCAGCCGAGCAGGGCGTTGCCAGCGCGCAATTCAACCTGGGCGGAATTTACTATAACGGCCAAGGCGTGCCGAAGGACTACGTTGCCGCAGTCAGTTGGTATCGCAAGGCTGCCGAGCAAGGTTATGCAAGGGCGCAGTTCAACGTCGGCGCGGCATACGGCAACGGCCAAGGCGTGCCACGGGACTATGTGCTGGCGTACCAATGGTTTAGCGTGGCTGCATCCACCACAACTGATGCCAATACGCGGGATATGGCCTCAACAAACCGAGACGCCCTTTCCGCCAGAATGACCCCTGCGCAAGTCGCAGAAGCACAGAAGCTTGCAAGTGAATGGAAGCCGAGCGAGCCCTGACTAACCTTCTCTGTTCGCGCGCAATGCCAGGATTCATGGATCTGATCCCGGACACCGTTCGTGCTCAGCGTGTCGATGCACCGTCTTTCATCCTGCAACGCTCGGAAAAGTAAGATCGCTCCTTCGACAAGCTGAGCGCGAACGGAAGAGGGGAAATGAGCTCGGCTCAAAGAAGCTTGGCCCAACCGGCCCCCACCCCCCGCGCTTGACTTTCCCCCGCTGCTCGGGAGAGGTGTGGGCACTCTTTCCCCTCACACGCACATAGACGGGCAGGCGCGGCATGGCGTTGGTGGCATCGGACAACCCGGATATCGTCGCGCAGATCATGGCGATGGTTCAGCTGGTGCTGGGCCATGGCGGCACGATCCATCCGCAGGCGCGGATCGAGGAGAGCGACGGCGATCTGCGCGTCGTCTGCGCGCAACAGGGACAGGAGGGCGAGCCGCTGTTCATCATCCCCAACGCGCTGCTGGTGCCGACCGACCGGCTGGCCTGGTCCACCCGCGATGACCGGCTGGAGCTTCTGGGCGAACCGGCAGGGCTGAGTGCCGTGCAGGCGGAGCTGCTCGCGCTGTTCATTGCCCTGTTCAACGCCACCGGCCAACTCGCCCGCGCCAGCGCGCAGGGTCGGATGGCGCTGCTGCGCGATGAGCGGTTTGCCGCGCAGATGGCCGCGATCAAGCCCGATATGGGGTGGGAACGCGCATCGCCAGCGCGCGATTTTCTCAATTCGCGCGTCTGCTCGACCGACAAGGTTGCGCCCGACCAGGGCTTGCGGACCTATCTGATGCCGCTGGTCGTTTTTCTCAACCACCACGCCGGGGGTTCGAACTTCTTCAGGGATGGCCAATGCCAGGTGGCGATCACCCGGCCGACCGAAACGGGCGAGTGCTTCATCCGCTATGGCAAGCGCCGCGATCCGGTCGATCTGGCGCTGGGCTACGGCTTTGTCGATCGCGCCTCGCCTTTTGCGCAGAGCGTGCCGGTGGCGCTCGAACTGGCGGGTTTCGGCCGGCTCGAGCTGCTGGGGCGGGACAGCGGGCATGTCAGCGGCGAGGTCGCGCCGCAGGTCTCTTTCGCGGCGGACGGGCTGACGCTCAGCCATTTCGTCATCGATACGCGCGCGCCGGGTCGGGAACTGGCACTGCTGCGGCTGGCGATGACCGCCTCGGGCCGGGCACGCGGGCTGGCCGCTGCCGATGTGGACCGCGCCATCGCCGCCGCCCCCGGCGCGATCCTGGCTGCCAATCGCGCGAGGCTGGCGGAATTCGGCGCTTATCTTGCCGGGCAAGCGGACAACCCCTTCGCCGCGATGGTGGCGCAGGCTTGCGGGTGCCAGCTGGCCAATCTGGCGGCGGTGCTGGAACCCCGTCGGGCTTAAGCTCCTCGCTGGCGCGGCTGGGCATGATCCGCTAGCCTCTCTGCAAGAATCAATCCTGTGGAGAGGAACGACAATGTCTCATCATATCCAGTGCGCCTGCGGTGCAGTGCAGGGCGAAGTTTCGGGCGAGCCTGCGGTGCAGGTCTATTGCCATTGCAGCGATTGCCGCGACTGGCTGGGCGCGCCGGTCCATGCCGCCACGGTCTGGCCGGAAAACCAGCTGACCATCACCAAAGGCGCAGATAATCTCACCACCTATGCCCGCACCGAAAACAGCCTGCGCAAGAGCTGCAAGACCTGCGGCGCGGCGGTCTACGTGGTTCATCCGAACATGGGTGTGGTCGATATCCTCGCCTCGCGGGTGGAGGGGCTGAAATTCCAGCCGGCTATGCATGTGTTCTATGGCGAGCGGATGATCGACCTGCCGGATGCGCTGCCCAAGTTCCTCAACCTCCCGGCCGAAATGGGCGGCGATGGGGCGATGGGGTGAACGGCAGCGGGCGGCGCACCTTCAGAGCAGGAAGTCGGTCGCCTGCAGCTGGTTGATGTCCCTTACCTGAATCTCGAAATCGGCGGTAAGGTCGCCAGTGACATCGCCCCGGACGATGAGATGGCTGCCGGTGTCGATCACCCAGACCGAATGGGCGGCGGGGCCAGTGGCCGAGAAGGCGAAGGCCTGATTGGCGTTGGCTGCTGAGTTGGCGTCTATTGCGTTCAGATTTATCTTGTCGGTGCCGCTGACGAAATTGAAGATCTGGTCCCGCGAGGAGCCGACCAGACTATCGCCGATTGCGAGGAACACAAAGGCATCGGTCTGAGAGTCTGACTCATAATGATTTCGTTTAATTGCAGGGCCTTGCGAGTTTCCGGTTGATGAGCTGAACGGAGGCCATGAACAGCCAGGCGGTCGCGCTTTCGATGGAGTTCTCGAAGTCCTTTGCGAGGCGTCGGTTTCGGTTGAGCCAA
>CANJYE010000085.1 GCA_947479055.1 Erythrobacteraceae bacterium
CGGGCGACCTCCTTCTGGTAGACCTTGACCAATGAGTGGGCCGAGGCCGGCAGTTTGCTGCGGGCGCCCGCGGACTTGGAGGCTTGGCTCTTGCGCTTCTCCAGCAGCCGCTTGGCTTCTGTGACCTGGTGACCACGCAACTGCCCGGTTTCGTAAGCCTCCTGCAGCATGTCGCCGAGGTCTTCGTCACCGTCTTTGGCGCGCGCAATTTCGAGCGCGGTGGTTAGCGGGATGTCGCCATTCTGAACGGCAGCAATCAGGCGCTCCTCCCCCTTGTTGAGCAGAAAGATGATGTCCCGGACATATTTCTGTGACAGGCCAGTCTTTTGCACGATGTCGTCGACGCTGAACTCTCGTGCCAGCAGCAATTCGATGTCAGCCAGGATCTCGAGCGGTCGGTGCCCGCGTCGGGCGATGTTTTCCGCCAGGCTCATGATGAAGGCGTCTTCGTCACTGACATTGACGATCAGCGCCGGGATGTGGGTCTCGCCCAGCAGACGGAATGCATTGAGCCGCCCTTCGCCGCACACCAGAACAAAGGCGGGCGCCCCATCTGCTCCCTTGCGTTCGGTCACGGTGATCGGCTTTTTGAGCCCGATTACGCGGATGTTTTCGACGATCTCCTCAAAGACCTTCATGTTACGGTCGCGGGAGTTCAGCACCTCGATCCGTTCAATCGGGACGAGCGTGACGCTCTCGGGTGTGTCGGTCAGCATATTGGTTCCTTTCGTATGGGCCGCCTCACGTTCATGGTTTGTCTCCTGGTTGGTTTCAGAAATCACGCGGCCCGCTCCCGCCGACGGAGCAGCGGCGCCCGCTCGGCCATGCCGTAAAAGAAGCCGAGGTCGGTGAAGCGGAGGCACTCGAAGTTCATGCTGGTGCGGTTGCACAGCCGGATCTCCTGGCGAGGCAGGTCGAGCCAAGGCAGCAGGAAATAGTCGAGTTCGGTCTCGTTGGCGTGATCGAGGCGCACGGCCAAAGTGACATCTGCCCCAAGCCGCTCCGGGTCGAAGCGGATCCGCCAGCGATGCCGGCCGTCATCGAGGGTCTGGCAGCGGGCGAGGACCAGACTGACTGCAAGTTCACCATTGATCCGCAAAAGGTCGGTCTTGCTGTCGCGCTCGACTGCGCCGCCTGCGTCCGCAATGGCGGCCTGGGTGCGGTCGATGATTTCGGGATGCATCGCGCGCAGGCGACGGTTCAATTCCATCTGCTCGCGGTTCAGATTTGCGCGGTAGCCAATCAGTTCATAGGCCCGGCCCAGCGAACCAAAGCGAGTTCGATAGGCGGCTGCCGTCGGCATGTCGCCAGCCTGATCGATCAGGAACCCGGACAACTCGCCAGCTTCAGCATAAAGCCGCCGCAGATGCTCCAGCAGCTCTTCATCGGACAGCCTCTGGCTGCGCGCTGTGATGATTTCCTGCGCGGTCATGAATACTTCGATCGGCACGATCCCATCGAAGGCTCCCTCCTTGCGAATCCACATGTCGGGCGGATTGTCGACATGGGTCTTTTTCAATTTGAAGGAGCTGCGATTGAAAACGTTGTTGCCGATGTACTTCTCGTTGGTCAGCACCGTCCGCACGGCCGAGGGCGACCAATGCCGGTCCAAGTCAGACATCACGCCTGCCAAATTCAGCCGCTCGGCGATTTCGGCAAACGTCAGGTCCTCCTCGATCAACCAGCGGTACATCTCATGGACCTGAGCAACCTCGTCTTCGGGACCCGGCATCAGAATGACGCGATCCGTTTGCAGGGATTTGTGCTCGCCCCGCTTCAGTTCGCTTTTGATGTTGCCACGCTTATCGATCAGCACCCGGCGCAAGCCAAAGCCGGCGGCACCGCCTTGACGAAACCCCAGCTCAATCAGCCGGCACTGGCCGGCAAAGACTTTGGCGGAGAGTTCGCGGCTGTATTCACCGGCCATGGCGCGTTTGACGCCTTTGACGATGGTGCTGACCGGCGAGCCGTCGTTCTCGAACTGCTCGGCGCAATAGGCGACTTGAATGCCCGCGCGTTTGCAGATGTATTCGTAATAGGCGCTCTCGTCGGCATCCTGAAACCGGCCCCAGCGGCTGACATCGTAGACCAGGATGACGTTGAAATCGGCTTTGCCCGTCTCGACGTCGGAGATCAGGCGCTGGAGGGATGCGCGGCCGCCAAAGGACAGGCCACTTTTGCCATCGTCAGCATAGGTCCGCACGATCTCGATGCCCCGCCGTTCGGCGTATTCCTTGATCGTGTCGGCCTGGTTGAGAGTGGAGTACTGCTGGTGCTCGGTCGACATACGAACGTATTGCGCTGCGCGGAATGTCCCCTGCATGTCGTTCATTGCCAGCAACTCGCCTCCTGATGTCTTCGTGTCAGGCGGTGTTTGCTCGGGTCGGCAGCGCTAGCAACTCAATTCAAGACATTCTCCATTCCTTTCAATGGTATGTACGGGGTTGAATTTGATATGGTTTGATGTGCCCTTGATCTGAGTTGACTTCTTTCGGCAATCCAAGCATGTCGTTCATCCATGAACGAGATTACTCTTGCCGCTGCAAAACCCCTCGTAAGTGTGACGCAGCCATGGTTTGTGGTTCAGCTCAAGCCGAACGCCGAAGCCATCGCGAAGCGCAATCTGCTAAGGCAGGGCATGCAGATCTTCGCTCCCTTTGAAGAAGTGACCGCCCGCAAGGCACGCAAGCTGATCCAAACCTGCAAGGCATTGTTCCCGGGATATCTCTTTGTCAGCTTTGACCAAGAGACCGTTCGATGGCGAACGGTGAACAGCACGCTGGGAGTCAATCGGCTGGTGAGCTTTGCCGAGGACCGACCTGCGCAAGTGCCGCTTGGGCTGATTTCAAGTCTGATGCGTCGCTGCGACCGGTCCGGCAAACTGCTTCCACCACGGTTCTTGCATGGCGGCGACGTTGTGCGCATCACCAATGGTCCGTTTGCCGACTTCATTGGGACCGTGGAGCAGATCGCACCCGATCAGCGGATCTGGGTTCTTCTCGACATCCTCGGTAAAAATACCCGCGTGGCCATCAGGTCTGCTGATTTACGTCTCGCTGGCTGATAGAGGCGGCCGCATGGCTGGCCAACAACGCTCTCGAATCCCCATCATGCGCTTCGTGTTTTTCGGGGCGGTGCTGTTCGCGGTGATTATGGCGAGCCTGCCCCAGCCACCGCAGATCCCAGGCCAGCCGTCCGACAAGGTGCAACATGTCATTGCCTTTGCGGTGCTGACACTTCTGGCCCGGTCGGCCTATCCAGCCACAAACCGTTGGAGGCTCTTCGTCAGCCTTGCATTCCTGGGCGCGTTGATCGAGGCGGTCCAGGCAATCCCAATGTTGCACCGCGATCCCAGCCTGCTCGACTGGCTGGCTGACTGCGGTGCAGTCGCTATAACTATGGGACTTATGGATTTTGTGGGTAAGATCGCCGGGGCTGCCGGCAATGCACCTGCCGAGCAGTGATGAACTAATTAGGAGAAATCCACGCATGCGCATTCTTCTGACCGGTGGAGCTGGTTACATCGGCAGCCACACTGCCGTGGCGCTAGCCGCTGCCGGCCACGAGGTCGTCTGCTTTGACAATCTCTCCAACAGCCGGGCCGAAGTTATGGACCGGCTGGAGACCATCACTGGACAGACCATTCCCCTGATCGTTGGCGACATTCGCGACCGGACCGCACTGGAGCAAGCCATGCGGAGCCACTCCATCGAGGCTGTGATCCACTTTGCAGGTTTGAAGGCTGTGGGCGAAGCGGTCGCAAAACCGCTCATCTACTATGACAACAACGTTCGGGGCACTCTCAGTCTGATTGAGGCGATGATCGCCTGTAGCGTCAAGACGCTGGTGTTTTCCTCCAGCGCAACCGTCTATGGCGAACCGCAGTACCTGCCGCTCGATGAAACGCACCCGACCTCGGCCACCAATCCCTATGGCCGGACAAAACTGATGATCGAGGAAATGTTGACCGACATCGCGGCGGCCGATCCTGACTGGCGCATTGCGGTGCTGCGCTACTTCAATCCCGTCGGGGCCCATGAAAGCGGGCTAATCGGTGAAGACCCGAACGGAATTCCCAACAACCTGATGCCCTTTATCAGCGGGGTCGCGTCGGGGCGCTTGGAGAGGGTGTCGGTTTTCGGTGACGACTACGACACGCCTGATGGCACGGGCGTGCGAGACTACATCCATGTCACCGACCTGGCTGCAGGCCATCTCGCGGCTCTGGGCGCAATCTCCAGCCACAACAAGCCCATCTCAACCTGGAACCTGGGAACAGGCCAAGGCTATTCTGTCTTGGAAATGGTCCGCGCTTTCGAACGCGTTAATGGGGTCTCCGTGCCATACCAAATTGCAGATCGTCGGCCCGGCGATGTCGCCTCCTGCTATGCCAGCCCTGACAAGGCAAAAGCTGAATTGGGCTGGGAGGCGACCCTTGGCCTGGAAGACATGTGCTCTTCAATGTGGCGTTTCGAACGGATGCTGGCGACAAGCAACGCCGCGAAGGCGGATTGATAGTTTCGATTTTGCGGCGCGGTTCAGTCCGGCGGATCGGCGCGCAGGGACAATTTCATGATAGTGTGGCCCTGACATCAGCCATTGGAATGAACACCCGGCGAGGGTTGTCCGTATCACCCAGCGGCAGGAAGCCGAGATCAACGTAGAATTTCCATCGCCGGTCGAATTGATCGCCGTCCAGCACGTCAAGCACGATGGCGGCTGCGCCCATTTGGTCGGCGATGCCAGCGCATCGCTTCATCGCATCAATGACGAGCGCGGTGCCAAGGCTTTTGCCCTGCATGTCCTCGCGGACGGCTACTGCTCGAATGTAGATGACCGGGACATCTGGAACCCGCGCTCGCTGCCATTTCTTCGGGCCGAATTCTGCACGCACGGCCATGGCGCCAAGCGTGTAGAAGCCGAGCACCGCGCTATCGCCGTCGGCCGTTGCGATCCACGCGGTGACCATGCCGTCCTTGACCTGGTCGGATAGGGACGATTTCAGAAAATTGTCGATCGGCGCAAAGCCACATGAAAAGGCGCTGCGTTCGTGCAGCGCCTTGTCGAATTTTGCGATCGTCAGGGCTGGAAGGTCAGCCGCTTTTTCAGTCGGCATCCTTGAGGATGCCCTTCGTTGCCTTGGCTGCACGGGCGAGGCCGGCAACCTTCTTGCCCGGCGCATCCACGGCGGCCTTAAAGGCTTCGAATGTCTCAATCGGGAGAATCGACAGGGACATCCGCTGCTCGACTTCCTGCGCGCGGAGCAGAGCGGCCTGACGAATGAAGTCTGCCTCCTGCAGGCCAGTGGCGGCAGCTGCAGCCCGGATCCGCTCTTCGTCGGCACGGTGCATGCGCACCTCTTTGCGGGCCTCCATCTTGCCCGGGGTTGGGGTAACGGTTTCCAGGGCGAACATGTTTAATCTCCTTGCTGCAATCATGTACGGCAAAACGCCGTACGCATCAATGATTATCCTTTTGCCAGCTTTAGAGACGCATAGGGCGGTGTTGTCAGGTTAACGATGTCAAGGCGCGCTTCGCCCTCGACCTGCAAATTCATGCCGCAGCAGCGGACGCAGCATTCCACTCCGCCATGGCGGCTGATCGGTAAGTGCGGAGGGTCTTTCGCGAGATCAGATGACGCTCGGTATTGAAGATGTTGTAGATCGCTGAGTGGGTTGAGACGAACCGCTGGGCCTGGCCTTGGGACTTGAAGCGCTGCATCTTTCGCTCGCGTCGTCGGACCGGAAGATGGGAGTTCTCGACCCGGTTGTTGTCGCGTAATCGCCCCGGCTTGTGACGCTTCTGGCAGCCGATAACCTTCATCGCGGCCGGGTACGAAGCCAGTCCGTCGGTCACGATCTCGTCTGGTACGAAGCCCTGGTTCTTGAGCAGTTTCTTCATTAGTTTCAGTGCCGCCTTCTTGTTGCGGCGCTTCTGGACAAGGACGTCAAGGACTTCTCCCTCCTTGTCTACTGCACGCCACATGTACATCCGCTTGCCATTGATCCGCACCACCATTTCATCGAGATGCCAGACATTGTCGGCGGGGCCACGCCGCCGCCGAATGTTCGCGGCGATGGCTGTCCCGAACTTGTTGGCCCAGCAGCGAACCGTCTCGTAAGTCACATCGATCCCACGTTCGGCGAGCATTTCCTCGACGTCGCGCAGGCTGGTGGTGAAGCGGAAATAGAGCCACACTGCCAAGCGGATCGTGTCCGGCGGAAAGCGGTGCCGTTTGTAGGAAATGGGCTTCATGCCAGTCTCTCTATGCGGCAACAGGCCGCAAGTGGAGACGAGTTAGCATTTGCCTGACAGCTCCCCACAAACCCAGGTTGCTCAGCGATAACGGCCCAAGCTACATCGCTGGCGAACTGGCGGAATACATCGAGGCCAACAAGATGAGCCATGTGCGCGGCGCCCCGATGCATCCCCAGACCCAGGGCAAGATCGAGCGCTGGCACCAGACCC
>CANJYE010000086.1 GCA_947479055.1 Erythrobacteraceae bacterium
AAAATCCCTGACGGTCCAGCACCAAAAGGCCTCAAACACCCCAGAACCTCGACCCGGTAGCTTGACGACCCGGTCAAACGCCCAAACTCAACCGAAAATCGTGATTGTTCGAGGTGGCCTATAGTATAATGTTACTTATTAACAAGCCGCCGAGTGCGGTGACTAGCCAGCCGAATGTCCCGAAATGCCTAATAATGGCAATGCCTTGAGATGCATATGCCATGGCTATGGCTACCAAACCGGTTGGTAGAAGTGGCCATAGAGTCGCAAGATTCGCGACCCGGCTACCCCATCGATCAAAGAATCTTGCCAGCATGTCCATATTGGCCATTGTGCCCGACGTAGACGCATGTGTGAAGCGAAGCATTAGCACCATCGATCTATTGCTTGTCGATGGGCGTTAATTCATCCCCCTTTCCTACAGCACCCCACATGACATAGATGGTTCACCTCCCATTCCCTTCCGGAGGTGCCTCATGTCCCATGATTCCCGCAACCGGCGCGATTGTGCGCCTTCCTCGCCGTTTGGGCGGGGGTGGATTCCGGCCAGTCGGGATATCGGCTTGCCGGGGGATGAGTTGTGCAAGGGCGGCACTCGTCATCGCGGCTCCGCCGGTTCCGCTCGCCCTGAGCCTGTCGAAGGGCCGCTGTTCGCGGAGCTGGAGCAGGATTGTGCTGCGGTCCTTCGACAGGCTCAGGATGAGCGGGGTCTGGCGCAGGCGGGTTCTGCCGTTCACCCTGCCGCTTTCACCCCCGACCGGCAGGTGCGGTTTCTCGATGCGCTGGCGGCGGGTGGCAATGTTCGCGCCGCCTGTGCGCGGGTGGGGGTTTCGGCCGAGACGGCTTATCGGGCGCGGCGGCGCGATGCGGTGTTTGCGGCGGGCTGGGCGGGGGCGCTGGTGCTGGCGCGCGAGCATGCCGAGGCGGTGCTGGCCGACCGCGCACTCAACGGGGTGGAAGAGGCGGTGTTCTATCATGGCGAGGAAGTGGCGCGGCGGCGGCGGTTTGACGGGCGCCTGCTGCTGGCCCATCTCGCCCGGCTCGACCGGCGCTGCGAGGCGCATGAGGGGGCGCTGGCGGCGGAGCGGTTCGACGAGATCCTCGCCGTGCTGGCCGGGGCGGAAGTCGACCCGGACATGCTGGATGCGGCCGAGCGGTTCGACGCGGACGCGGACCGGATCGAAGGGCTGGGGGCGAGCCGCGAAGGCTGGCAGGCAGCGCGCGAGCATGATGCGCTGCGCGCTGCGGAGCTGGCGATGCTGACCGGCGAGGATGAGTGGGACGAGGTGGGCGTCGATCCGGTGCTGCTGGCCGGGGAGGAGGCGCTGGCCCAGGCGGCGGCGGAATGGGACGCGCATTGCGCCCGGGCCTTCGCCACCGTCGATGCGCTGTGCGGGCGGGACGGGGCGGATTGGCCGCTGGAGACCAAGAGCTGGCCGGAGGGCGCGGGGGAGACGGCGGGGCGGCTATTGGCCCGGGACTGTGTCAACCCTGTCAACCTTGCTGTTGCAAAACGCTCTTTGCGCAGGGGCCTTGCGGGCGTAAACGATGCGCGAACGCTGCGCGGCGCCTCGCGAGTCCCGCGCATCCGCTCCAAGGAGAGATGCATGAACAGGTTTTCGATCCTGGCGCCCGCCGTGCTTGGCGCCACACTGCTTGCCATTCCCGCCCACGCCGACACCGTGGTGTTCACCGCCACGCTTGACGGCGCATCGGAGCCTGCCGGGGGCGATCCCAAGGCCAGCGGCACCTTCCGTGCTTCGGTGGAAACCTCCACCGGCGATGTCTGCTATACGCTGATCACGAAGAACCTCGCCCCTGCCATGGCCGCGCATGTGCATGAAGGCGCGGCCGGGGCCAATGGCAGCCCGGTGATCAATATCGACGTGACCGGCGACGATGAATATTGCCTCGCCGCCCAGACCGAGCTGTTGCAGGCAATGGCGGCCAATCCGGGCAATTATTACGTCAATGTCCATACCAAGGACTTCCCCGCCGGCGCCATCCGCGGCCAGCTGGTCGGGCCGGCCGTGGCACCTGCTGCGGCGGCCCCGGTCCCGGCTCCTGCGCCTGCTGTGGAAGCGGCACCGGCTGCTCCTGCGACGGAAGCTGCGCCTGCCGCTGTGCCGGCGGGTTAGGGGGCTGGCAGTTCGACCGGCTGCTGCCCGACATAGCGGGCGGCGGCGGGATCAAGGAGGGTGAGGCGGACCGAGCCATGGCCCGGGCCGATCATGCCCAGCTGGCGGGCGGCAGCTTCGGACACGTCGATCAGGCGGCCACGCCCGAACGGGCCGCGATCGTTGATCCGGACCACGACCGACTTGCCCGAGCCGACCTCGGTCACCTGCACCATGCTGCCGAAAGGCAGGGTGCGGTGCGCGGCGGTGAGCTGGCTGGGGTCGAAAGTCTCGCCGCTGGCGGTGCGGTGGCCGGCGAACTGGCGACCGTAATAGCTGGCGACCCCGGTGCCGAGCTCCTGTGCGGGAGCGGAAATGGCGCTGCTGTCGCTGGCGAGAAAACCGTCGAGCGGCTGGTAAGGCAGCATCGGCACCGCATCGGCGGCGTGGAGAGCGCTGCCGGGAAGGGCGGCCAGAAGCAGCAGGGCAGCCGGGGCCAGGGGATGTTTGCGCGAGAGCATTTCGCCGCCGCTCATACAGGACCGACGCATTGTTGCCAGATCGTGACACGGTTCGTCGCAGCTGGGGTGCGTTTGGCCGCGCAATTGAGCCGCCAACGGGGCGGGCGGTTACGGCGGGCTGTCCTACAAGGGGCGCGACGGGCCAGTTGGGCTGGTGAAACCGATTCGCCAGTGCCGCACCGTAAATGGGGCCGGCATTGCTGCCGACCCCATTCTCGCCAGCGTTGCGATCCAAGGACCGTTCTCGCCCGGTATCAGCCCCGAAAGGCATCATTCCCGGCGGTTACACCGGCAAACCAGTCCCGTCGGGCTGATCGGTTCAGGTCCAGGGACCGTTCCCGCTCGTGCCCGGCGGTTCCGCGGTCGATCAATCCGTGAGGGCCTGGCGTTTTCCTGGTACGGGATGGGCCGAGACCCTTCCCTTTCCATCCACGCCGTGCCGGATTGTCCGACCTCCGGCAGCAAACCTGCCCGGCTTTTCCGCCTGGCTGGCCTTGGTCCGAAAACCTCCGCCAAAACCATGCTTTCAAAACCCGGCGGCCCTTGCCGCCGTCTCGGTTGTTCCAGAAATTACCGCAATCTTTCAGGGTATTAAACCGTCCAGAAGGCGCTCCATTCCTTCGCTTCCGATGGGTTGAAGCTGCGCTCGAGGGATGAGTCGTTCAAGATCGCCGCGCGGGACTTATCCACTGCCGGTCCAATTGAGCGGTGGACAAGGGTGGATAAGTCAACGGCTCGGCGATGCCTAGCGATCGCGCTTCGACAGCAGCCGCAGCCGCAGCGCATTGAGCTTGATGAAGCCGCCCGCGTCCTTCTGGTCATAGGCGCCGGCATCGTCCTCGAAGGTCACGTGACGCTCCGAATAGAGGCTGTTGGGCGACTTGCGGCCGACCACATTGGCAGAACCCTTGTAGAGTTTGAGCCGGACAGTGCCGCTGACCTTCTCCTGGCTGTGATCGATTGCGGCCTGCAGCATCTCGCGCTCCGGCGCGAACCAGAAGCCGTTGTAGATCATCTCGGCATAGCGCGGCATCATCTCGTCCTTGAGATGCGCGGCGCCGCGATCCAGAGTGATCTGTTCGATCCCGCGATGAGCGCGGGCATAGATCTCGCCGCCGGGCGTTTCATACATGCCTCGGCTCTTCATCCCGACGAAGCGGTTCTCGACCAGATCGAGCCGACCGATGCCATGCTTGCGGCCCAGCTCGTTCAATGCGGTGAGCAACGTGGCGGGCGACATCGTCTTCCCGTTGAGGGCGACGCCATCGCCGCGTTCGAAGTCGATCGTGATGTATTCCGGCTGGTCAGGCGCGTCTTCCGGATTGACGGTTCGCGAATAGACGTAGTCGGGCGTCTCTTCCCACGGATCTTCCAGCACCTTGCCCTCGGACGAGGTGTGGAGGAGGTTGGCATCGGTCGAGAACGGGCTTTCGCCGCGCTTGTCCTTGGGGACCGGGATCTGGTGCTTTTCGGCCCATTCGATCAGCGCGGTTCGGCTGGTGAGATCCCATTCGCGCCAAGGGGCGATGACCTTGATGTCCGGGTCGAGCGCATAGGCCGACAGTTCGAAGCGGACCTGGTCGTTGCCCTTGCCGGTGGCACCATGGGCGATGGCATCTGCGCCGGTTTCATGGGCAATCTCGATCAGTCGCTTGGAAATTAGCGGCCGGGCGATCGAGGTGCCGAGCAGATAATCGCCTTCATAGCGGGCATTGGCGCGCATCATCGGGAAAACGAAATCGCGCACGAATTCCTCGCGCAGATCGTCGATGTAGATGTGCCTGTCCGGCACGCCCATCAGCTGGGCCTTGGCTCGGGCGGGTTCCAGTTCCTCGCCCTGGCCGAGATCGGCGGTGAATGTCACCACCTCGCAATTGTAGGTCACTTGCAGCCATTTGAGGATGACGCTGGTGTCGAGCCCGCCCGAATACGCGAGGACGACCTTCCGGATGTCGGGGTGACTGATTTCGGACATGCGGGACTCCATAGGCTGAGAGCGGGCCGGTTAACAGCGGCGTGGCTTCGGGGCAAGCGGGGTTGCAATGCCGGGCGGCGATCGATGGCCCGGACATCCGACCGGGCAATTGAACTTGACCGCGCAATCGGTGCCAATAGATTGTCCAGAAGGGATTTGAGTCCAAGTAAAGGGGGAAAATATGCGTGGGCTTCTCCTGGGCATGGCGGCGGGGCTGCTGGCGATTGGCGGCTTCGCGACGTTTGGTGGCATCGCGGCGGAGCCGGCCAGCGGGGTTCCGGACCCGTCGAAGGCCTATCAGGTGCGGGCGAATTGCCACAATGGCTATGACCTGCTGTTCGAGGAATTTGCCAGGGGCACGAGGCCGTCGCAGCAAGAGGCGCAATGGGCGGCGGCCTACGAAGAAGCGCGCGGAGTGAGGCAGGCCTGTCCAGCGCCGCCGCAATCGTTACTCGATCGGACCAACGGGCATGTCGTTTCAACCGAACAGGGCATGTCGGGCGTCGCCAGTTTCGCGGCCGACCAGAAGGATCCGGTGGCCATGTTCGAGGCGGGTCTTGCTTTCTTCAATGGCAAGTTCGGACAGGAGGCTGTCCAGGAAGGCTACGACCTGATTTCGAAGGCTGCCGATCTTGGTGATCCCGAGGCGCTTTACACCAAGGGCGTCCTGATCGCGCGCGGACAGATCGACGACAAGGCCGATTATCCGAAGGCGCTGCCCCTGATCGAGGCCGCAGCAAGGGCGGGCCATGTCGATGCGATGTTCATGGCCGGGGCGATAGCGATGGGTGGCCATGCAGGGCGCAAGGACCCCAAGGCGGCGTTCGAGTGGTTCCGGCAAGCGGCGGAGCGGGGGCATTTCTATGCGACCTTCATGGCCTGGGATATGCTCACCAGGGGCGAGGGCACTCGCAAGGATTTCGACCTTGCCTATCGGCTCGCGCGGCGGGTGGCGCAGGATGGGCAGGTCTACGGTGCGGTGATGGCGACATCGGCGCTGTTGCAGGGGCCTGAACCAGCGAAGCACGAGGACGAAATTCTCTACTGGATGGATTACGCGATCAAGCATGGCGACAAGGCGCTGCGCGAGCAGATGGCTCCACTCCGGCAACAGGCCCACGCTATTCTCACCCGGCCCAGCGCCGCGCCGAATTACCAGCCTCGCGCGTTCAGGGCCTGCCCGATGAAGACGGTCTGCCTGGTCAACCACTATACCGGTGTGCAGAACTGCACGACCAACAAGGATTACTGGAGCGACTGCGACGGCTAAACGGCAGGTGGAGCTTCAGGCCAGAGTGGCCGCCGCGAGCCTTCCCGCTTCCGCTGTGATGTAATCGCGCGTCATCGGCACGGCATCGCGGCGCTTGGTCGATTGGATCTGGAAGTTGACCAGACGCCCATGGCGGAAACCCTGTTCGGCCCCGGCCAGGTAGAACTGCCACATGCGGAACAGGCGCGCATCGTAAAGCCGGGAGATTTCGGCCTCGTTGCGGGTAGTGCGGCGATACCATTCGGCCAGTGTCAGCGCATAATGGTAGCGCAGCACCTCGATGTCGGCGATTTCCCAGCGGGTCCGCTCCAGCGACGCGGACAGCTCGCTGATCGCCGGGAGGTAATGGCCCGGGAAGATATATTTGCGGTTCCATTTGTCGCTGCCACCGCGCGGGCTGATACCAAACTGCGCTGTGGGTGACTCACATGGGGGGATTCCCTGTCGGCTGAAAGTCTGAATCTATGAGGTTGTGCTTTGGAGGGCGCGATCATGGGTTCAGCGATTGGCTTGCGTGATGATTTTGACGGCCCTGCATTGAGGCGG
>CANJYE010000087.1 GCA_947479055.1 Erythrobacteraceae bacterium
CAACGCTTCTGGCAACGGGGCTACTTCTCGACGACGTCAGGCAACATCACCGATGACATCATCATGCGTTACCTGGACAGGCATACCCACAAGGATGGCTTCAGCCCCTCCCAATGATCCTACCGGCCTCCGGCCGGTCAGTCATTCAGTCCTCAAGGAGGGCAGACTCCACCCTCGGAATTCGCCTTTAGCGAGCCGGTATTTCGGGTCCCCTGAGCCTCCATTTTCTAAGCGTAAGCTGGTGAGTCATGAGCGGGCGAGCTGGATGCCGGTAGCCCGAGTTCAACCCTTACGGCGGTCGTGTCCCCCAGCGTGGTGTAACTGAGGGTAGCAAGCTCGCCGCTCCGCGCGCTTTTCATATTGCGCTGTAGCGGTGCGGCGGGGTTGCGGTGGTCATCGATGATTTCGGTTAGGATCGGGTTGCAACATCAACCCTGAACCGAGGAATGACCGATGACCAACAGCATGATGGACCTCCGCACGCTTGTGGAGCAAGCCCCTGATTCTGATATTTTGCGCGACATGATCGGCTTTGCAGCCGAGCGACTGATGGAGATGGAAGTGAGCGCGGCAACCGGCGCGGCTTACGGCGAGAAGTCGCCCGCCCGGCTTGTCCAGCGCAACGGTCACCGCGAGCGCGATTGGGAGACACGGGCCGGAGCTGTCGAACTTGCGCTTTTCCGTGTTGAAGAAGCGGTAGGCCACGTCGATGGTGATGCCCTGCTCGCGCTCGGCGGCGAGGCCGTCTACCAGCAGAGCGAAGTCGATTTCCTGGCCCTGCGTGCCGACCTTCTTCGAATCAGTTTCGAGCGCGGCAAGCTGGTCCTCGAAGATCATCTTGCTGTCATAGAGCAGCCGCCCGATCAGGGTCGACTTGCCATCGTCCACGCTGCCGCAGGTGATGAAGCGCAGCATGGTCTTGTGCTGGTGCTGCTCGAGATAGGCGTCGATATCCTCGGCGATCAGCGCCTCGGTGACATAGACCGGCTCGTTGCTGGTGTCGGCCATCAGAAATACCCCTGCTGCTTCTTCACTTCCATGCCGGCGCCGCCCGCATCCTTGTCGATGGCACGGCCCTGACGCTCGCTGGTCGTCGTCAGGAGTGTCTCTTGGATTACCTCGGGCAAAGTCTTGGCCTCGCTCTCCACCGCACCGGTCAGCGGATAGCAGCCAAGGGTGCGGAAGCGGATTGAACGCTCCACCGGCACTTCGCCGGGCTTCAACGGGAAGCGGTCATCGTCGACCATCAGCAACAAGCCGTCGCGTTCCACCGTGGGCCGCTTGGCGGCGAAATAGAGCGGCACGATCGGGATGTCGTTCAAGTGGATGTACTGCCACACGTCGAGTTCGGTCCAGTTGCTGATCGGGAAGATTCGGATGCTTTCGCCCTTGTGCTTGCGGGCGTTGTAAAGGTTCCACAGTTCCGGCCGCTGATTCTTCGGGTCCCAGCCGTGACTGGCCGTGCGGAAGGAAAAGATGCGCTCCTTCGCGCGGCTCTTTTCTTCGTCGCGCCGGGCTCCGCCAAAGGCCGCATCGAAGCCCCATTTGTCCAGCGCCTGCTTCAGCCCTTCTGTCTTCCACATGTCGGTGTGTAGCGGGCCGTGGTCGAACGGGTTGATCCCGCGCTCCATCGCTTCGGGATTGTGATAGACGAGCAACTCCATGCCGCTCTCGCTGGCCATGCGGTCGCGCAGCTTGTACATCTCCTGAAACTTCCAGGTCGTGTCCACGTGCAGCAGCGGAAAAGGCGGCGACGTGGGATAGAACGCCTTTCGCGCCAGATGCAGCATCACGGCCGAATCCTTTCCGACCGAATACATCATCACCGGCTTCTCTGCCTCCGCCACCACCTCGCGCATGATGTGGATCGCTTCAGCTTCCAGGCGTTCAAGGTGGGACAAAATGGATTCTTCGGTCAATTTAGCAATCCCCTGACGATTCATGTCTAGTACGGATAACCTAACTATCGTTTCAGATTGACCTTAATGCTCCCATATGGGAACAAAATGCATGCCATCCCTTTCTGGATACCAGCGAGAACTGTCTTTCCCGCTGATCAGCGGGATCCACGAAGACCCGCCCTGGACCACTTTCATGCAACGCCTGGTCGAACAGACCTACGCACGGCGAGGCATTCTGGTGATCACCCTATCCAATGCG
Source organism: Erythrobacteraceae bacterium (assembly GCA_947479055.1). Lineage (GTDB taxonomy): Bacteria > Pseudomonadota > Alphaproteobacteria > Sphingomonadales > Sphingomonadaceae > CANJYE01. The sequence goes on from CANJYE010000087.1 coordinate 2,161, forward strand.
ATGTCATCGCAGCCTCCTGCAGTGGTGCAAGTTAGGGCGGGGCGGGCTGCTCAAGAGCCGCCCATCGATTTCCAACGGATCTCTGCCATGGGGCTAATTCCATTTGGAATCATGCGCCCTGGACGCGTTTATGCATTGGACGAAATGCTGGATCACGGCGATGCAACTCGGCGTGACCAGCAGCGAGGCGTCTTGAAAGCCATGGGCATTTGCTACGGTCGCTGGTTGAGAATTGCAGCCGCAGGCGTCGCAGATGCCTGGTTGCTATTGGTTCGGGAGCAGGACGATTTCAGTGCTTTTGCCTCCTCGTTGCTCTCGTCACTCGCCCCGCATTTCGTGGCTGCGCTGCAAGTCCTTGGGGCGCTGACCGCGCAGCGCCTGTCTTCCAAGATGGCGAACCGAGCACTGGAAAAGGTTGGAGTTGGACAAATCGCTTTTGACGGCACCGGACGGGTCATTGCAGCCGATGCGCTCTCGGAAGCTCACCTTTCCTTCCTGCCCGAACCAGCGCCGGCATCCGGACGGCGACTACAATTGCGCCCCGAGGTCGCAAGGGAAATGGAAACCGCATGTGGGGAACTGGCGCGTGGCGCTGGCGCGTTACGCCGGCTGGTTTACTTGGGTGCGCAGCTTGATTGTCCCGCCTTCGGTTTCAAACCCCCGGCTTTAGCCGGGAAGGGCTTCAGCCGCCGACTCGCTCGATAGCCGGTATCCTCGGAAAAGTGAGACCGCCCTTGGGGCGTGAAGTCTCACTTTTCCGAGGATACCGGCTATGGGCTATTCCACTGGCAGTCACACGCTTTTTCACCATCGCTATCACATCGTCTGGGCACCCAAGTATCGCTACAAGGTGCTTCACGGCGAGGTTCGCACGCGGGTGCGCGACATCATCCGGCAGGTTTGCGCTGAGATGGGCGTGACCATCGTCAGCGGGGCGCTGTCGCGGGATCATGTCCACATGTTCGTCGAAATCCCGCCCCACATCCGGGTCTGCGACTTCGTGCGCATGGCCAAGGGACGCTCGTCGCGCAAGATCCAGCAGGAGTTCGAGCATATCCGCAAACGCTTCTGGGGCCAGCGCTTCTGGGCGAGGGGCTACTTCTCGACTACATCCGGCAATATCACCGACGATGTCATCCTGAACTATCTGGACAAGCATACCGCGCCCAGTAAACCCGGCTTCAGCCCCGCCTCGTGAACCTACCGGCGTCAGCCGGTCAGTCATTCAGTTGTACATGGTCCTACGTCCGTCCGACCTCGTTCCAGGGGAATTCGAGCCCCATACTTCTGTAATTGGAACTATCAGAATCGGTGATCATAAAATTCCTGCATTTTCTGTCGAGATATTATCTGCGCTTTACGGGCTATCAAATAATGAAGCATCTCTCGCATATGGGCTAGCTAATGGAGAATCCATTGCCGATGCAGGGCGTCGACTTAATCTTAGTTCTGGAACGGCTCGAGTTTATTCTAAAAGAATTTACGCGAAGACTGGCGCAACAGGACAAGTCGATCTCGTCCGGAAAATAATGGCCAGTCTAGTCCCGTTTGCATGACGTCAGGCAAAGGCCGGCAAAACCTTGTCCGCAAACTGCTGAGCGTAATGAACGAAGCGGTCGGCAGGAATCCCCGGCGGCATCATCATTGAGACATGATCCAGCGGCATTTGTGCCTGCATTTCCTTGTACATGGCGATCGCGGCGTCCGGCGTCATGATTTTCAACTTGCCGTTGGTCTTGATCTCCTCGAGGGTCATTGTCTCCATCCCCTCGCCACCCCACTCGGCGTAGCTGTTGGTAACGTGGAGAAAATAGGGCGCCAGTTCCTCTATCGCCTGTTCAGGATCGTCACTCACGACGGTGAAAAAGTCGCCAATGCGCACCTTTCCTTCATTGGGGTTCCTGCCCCGGTCGCGCAGCTTATCCATATAGATTGCAGCACCCTCTGGCACGCCTACGTAACCGTCGCCGTAAGTGAGAATGCGTTCGATGGCCTTGGGTGCGAAGCCGCCGATGTAAAGTGGAATGCGACCGCGCGGGGCGGGGGGCATCATTTTTACACCATTCAACTGATAGTGCTGTCCTGCGTAGTTAAGCGTTTCGCCTGCCCAGAGGCGGGTAACGATCTCCAGCCACTCGTCAAACAGGCGGCCGCGCTTGGTGAAGTCGACCCCCATCGCCGCATATTCTTCGGGACGATATCCGATCCCCAGACCGATCTCGAGGCGACCGTTGGAGATGATGTCCAGCACGGCGCAATCCGAGGCAAACCGGGTCGGATGGTAGAGCGGCGCCAGAGCAATCCAGGTGCCGAGCTTGATGCGACTAGTGCGTGCGGCAATGGCCGGAGCAGCTACCAGCGGAGACGGCAGGTAACCGTCTTTGGCTTGATGATGCTCAGGCACCCAGGCCGCGCCGAACCCGGCCTGTTCGGTCCAGACGGCGACATCGATGATCTCTGCGTAAAGCTTTTCCCACGGCCTGTGCCATTGCTCCGGGTTACGGAAGTCAAATAGGTAACCGAAAGTGAGCTTGCGGGTCATCAGTGCATCTCCAATCCGTGTTTCTTGTATCTCGCGCCGTGAGGGAAGTCCCGCTGGCGAGGCTCGGGCTGTGCCAGGCTGAACTGCCGGCAGACCGGTGCATGAGGTCCACTTGTGTCAGCCGCAAAGGACTGATCACTTTTTGGATGACGCGTCCGCGTTCGCAGCCATGACGTCGTAGGGCAACTCTTCGGGCTGCACGTTTCGGCGCAGGTGATTGCCATTATCGACGGACAGGGTTTCACCGGTCACGGCCGCATCCGGATGGCACAGCCACAGGCAGGCCGCCCCGATCTGCCTTGCCGTCACCGGCCGACCCAGCGGGATTTCCTTCAACATGGCTTTTCTCGCCACCTCGTGCTCCAACAATATCGCCGACATGGGCGAATCTATGAAACCTGCCTGAACCGCGTTTATCCGTATGTCCCGCGGCGCATATTCAAGGGCGGCATGCTCAACGAGCACGCGCGCCGCATCCTTTGCACAAGCATAGCTGCTATAGCCCGGGACCGGCATCGCCGCCGCAGTCGAAGTGATCACCACCATCGCGCCGCCGTCCCGCATGCGCCGCGCCATATGCTTGATGAAGAAGAATGGACCAAAGTAGTTGATGTCGAGCGCCCGCTGCACATCCGCGGGGTCGATCTCGTCGATCATGCCGACGAACGGTACGCCCGCGGCCATTATGGCGAGATCGATGGGGCCATATGCAGCGAAAGCGGCCTCGGCCATTGCCTCCACCTCTGCCTCGATCGCAGCATCGCACCGCACGGCAAGGCCGCCGGTAATACCGGCGAGTTCCTTGACTCCGGCCATGTTCCGCGCACCGGCTGTTACGCGGGCACCTTGCTCCGCAAGCAACTTGGCTGTCTCCCAGCCGCTCCCGCCGCGGGAGGAGGCGCCAAGAACGACGGCACTCTTATCTTGGAACGGCAGCATAGATTCATTCCTTCTCATCGATTTCTATGATTATCGGCCTAATTAATTCGCCCACTGCAATCGCGCGCGCCGTTCACGATCAGATGCCGCACTGCCATCGTCGGCGCTGCCTTCGGTGGGGACGGAGTATCGGCCGGCTGGCGTCTGCGCAAAGGTTTCCGAGATTGGCAACGCACTCAACGAGACCCCTTTGACCGCGATTATGCAGGCCCTGATTTTCCATACAACCAATCATATGCTCGCGTCTTTTTCTCTTAGCCGGGATCGGCCCGCGCTCGACTGCGTCAACAAGGGCATGACGTTGCGCATCATTGAGCCGCGACCGGGGGCCGGGAGCCTTGCCATCAAGCAGGCCATCCGGGCCTCGTTCATTGAACCGAACCACCCAGTCCCGCACGATCTGCA
>CANJYE010000088.1 GCA_947479055.1 Erythrobacteraceae bacterium
CACGAGAGAATACGAGAGGAACAGCAAGCAAGATAAGCGAAATACCAAGCCCGATAAAGAGCAAGCGCCCCCAACCCTTCCAGGCAATATCGGCTTTCTTATCCATTAATTCGTATTGCCTAACTGGACCCACATGGTCAACGTCCGCTCCCCACAACATTCCCGCCGTCGCGCGCTCCTGCCCACAGCGTTGGAAGCTGCCCTTTGTTCAGGCAACCGGCAAACGGCAGCTATCGGACATTTCTGGTCAAAAGCTGCCTGTCAGGACCGACAACATTGCGGACATATACCCGTAAGGTGGCTTTCGCCCACTAACCGCCTAATCGTAATTGGTTTCGGCCTCGCTGCCGTCAGGCAGAAACATGGTGTCCTCGTGCGTGTAGATTACGATCTGAGGTTCAGCACTATCAAGCATATACTCTATACGGAGCGGTGCACCGATGCCGTCACTGTAAGCGTCATCGTCATAGAAAAGGGTCATTTCGTCACCCGGTGCCAAACGAAACCGAGCCGTCGAAAGTTCTAGAAATAGGATTAGCGAGGCGTCGCTAGCATTTTTGAATACCTGTCTGAGACGAGCCACCTGATCCTCCTGAACCTTGCTACACTGAACGTCCGGTTTCCACAACTTTCCTGCCGTTCGGCCCGCTGTCGACGATTGTAATAGCGGTCGTCCATTCAGGGCGGAATTTGTCCATGCCGCCTAGGGGTTGGGGCGCGTCCAGATCCAGCTGAGCGTGATAGCCGCGATGGCCAGCGGCAGCAGGGGCCACGGCCAGGCGGTGAACAGGAACGCCAGAGTGATGCTGGCGGCAAAGGCCACAGTCGCGCCATACTTGCCTGCCGGGGCAATCGCGCCGCTGGCTCGCCAGTCGCGGATATGCTTGCCGAAGCGCGGATGGTCCAGCAGCCGCTGTTCCAATGCCGGATTGGACTTGCCGAAGCACCACGCCGCCAGAATCAGGAACGGCACCGTCGGCATGATCGGCAAGGCGATGCCGATCACGCCCAGCACCACGGCGGCAATGCCCGCATAGAGATAGAGATGGCGGCTCATCGCTCCTCTCTTGCCCGCCAGCCCGCAGCGCGCAACCCATTCACCACTTTCCTACAGGGGCAAAGCCTGCCATCATGCCCTCGGTTCCTTTTTGGATGGCGGGAATGGCGTGTTTGATCCGGCAAAGTGTCACCCTGTCCATATTCTGGCAAAATACAGAAAAATAATGATAAAATTGGAATCTCCCGAATGACGCACTGTCACCTTCGTCACCCGTGCGATTGCCCGGTTATTGCGAAACCTTCGCGCCTTCCTACATCCGACAAGGACAATTCACCGGGAGGTCACTGGCGATGAATAGCATGAAAACGGCCATGCTGCTGGCGGCGCTGACTGCGCTGTTCATGGTCGTGGGTTTCAGCATCGGCGGCAGCGGCGGGGCTGTGATCGCGCTGCTGTTTGCTGCGGGCATGAACCTTTTTACCTACTGGAACGCCGACAAGATCGTGCTGCGGATGCATGATGCCCGCGAAGTGGATGCGGCCAGCGCGCCGCAGTTCCATGGCATCGTGGCGGAGCTGGCCCGCAACGCCGGCCTGCCGATGCCCAAGGTCTATATCGTCGACAACCCCAACCCCAACGCCTTCGCCACAGGCCGCAACCCTGAAAATGCCGCCGTGGCGGCCACCTCCGGGCTGCTTTCCATGCTCAGCCACGATGAAGTGGCAGCGGTGATGGCGCATGAACTGGGCCATGTCCGCAATCGCGATACGCTGGTGATGACCATGGTCGCCACCATCGCCGGGGCGATTTCGATGATCGCCAATTTCGGCCTGTTCTTCGGCCACAACCGCGAAGGCGGAAATCCCCTGGCTGGGCTGCTTGCGGTGTTCCTCGCCCCTTTCGCGGCGATGATCGTGCAGATGGCGATCAGCCGCACCCGCGAATTTGGCGCGGACCGGGCCGGTGCGGAAATCTGCGGCGATCCGCAGGCGCTGGCATCGGCGCTGGCCAAGATTGCCGGAGCTGCCCAGCGCATCCCCAATCCGGTGGCGCAGCGCAATCCGGCGGCGGCGCAGCTCTATATCGTGCCGATCGGCATTTCCGAGCTGTTCTCCACCCACCCGGCCACCGAAAAGCGGATCGCCGCGCTGGAGGCGATGTCCAGCGCACCGCGTTCCGGCCCGCGCCGTTCCGCGCTGGACCCGCTGGGGCGTGATTTGCGGTTCTGAAGCGGATCAGCGCCCCCTGAACACCGGCGGGCGCTTTTCCGCGAAGGCCCGGGTCGCCTCGGCATAGTCCTCGCTCGACAGGCAGGCGTTTTCGGCCGCGACGCAGGCATCGAGGTCGCGCTGGCTTTCGTCGCGCATCACCATGTCGACGATCAGTTTGCTGGCCGTCTGCGACAGCGGGGAATTGGCGGCCAGTTCCTCGGCCAGAGTGCGGACGTGGCTGGCAATATCGGCGGCGGCGACCACTCCGTTGACCAGTCCCAGCCGCAAGCTTTCCGCCGCGCTGAAGCGGCGGCCGGAATAGAGGATCAGCTTGGCGTTGGACGGCCCGACCAGCCCGACCAGCTTCTGGACGCTGGGAAAATCGTAGGACAGCCCGAGCTTTGCGGCGGGTATGCCGAATTTGGCCGTGTCCGCCGCGAACCTGATGTCGCAGCGCAAGGCCATCGCCACTCCTCCGCCAAGGCAGAAGCCTTCGATCAGGGCGATTGTCGGCTTGGGCAGCGCCGCCAGCCGGTTGAGCGCGCCCTTGCCGACCGAATCATAGGTCTCGATCGCCTTGGCCCCGAAGCGGTGCTCGGAAAATTCGCTGATGTCCCCGCCCGAACAGAACGCATTGCCGCCCTTGCCGGTCAGGATCACGACCCGCACCGAAGGATCGGCCGCAAGCCTGGCGGCGCCTTCGTCCAGCTGGCGCCACATCGCCAGCGTCATTGCGTTGAGGCGAGCGGCGTTGTCGACCACCAGCCAGCCGATCGGGCCTTCGGCATGGCAATGGAGGCTGGGCGGCGTGGCCGCGGCATCAGGGGAAGCGGTCAAGGTCAGTCTCCCGTTGGTATGGCCGCAGGCGATTTGCGCCGCCGGGTCCACATCACCCGACTGCCAGCAATTTCGCGGCGGTCAATGGAAAATCGCCGCCGTGGCTGCACCGTTGACTTGGACACCGCAGCGCCGCATCGATGGTTCCTGAACGCGCTGTGGCGAAAAGAGGGAACCAGAGGATGAAATCCAGGATGATCCTGTCGGCCGTGGGTAGCGACCGGCCCGGCCTGACCCAGGCGATTGCCGAGGCGGTGCTCGCCGCTGGCGGGAACTGGCTGGAAAGCCACCTCAGCCGACTTGGCGGAAAATATGTCGGCTCGGTGCTGGTGGAGCTGGATGCCAATCGCCTGCCTGCGCTGGAACAGGCGATCCGCCAGGTCGATGCTACCGGCCTGCAGGTTGCGCTGGTGCCCGCTGGCGAGGAGCCCGCGGCGACGGGCGAGGCGCTGCGGCTGGAACTGGTCGGTCAGGACCGGCCCGGCATCGTGCGCGAAGTCACAGCGGTGCTGTCAGACCTCGGCGTCAATATCGAGGATTTCGTGACCTCCACGCAAAACAGCGCGTGGTCGGGCGAACGCCTGTTCCGCGCCAGTGCCCGGCTGACGCTTCCCGCCGATGCTCCGGCTGAGCGGGTGAGAGCGGCGCTGGAAGCGATTTCGGGCGAAATCATGGTCGATTTCACCATCACCGGCTCGGGCGGCTGATTCCACACTTAGCGCAGTAACATACTGAATTTTATTCATTCCAGGAAAAATGGTCGGGGAGACAAGATTCGAACTTGCGACCCTCTGCTCCCAAAGCAGATGCGCTACCAGGCTGCGCTACTCCCCGACCGGGGCCATCCTTGGAAAGTTCTCGCATCGCAAAGTGAAGCGGAAATTCCAATTTTTCAATAAGAAACAATTTCTTACATTGACTCGGCGGGGCCTAGGTGTCACAGTTGCCCGATACAGGCAAGCGGATTTTCCTGACATTGCCTGTGCGGGTTGTGCAGAACGTGGCGATAAGGTCCGCAGGGCCCTTTTGCGAGAATGGCGGCGGGCATTCCACCCGACAGAGCAGGCCGGCAATTGTTGTGAATTTCCGCTCGACCGCCGCTCACGCTGCTCATTTCGAGACCAATTTGCGCCAGGCGTTTTGCGCGGGATCAATGTCTCCGCCTGCTTGGCTGCAGTATATAATGGTAACTTTATTAATCAAGTTGATCATGATTGAAGGGGCTTAAACATGAAAAATTCCGACACCATCGGTCGTCGCGCTGCACTGATGGCAGCGCTGCTCGCTTCCGCTGCTGCCTCACCGGCGCTGGCAGGCACCAACACGATCGACAATCCGGGGTTCGAGACGGGCGATTCCACCGGCTGGACCACTACCGGTGGCTATTGGTCGAGCGGCTGGCCCGCTCCCGAATCGCAGTATCAGGATCCCCCGCATCTGATCAGCGTCATGACCGCCGGCAACACCGACGCCATCACCGGCGCACCGACCGTGTTCGAAGGCAATTACGCCCTGCGCCTGAACGACTACATCGGCGGCAATGACATCAGCGCCCTGACCCAGAGCGTGACGAACTACACCGGCAACAAGATCTATTACGCCTGGAACGCCGTGCTCGAACCTTCCCACGGTGCGAATGACAGCCCGTCCTTCCTGATCAAGGTGGTGGATGAGACGACCGGCAATGTCGTGACCAACATCGCCTACAGCGCCTATCCCCGACAGCCATAGAGACCTTGCCCCGCATGTTCTTTTTCATGCGGTGGAAGTGGGCGTGGCAAACCAAGTCAATGTCGCTCTTCGAGGGAACCGTATGCGGGCGATCCGTATTGGTCGCGGATGGTGTCTCTAATGGTCGAGCCGCGTCGATCAGGGCAGAGAGGTTAGCCACGGTGCGGTGATACATGCGCTTCACCTTGCCGAAATCACCTCCGAGCGACTTCTTCAACTCGCCCTTGCCTACGGCCAGCCGCAGTGGGCGTGGCACCTGCAATCTCACCTCGTAACTGTGTCCGCGCTCATAGAGGAACGGAAAACCCTCGACGCGACGCTTCGATACACTCATGTTTAGAGTCACGCTTCTGGGAGGAACCCCTCCGACTTCAGTCGGATACTGGCTTCAGCCACGGACTCGCGCGCTAGCCTGTAACCTCGGAGAAAATGAGACAGCCCATGGGGCGTCGAGTCTCATTTTCTCCGAGGTTACAGGCTATGG
>CANJYE010000089.1 GCA_947479055.1 Erythrobacteraceae bacterium
CGGCACTTGATCGAAAACCTGTTCGCCAAAATCAAGGACTGGCGGCGCATTCACACCCGATATGATCGCTGCGCCCACACCTTCATGTCAGCCATAGCCATCGCTGCTACCGTCATCTTCTGGTTGTGATCAATGAGTCCTGACCCTAGAGGCCAATGGAATCTTTGAATTGCCTGTCTTGATTCTCGGTCATTGCTTGGAAGGTAAATCCGTGGACCTGAGTCACAATCAAGCCCCTCTGCTTCACGATTGTTCTGGTCAAATCGACACGCAAAACCCCGGGTTTGAACATCGTCTGCTGACTTGCGCCGACAAGTTCGCCAGCCATAGGACCATCAGGAAAATCAACGATACGAATGCCACGCCTTTGCTTGCATTCACCTACAAAGATTATCCCGTGCGGGGTCGCATTGATGAGCAACCCTTGCCATCGAATACTTGAGTCCGCCGATTTCGATATCGATTCAGGAGTTGTGTCGCATATCGAGCGAGGAACACTGGTCCGCGAAGGCCCGCATGCGGTTAAAGCAATACAAAAAACAATTGCATAGAGACTCATAAATTGAATGGTGAATGACGGCAATCGGGTCGCTTGTAGCTCGCCCAATCCGGCGTATCCCAAACCCAACACCAACACCCTCTCAAGCCCCCGCGATAATCGCCTTCACCTCTTCCAGATCGCGCAAGTGCTCAGCCACGCCGGACAACCCGTTGCCCATGGTGTTGATGCCGACATAAGTCGCGCCCAGCGCGCGCCAGGCGGCGATGCGGGCGGGCCATTTGTGCTGGTCGGACTTGGCGTCGCGGATCGAGCCTTCGATGCCGATGCTGGCCGGATCGCGGCCATATTCGCGGGCGAAGCCGTGGAACTGCTCGAACATGCGTTGCGCTTCGTCGCTTTCAGGCGCGCACACCGGCAACCAGCCATCCGCCAGCCGGGCGATCCGGCGCAGCACCCGTTCGCCGGCCGGTTTGGCCTGCGACGGGTCCATCCCCCCGCCCATCCAGATCGGGATCGGCCGCTGCACCGGCATCGGGCAGATGCCGGCGTCGTCGATCCGGTGATGCGGCAGGTTTAGCGTGACCGCCTGTTGCGTCCACAGCGCGCGCAGCACGCCGATCTGTTCCTCGTAGATTTCGCCGCGTGCACGAAAATCGACGCCGAGCGCCTGATATTCCAGTTCGTTCCAGCCCACCCCGATGCCCATCCGCCAGCGCCCGCCGCACAGCAGATCGACGCAGGCCGCCTGCTTGGCGACCAGCACCGTCTGGCGCTGCGCCAGGATCAGGATGGTGGTGGCGAACGCGAGCCGGGTGGTATGCGCGGCGAGGAACGGGATCACCGTCATCGGTTCATAGAACGGGGTGTTGATATCGTAGAGCCCGCTCCAGCCGGGGCGGCTGGCCGGATTGGCGCCCAGCACATGTTCGGGCACGCGGACATGGTGGAAACCCAGCGCCTCCACCCCCTGCGCCCAGTCGCGCAGCGCGATCGGGTCCTGTTCGATTTCGGTATGGGGAAGAGCGATACCGTATTTCATGGCTTCCATTCCCGCTCCCCTCATTACGACTTCAGCTGGCGGAAACGCCCGCCGCGTGGTCCTGCACCAGCTTGTAGGCCTTCTGGTACCATTCGCTGCCGGGATAGTTCGCGCCCAGCACGGCGGTGTATTTGACCGCTTCTTCCGGCACGCCCAGCGTCAGGCTGGTTTCGGTCATGCGATAGAGCGCTTCGGCGGCGTGGCTGGTGTTGTCGTATTTGTCGATCACCACCTGGAAGCGCAGCCGCGCGGCCAGCCATTTGCCGGTGCGCTGGTAGAACCGGCCCACTTCCATTTCCTTGCCGGCGAGGTGATCGCGCACCAGGTCGATCTTGAGGCGGGCGTCGGCGGCATATTCGGTCTGGGGATAGCGCTTGGCCACTTCGCCCAGCGCCTGCAACGCCTGGTCGGTGATCTTCTGGTCGCGCGAGACGTCGCTGATCTGCTCGTAATAGCTGATCGCCACCAGGTAATAGGCGTAAGGCGCATCCTTGTTGCCGGGATGGATCGACAGGAAGCGCTGGGCCGACTGGATCGCGTTGTTGTAATCGCGAGCGACGTAATAGCTGAAAGCGCTCATCAACTGGGCGCGGCGGGCCCAGGGCGAATAGGGATGCTGCCGTTCCGTCTCGTCGAACAGCGCGGCGGCCTGCTTGACATTGCCGCGATCGAGCCGGTCCTTGGCGGCGGAATAAAGCGTCTCCACATCGCGGGCGATGTAGGAGCCATCCTTCTTCTTGTTCCGCCCCGCGCAACCGGCGGTAAGCGAGATCGCGGCGATGGCGCCGACAAGCAGAAGGGGCCGTAACGGCGAGCGGGCGATGCGGATCAGCGAAACCATGGAATGCGCCTATAAACAGCCCCGGGGTGAACGCCAAGTGAAGTTAGGGCCATGGCTGGGCAAAAGCGGCAAAGGCTTGCTGCGAACGGTGTTGGCGGTGCCCCTGACGAGCTGATGGTCGCACGTCGTCCGGCGGGGGCAGTATGCGCTGCCATGCGCCCGGCCTGCGGCAGCAGGAAAATCGCGCAATTGCCGGAATTGCAGCCATCCTATATCCTGCTCCAGCCAAGCCCCGGGGACGAGCCATGTCGATTACCGCCAGCTATAATCCGATCGCATTCGACCTCAACGTGCTGGGCGATGCCATCGCCAATGCGATCACGATCAGTCGCGATGGGGCTGGCAATCTGCTGGTCAATGGCGGCACGGTCACCGTCACAGGCGGGTCACCGACCGTCGCCAATACCGACCTCATCCGGGTAACCGGCGATGACGGCGGCGATACGATCGTGATCGATGAAGCAAACGGCATCCTGCCTGCTGCCGAACTGGCCGGCGGCCTGGGCGATGACAGCCTGACCGGCGGATCGGCGGCAGACACATTGCTGGGAGAGGCCGGCAAGGACACGCTGCTGGGCCGGGGCGGCGTGGACCAGCTCGACGGTGGCGACAGCGATGACATTCTGGCAGGCGGTGCCGGCAACGACACGCTGATCGGCGGCCTGGGCGATGACCGGATGATCTGGAATCTGGGAGATGATTCAGACATCATGGATGGCGGTGATGGAACCGACACCACCGAAGTCAACACCGGCAACACGTCAGAAACCTTCACGCTCACCCCCAATGGCGTGCGGGTTCTGTTCAGCCGGATCACCCCCGCGCCCTTCACGCTCGACATCGGCACGACCGAGAAATTCGTGCTCGACATGGCCGGCGGAGACGACAGCTTTACCGGATCCAATGGCCTGTCCTCCTTGATCGCCCTCACTGTAAATGGCGGCGCCGGCAAGGACACGATCCAGGGCGGTGACGGCGCGGACGTGCTGCTGGGCGGCAGCGAGGACGATTTCATCGACGGCAACCGGGGCAATGACACGCTGTTTCTCGGTGCCGGGAAGGATCTGGCCCAGTGGGACCCGGGCGACGGCAGCGACGTGATCGAAGGCGGCACCGAAACCGACACGCTGCAGTTCAACGGCGCCAATATCAGCGAACACATGGTCCTTTCCGCCAATGGCGGCCGGTTGCTGCTGACGCGAGATGTCGCCAACATCGTGATGGACCTCAACGATGTCGAAGGCGTGGTCGTCAACCTTCTGGGCGGCTCCGACGTCTTCACGGTGAACGACCTGTCGGGCACCGACGCCACCCTAGTAACGCTGAACCTGGCCGGCACGCTGGACGGATCGTTCGCGGACGGGTCCGCCGATAACGTGACGATCAACGGCTCGTCAGCAGGAGACACGATCGCGCTGAGCACTGGGGTCGGTTCGATTTCGGTCACGGGCCTTGCCGCAGCCGTAACGGTCAACCAGGCCGAGATTTCCGACCAGTTGACGGTGCTGGGTGGCGCAGGCAACGATCTCTTCCTCGCCGTTCAGACCGTTGCAAACGAAACGCTCGATGGCGGCAGCGATATCGATACGATCGATACCACCGTCTTCAACGGCAGCTACGTGATCAACCTGGTGACCGGCACGACCAATTTCGCCGGCGAAAGCTTCATCAATTTCGAGAATGTGATCACCGGCAATGGCGCCGATACCATCACTGGCAGCGCCGTCGCCAACACGATCAGTGGCGGCGGTGGAGCCGACACGATCGATGGCGGCGACGGTGCGGACACGATCAGCGGCGGCGAGGGTAACGACACCCTGCGCGGCAGCAGGGCGGCCGATATCCTGACCGGCGGCAATGGCGACGATCTCCTCAATGGCGGTCAGGGTACCGACAGGCTGATTGGCGGAGCGGGCCACGATACCCTGAATGGCGGCATCGACACTCAGTGTCTGACCCGAAACTAAGTTGGGTGATATCAGTCGGTTGCGCTTGACGCGCTTGCACATGTTTGATTCTGCGGGTTTTGCGAAGAACTCTAAGGACACACGATGTGGACTGAC
>CANJYE010000090.1 GCA_947479055.1 Erythrobacteraceae bacterium
GTCAAAATCATCACGCAAGCCAATCGCTGAACCCATGATCGCGCCCTCCAAAGCACAACCTCATAGATTCAGACTTTCAGCCGACAGGGAATCCCCCCATGTGAGTCACCCACAGCGCAGTTTGGTATTATGTCGTCGACGACGCGGGCGATGTGATCACCGAGCAGACAGCTGCGGGGGTGGACACTGTGAATGCATCGGTCTCCTGCACGCTGTCTTCGGCAGTCGAAAAGCTGAACCTCACCGGCACGAATGCCATCAACGGCACCGGCAATGGCTCTGCCAACACCATCACCGGCAACAGCGGCGCCAACACGCTCAGCGGTGCAGCCGGCAGCGACATCATCAGCGGTGGCGACGGCAACGACACGCTGAACGGCGGTGACGGCAACGATACGCTGAATGGTAACATCGGCAACGACACCCTCAATGGCGGCGCCGGCTCCGACAGCATGTCGGGCGGTGCGGGCAACGACAGTTATGTTGTCAATGCAACCCAGGACCGGGTCTATGAGACCACCACGACCGCCAGCCTTGACGATGCCGGAGGGACAGACAGCATCAGCAGTTCGGTCAGCCAGAATCTTTCCGGCTACAACGGAGTCAAGTTCGTCGAGAACCTGACGCTGACGGGCACCGGCAACATCAACGGCACTGGCAACGATCTCGACAATGTCATCACCGGCAACACCCGGATCAACACGCTGAGCGGAGGCGACGGCAATGATACGCTGAACGGCGGCGATGGGACAGACACGCTCAGCGGCGGGAACGGCACCGACATCCTCAACGGCGGCAACGGCAATGACACTCTGAACGGCGGCAGCGGCAATGACACGCTGACCGGCGGCGCGGGGGCGGACCGCTTCGACTTCCGTACTCTGGCCGATGCAAACAATATCGATACGATCACCGAATTCGTCACCACCGACGATTTCATTCGGCTCGACGATGCGGCTTTTGCCGCAATTGGCACTGTCGGCGGCCTGGCCGCGGCGGCGTTCAACACCGGAGCGCTGGGCGCGGCCACCGACGCGAGCGACCGGATCATCTTCGATACCGCCACGGGCTATCTCTATTACGATGCCGACGGATCGCTGGATGTCGCTGCACCGGTCCATTTCGCCACCATCACCACCCTGACCGGAACGCTTTCGGCGGCCGACTTCACGGTGATCTGAACGCCGCTTGCTGCGGGTGCATTGCCGCCTATGATGGCGCGATGAGCGATTCCCCTTTCCTCAAGGTCAAGATCCAGCTGCATTGCGGCGACGAGATCGCGATGGGTCCGGGCAAGGCCGATCTGCTGGAAGCGATCCTGCGCGAAGGCTCGATTTCGGCGGCGGGACGGGCGATGGGGATGAGCTACCGGCGCTGCTGGATGCTGGTCGATGTGATGAACCGCTGCTGGTCGCAACCGCTGGTGGCAACCCGGCCGGGTCGATCGCGCCAGGGCGGGGCCAGCGTCACCTCCTTCGGCCTCGCCGTGCTCGCCCATTACCGTGCCTTGCAGGACAGCATCGCCACCGCCGCGCTGTGTCCGGATCGCGAGGCACTGGCCCGTGCGATCCTGCCTGTCCCCCGCCCTGCCCGCGAGGACTGATCCACGCTGAGGGCTTGGCCTGACGATCCCAGTGCTATATCCGGTGGGATACAGATAATCCCGGATAGCCGATGATCCAGCGACTCATCTCCCTGCTGCTTGCCCTGCTCGCCAGCCTTGCCCTGCTTTCCCCGGCGCAGGCCGAGACTTCCGGGCCGCTGGTGCTGGCCGCCTCCAGCCTCCAGGAAGGGCTGACCGCTGCGGCGGATCGCTGGACTGCCAAAGGACGCGCCAGGCCCGTGCTGTCCTTCGCCGCTTCCTCCGCGCTGGCCCGGCAGATCGAAGCGGGAGCACCGGCCGACCTGTTCCTTTCCGCCGACGAGGAATGGATGGACGCGCTGGCCGCCAGGGGCCTGCTACGGGCCAGAACCCAGATCTCCTTCCTCACCAACCAGCTGGTGCTGATCGCGCCACGGGCCAGCAAGCTGCGGCTGGCGATCGGCCCGCACTTCCCGCTCGCCCGCGCGCTGGGGCAGGGCCGCCTCGCCATGGCCGATCCCGATGCGGTGCCGGCCGGACGCTATGGGAAGGTGGCCTTGGTGCATTACCGCGTCTGGCCATCCGTTGCCGCGCGGATCGCCCCGGCCGAGAATGTCCGGGCGGCGCTGGCGCTGGTCGAACGGGGCGAGGCACCGCTCGGCATCGTCTACGCCACCGATGCCCGCGCTTCTGCTCGCGTGCGGGTGGTGGCCGGCTTCCCCGCTGCCAGCCATCCGCCAATCACTTACCCGGTCGCCGTGCTGAAGGCCGCCCGCCACCCCGAGGCCGAAGCCTTCCGCCGCTTCCTGATCTCGCACGAGGGCAAGGCGATCTTCGCACGCTACGGCTTCGGCACGCGATGAGCCTTTCGCCCGAGGAATGGGGCATCATCGCCCTCTCGCTCAAGGTCAGCACGGTGGCGGTGGTGGCGACGCTCCCGCTCGCCTTCGCGCTGGCCTGGCTGCTGGCGCGTGGGCGCTTTCCCGGCAAGATCCTGGTCGATGCGATGGTCCATCTCCCGCTGGTGCTGCCGCCGGTGGTGACCGGCTGGCTGCTGCTGCTGGCTTTCGGCAACAACGGCCCCGCCGGGCACTGGTTCGCAGAATGGCTGGGCGTCAGCTTCATGTTCCGCTGGACCGGGGCTGCGCTGGCGGCCGCGGTGATGGCATTGCCGCTGATGGTGCGGGCGATGCGGCTGTCGATCGAGGCGGTCGACCGGCGGCTGGAAGGCGCAGCCCGGACCCTGGGGGCAACGCCCTGGCGGGCCTTCGCCACCATCACCCTGCCGCTGGCCATGCCGGGAATCATCGCCGGGGCGGTGCTCGGCTTTGCCCGCTCGCTGGGCGAGTTCGGCGCGACGATCAGCTTCGTCTCCAACATCCCGGGCGAGACCCGCACGCTGCCGCTGGCGATCTACAGCGCGTTGCAGACGCCGGGCGGCGAGGCGATGGTGACGCGGCTTGCGCTGATCGCGGTCGCTCTCTCGCTGGCCGCGCTGGTGCTGTCGGAAGCGCTGGCCCGCCGCGCCGGGAACGGGGGCGTGGCGCATGTCCTTTGAGATCGACGTCACCCGCCAGCTTGGCGACACCACCATCGCCGCCCGCTTCACTGCGCCCGCCGGGCTGACCGCGCTGTTCGGCCCGTCCGGCGCGGGCAAGACCAGCATCCTCGCCATGGTCGCCGGGCTGCTGCGGCCAGACTGCGGCTCGATCCGCGTGGACGGCGAAACGCTGTTCGACAGCGCCGCCGGGATCGACCTGCCGCCCGAGCGCCGCCGGGCCGGCTATGTCTTCCAGGACAGCCGGCTGTTCCCGCACCGCCGGGTGCGCGACAATCTGCGCTACGGCTGGAAGCTCGTGCCGCCGGACCAGCGCTGGATGGGGCTGGACGACGCCTGCGCCTTCCTCGGCATCGGCCATCTGCTCGACCGCTGGCCGCGCTCGCTCTCGGGCGGGGAAGCGCAGCGGGTGGCGATCGGCCGCGCCCTGCTGTCGGCCCCGCGCTTCCTCCTGATGGACGAGCCGCTGTCCTCGCTCGACACCGCCCGGCGCGAGGAGATCCTCTCGGTGATCGAGCGCGTGCGCGACGAGTTGGCCCTGCCGATCCTCTATGTCAGCCACGATCGCGCCGAAGTGGAGCGGCTGGCGGGATGCGTGATCGGGGTGGGCTGAACGGGCGCGCGCCTGCGGGCAGGCCTGCCCCGCATTGGCCAGGCTGCGCCGGGCCCCGTTGCTCTTGCATTTCACGCTGAAATAGGCTGATATTCCAAGATCTGGGCGCGCCATCCGGTTCGATCGCATAATCCGACGAGCCTCCACGAATGCAGGGGAGCAATCGCCATGTCGGATTGGAATTTCAGCGGCGCCTTCTGGGGCACACCGGCGAACTGGACGGGCGGTGTGCCCGATGGCGTCGGGGTGTCCGCCACGATCGATGCGTCCGGCTTCAGCGGGACAGGAACCCATCTCGTCGTGTTCGAGGATGCCTCAGCCTACCTCGTCGGACACCTGACACTCACCACATCAACCCGAACGATCGCCCTGCAAGGCGGGGCCAGCACTACCAGTGCCGAGTTGAATTTTTTCGCCGGGACCGGCGAACCCGCCGTGATCGAAGCGGATTCGAACGGAACGTCCAACCTGCTCTTCATCAACGGCGATAACGGCCTGCAGCTTTCGGTCTACGATGTCCGTCGTCAGAACATTTGGCGCAATTTGCAGCGTAAATTAGCGGAGTGCGGGCCTCGTCTGGGGGTTGATGTTAGGCGGCTAGCTTGCGGTGTTGCAAGCGCCGATGTTCGATAGTCTTTCGCTTGA
>CANJYE010000091.1 GCA_947479055.1 Erythrobacteraceae bacterium
CTACGAGCACTAGGAACCGACGGCAATGGCGGAGCCCGGCACCGCGTCCAGCACCTTCCCATGGCCCCCGGCGATCTGCGGCCTCGGCTCCGTGGACACCGAGTTTGGTAGAAGCCATGAACCTGGAGGCAGGCTGCCGCTTAGCCCCGCGCGGTCGAGTGGCCCTGGCACGGCGCTGGTCGAATGCTCGCTAGCGGCCTTCCTGGGCGGCCTGATGGGCGGCGCGGGCTGAGACTAAGTTGCGGATTTGCAACGTCTGGGTCGAAACAGCGCATTAGGCCAACTATCGGTCCCTGTTAGGATTTCCCTGGGGGTTGCCCGTGATACGGTTGGCTCTGGCTTTTCTCGGAGATTTCCCCATGCGCACTCAGGCCTTTCTCTCCACCTTGACCGGAGCGCTGCTAGCTTCGTCGGCTTTTGCGGCTGATGTGACTTTGTCCAGGCCGCCCGTGCGCGTGGCGACACCTGCTCCGGTGATTAGCCTGCTTAGCGGTGACGTTTCGATGTATGGCGGGGCGGTCAGCTACGAGCCTTGCTGTGGCAGTGAGGGCATCTTCGGCGGCGAGGGTCGTTTCGCTTGGGGCCTCGGTAGCTCCATGGTCCTTCAGGGCGACGTTGGTGGTGAGACCCTATTCGACAATGGCAATGGCTGGTCGCAGTTTGGCCTGACGGGCCATCTCTACAATCGCGGTATGGGCGGTGCCCTTGGCGTCAAGGCGGGCGTCGGCAATAGCGAGCCCTTCATGAGCTACATGTTTGGTGTCGAAGGCCATCTCTATATGGGCGGCATCACCCTTGGCGCCGAGATCAACAACACTTGGTACAGCCTGATCGAGGAGTCTGCCGTTCAGGTGCGCGGCTTGGCCCGCGTCTATATCGATCCGAACACCCGCATTCAGCTGGATGCGTCTTGGTGGACCGGCGATGTTGTTGACAATAACACTTGGGCTTTTGGCGCTTCAGCCGCTCACCGGCTCATGGGGACCCCAATCGATCTGAATGCAGGACTTCGATACGACTCGGACGAAGTGGGCCATTCTTTTCGTGGCACTGTCGGCTTGACCTTCAACTTCGATATGCCGGGCACGACGAAGATGGGCCATGACCGCAACAACGTCGTCTTCGACAAGTTCGATCTGCTCCGCCTTCAAGAAAAATAGCGGGCTAAATTTCGCTCTAGCTATCTGCCCTAAGGACGCCGCCGAGCGTAACTCGGCGGCGTTCGTATTTGGATCGCTTAGTAGACCAGACCGATCTCTACCTCGACCGCTCCTTCAAGGCCTTGATCAGCTTCGCCACCTCGCGCATTTGGTCGCGCCATTCCTTCGTCTGCGCGCCGTGCCGGTAGTTTCCGTTCCGCTTGCCCTCAGGAGCGCCGCCTCGGGCGCCGTGCATCCGGCAGACCTTCTTGCCCCGCACCGCTGGTCCCCGGCACTGCAGCCCGCTCCGCTTCGATTTGGCGTGGCATCTGGGTGCCCCGAGCATGTTCAATACGTGTTGGCTGTGAGGCATGGGGTTGATCTCCGGCTATTTGGGCGACCCCGCCCTGGTGGGTGACGTTACCGACCACGGCTTGGCCGCCCTGATGAATGTGGACGTGCTCGACGGTTACGGTCTGCTGGCTTGAGCTGCGGTAGCGCTTGAGGGCCTCCATCTGACCGGTGAAGGTTCTGGCGAGCTTGTTGAGCGCCTGCTGGGCGGAGTCCTGCTGGGGAAGGGTCGGTGAGTTGATCAGCATCCCCGTCATTGCCATCGTCGCGATATGGACGGCCGCCATCTGCGCGCCCAGCATCGCCTCGACCTCGTCGCGAGGCTCGATGCCCCGAATGGTCGCGAGCATGAAGTTGATGCTCTCCTCGTCGGCCCGCGTGTTGCCGGTTCCACTGGCATTTCCAAGCTGGAGAAGAAGGCCACCCACGAATTGCCCGCTGGTCGTGCCGAGGGCCTCCCGCAAGAGATGGTGGCCAAGGTCCGGCTCGGGATGATCGACTTCGATCTCTCGTGCCCCGCCGGGCAACGGCGTCAGCTTAATGCCGGGTGCCGGCTTCTGGCGCTGCCGCCTTTGAACATGTGCCCCGATAGCCGCCCGCTCGGCTGGGGTTGGGACATAGGCTGCTGTCTGGGGAGAAGGAGAAGCGATCTTCTCAGCTACCGCAGGCGCGGGATTCTTTGATTTGGGCTTACTCATTGCAGACCTCCGTTCCCCAGCATCTTCTTCTCGGAACTCATCTTGACCATCGATGTCCTTTCCAGCTCGAGCAGGGCTGATTTGCACCACCACCATTTTTGTAGGTTGGACCGAGGGCAATCTGCACCGCCGCACCCCACACCCCTTACAGGGGGTGGTGGTGCAGGCTCGGCGATCAGATTTTGCAGCACTTGCATCACCACTGCAGCACGCGAGGTGGTGCAGGTGGTGCAACTCATGTGGAAGCCCATTCGCCCACCTCCACGAAGGATCGTTCTTGACGGTTTCGGTCGAAGCCCTCAACGACGACGAACATCCCGCTGGCAGTCCAGATTTTCAGGAGCGACTGCACCCGCTTCTTGTCGGCCTGCTTTTCGACGTTGAGACCCAGGGCCTTGGCTATCGGCTTGCCGACCCAGTCATTGGCCTGATGGTTTTCTCGCCATTTCCCCTCGGAGACGCCTTGCTGCGCTCTGATTGTGAAATCGCTCCCAATAATGACCCCACCATTGGGTGGAGCTAAGGCATTGATCGAACGTTCAAATCTGACGGCCGGGAGGGGTAAAAATTGGACGCGTCACGCGACCTCACCTAACCACGATATTATCTAATGATTACGATGCGTTATGTTCCCGAGCAGGTAGGGTCATTTTTGGGTGCAATTTTGCAAATTGCTCAATTTCCGAGCCGGATGTCGAACTGAACCGGGCTTTGGCAGTCGAGGGCGGAGTGTCGCCAGCCGGTTTTGAGGTGCGTGCGTGCGATCGGCCGAGGCGCTCTGAAATTGTGGATCAGACGGCTGCCGTTACAGCAGGCGAGGGAGGCAAACTCCGCTCTTGGCGCAAAACCGCTTGCCGGAGGCAGCATCGCTGACCTAACAAACTCCCCAATGGCGAAAGAAACAAACATTCATCGATATGCTGCAGGATGGGTCTGCGGCGGGCTCTTTATTGCCACCCTCGTTATGATGTCGCCAGGTCTTGTCGGCAATGACGAAGCGGACATGCTGCGGCAGGCAGAGACTGGTATCTATAATGACTGGCACTCCGCACTCCTCGCCTGGGTCTGGCATTGGGGACTCCTTCTTCGCCCCGGCCCCCTAGCCATCCACACGCTTGAGGTCGGCATCTATTTTCTTGGCATCCATCTCCTTGCCTCGAGCGCCCTCGCGCACGGGCATCGCTGGGCGGGTTGGGCAATCATAAGTGCATCCGTTTTCCCGCTCAATTGGATCGCTCTGGCGGCGGCGGGAAGCAAAGACGTCATTCTCACCGGGCTAATGCTGCTCTGCGTGAGCGCCCTCGCCCGCTTTGGCGAGAGCCGCTCAAGCCGTGCGATGACGGTGCTTTGGGTGATCCTCCTTTCGACCTTGGCGATGAATGTGCGGCACAATGCGATCTTCGCCGCCTTTCCGATTCTTGCCGGTCTCGTCTGGTTGCTGGCCAGGAATCTGTCGCCGCTCCGCCGGCTCCTTTCGGCGCTCATTGTCGGGGCCGTGCTGGCGCTGATGCTGATGCTGGCAAGCGGCTCGGTGATCAAGAGCGCGCTAAAAGTGCAGGCCTCCAATGTCACTGCCGGTCTCTTCCTTTTCGACCTCGCCGGAATCAGCGCCAAGGGTCGTCTGGATGCTTCCCAGGGTTTCTTGGGAGAGCATTTCGCGGCAACGGTAGAGAAATGCTACGACCCGCTCGCCTGGGATCCGCTGGCGATTTGGGGCAAGTGCCCGGAGGCATGGGCTGGCCTTTTCGGCCAGCGATTGATGGAGGATCAGGGCGATAGCGAGCGCAAGCATGCGCTGCAGGAACGCTGGCTGGCGGCAATCCTCGCTCACCCTCTGGCCTATGCAAATCATCGTCTTGCCCATTTCACTGGCGCGGTGGGTCTCTCATCGGAGCCGGTTGGGCAGATGTCCTGGGTCAATATCGAGGCGGGTAATCCCTCAAGAGACGGCTGGGTGTTCGCGCCAATTCTGGTGTCGCTGGATC
>CANJYE010000092.1 GCA_947479055.1 Erythrobacteraceae bacterium
CGTATTCCGCGACAACCCCGTCCGCCGCTTGATCTCGCGAATGGGGACGTGCTGCCTGAAATGCCAGCGACGGATCACACTGAGTAAGTCCATGTAGATCACTCCGATACCCCCCGACTGCCAGCCAGGGGGGAGGAAAACATGGGTCACTTCTCAGTGAAAATTTATACCTCTCCCGGGTCACTTCTCAACGCAAATCAACAGACACGACCCTCTATGGCGGCCTGGGGACGGACAACATCCGCTACAACCGGCCTCATGCAATCTATTACGGCAAGCGCAGCGACCTTGATCGGCCAATCCCCGAGAGCGACGACGAGATCAGGGGCATGCTCGACGTGCAATGCGCCAATCTGCTGGCCGAGCTGACCAATTCGCGCCCGCTGGCTGAACGGCTGGAAGACCTGATGCAGGTCTCAGTCGGCACCATGCCCTCGCTCGACGAGATGGCGGCCAAGCTCGGCACCAGCCGCCGGTCGCTCCAGCGCGAACTGAGCAATGCGGGTCTGAATTACCAGCTGCTGGTCAAACAATTCAGGATGCGCCACGCCTTTTCGTTGCTGGGCGAGAACCGTTCCAACATCAAGACCATCGCTTTCATCCTGGGTTTCCGGGATGTCGGAAGCTTCCGCCGGGCCTTCCAGGACTGGACCGGCCAGTCGATCGGCGAATGGCAGGCAAGCCGGGCCGAGGTCGCCTCCTGTCCCAGGACCAGGGAGAGCGGCCCGGAACGCGAGGAACTGGTCCTTCAGGTAACCTGAATTCAGGCAATCGGCGGCAGTTTCCCGCGCAGAGCGGCGACCATACCCGGCGTTTCGCTATAGACCATATCGGTCCTGCCCCTGGCACCGGAGGGGTATGGCGCCACCACTTCGAGATTGCCCTCGCGCCCGGGAAATGTTTCGGCCCAGTCGACCAGCACATTGCGGCGCGAAAACAGCCAGCGGCCATCGACCCGGCGGTAATGGTCGAACAGGCGGTTGATCACGATCATGGAGTAAGGCGGATCACCCGCCATCCGTAAATAGGCCGTGCCGCGCGCCTCGCTCTCGGCCGTGTCGCCATCGACATGGCACAGCACATTGGTGACGATGTGCACGGTCGACAGGAAGTAGTCGAATCCCGGGCGCAGCATTTCGAAAAAGCCGTCCACCGGGCCTTCGTAATCGCCATGAACCTCGATCGCGTCATCGGTGTAGAGCGTGCGCATGAGGGCAAGGTCGCCACGGTCGGCCGCGTGGATATAGCACGCGTGCAGGTGTTCGATGGCGTGCTGGTCGTCCGCGGAAATCATGGCCAGTTCCTCTCCTCATCCCCGACGCAAGCTGATTGATCCGCTTCGCGCGGACAATCCGAACCTCGCAGCAGATCGCGCCAAAACCATTGCACGCCATGACAGGCGCGAACAGCAGGCTCAGCCAACCTTCGGAAACACGCCGGTTCCAAACAGCCGTATCGCCTTCATCATCTTGTCGAAGCCCGCATCCTCGTTGAGCAGGAAGACCACGGCATCGGCTTTCGCCCGGTCCCGCCAGCCGCGGATTTCCTCGATGCAATCAGCGGGCGTGCCGGCAATGGTCCGGTCGTGGCCGAATTCGGCCAGCGGCACATTCTGCCCGCATTCCAGCCGCCCGTAGACCCCGGTCGGGTCGGCCATCTCGTAGCCGGCCTGGCGATAGCCGAGGTGGAAATCGATCACGCTCTGGTACCAGTCGGCCTCCACCTCCTCGCGCGTTTCCGCCACCCAGGCGTTGCGCGTAATCACGACGAACGGCTCGCGTCCCTCCTCGGCACAGAAGGCGCGGTAACGATCCGCCATCGCCGCCGTCGGTTCGAGCAGTTGCATGTTGTCGCTGATCCAGCCGTCACCCAGCCTTGCCGCACGGCGCATCGCCGCATCGGACAGCCCGCCCACCCACATTGGCGGACCGGAACGCTGCACCGGCATCGGCACCATCGGCAGATCGGGAATCCGGAAATGCTCCCCCTCGAAGCCGAGCTGGCCGGTGGTGAAGCCCTGCCGGATAATAGCCATCGCCTCGTTGGCGCGGGCGCCGCGATGGCGCGGATCGACGCCATGGCCTTCAAATTCGTAATCGCGATAGCCGATGCCGATCCCGAAGATCACGCGCCCGTTGGAGACGAGATCGAGCGTCGCCACCTGTTCGGCCACGGCTGTCGGCTGGTAGAGCGGCAGGAGGAAGATCACCGGCGCCAACCTGATCCGGCTGGTCCGCGCCGCGATCGCCGCGAAGATCACGAAGGGCGCGGAGGTCTGGCAATCGGGCGTGAAGCTGTGGTGGGTGAGCGAGATGAAATCGAACCCAGCCTCCTCCGCCGCCTGCGCCAGTGCATAGGTCTGGCCCAGCGGATCAGGCGATGACGGATCGCGCAGCAGGGGGATCCGGACACCGAATTGCATTCTATTCTCCCGAGGCACAAGGTAGCTCCCGTCCGCTCTAGCGCAAGGAGCCGCCCCGTCCCATACCGGATTCAGCGCCGGATCGGACCCCGGCTCAGACCGTGGTGGCCTCGGCGCTCAGATTGGTCGCATCGGTCCAGTCGATATTGGCGCTCGGCTGCTTCCAGAAGCAATCGACCTTGCTGATCTTGCCGTTTGCGTCGAGGTCGAGGATTAGCGAAACCTGCACATTGTAGGTGACGGTGGTGTGCGGGTTGAGCGCCACGATCTCCATGCAATGGACGAAGGCCTTGCGGCCATCGGCGGATCCGCCGACGCAATAGGTTACGCCACCATGGGCCGGCATCGCCTTCTTGATGTCATGCAGGAACCCCGCATAGGCCGCTTTGCCACGAATGATGTCGCTTTCGACATTGTCGTGCGGGCCGACGCGGACGAGATCATCGGCCAGCAGGTCGATGGTCTTGTCCAGCTCGTTCGCGCAGAATGTGTCCCAGAACTGGCGGCCGACCTCGGCCGCGCCATTAGCATCCAACATGATCTCTTTCTCCTTGGGTTGTCTCAATTGTCCGTCGCCGGATCGGGGGTAGTATGCGGAATCACTGCGGCGTGGCTGATAGCCATGATCTCGTCGATCCGGGCAGCGACTTCTTCCAGCGTCAGGGCGTCGCTTTGGATGCCGGGGCTGGCAATCATCACCATCCGGTGAACTGACCCGCCCCCCGCGCCAAGCAATTCTCCGTTGAGCGCGCAACTGCCATGCAGCAGGTAGGCGACCACCGGGGCAATCAACTCCGGCGCCATCCTGGATTGCAGATATTCGATCGATCCCGGTGGCAGCGCCTCGGCCATGCCCGGCACATAGATCATGCGCGTTTCCGCCGCCGGGGAGACTGCATTGACGTTCACGCCCACCTGCGCGCCGATCACGGCGAGGTTGCGGGTGAACGACCAGATCGCGCCCTTGGCAGCCGCATAATGGATCATTCCGTTGGTGCCGGTAATCGAAGGCGAGACCGTGTTGACGATCCTGCCTGCGCCAGAGGCCACCAGATGCGGCCAGGCGGCCTTGCTGACCAGCATCGTGCCGATCATGTGAACTTCGTAATGCGACCGGTAAAGATCGGCCGTGCCATTCTCAAAGCTGCACATGCGGATGATACCGGCGTTGTTGACCAGCCCGTCCAGCCGCCCGAAACTGTCGATTGCGGCAGAGACGATCCGCGCGGCGCCTTCCTCGGTCGCGACAGAGGCCACAACATTGACCGCTTGGCCACCCTTGGCGATGATCCCCTGCACCACCTCGTCACCGGGCGCGGAGGATTGGCCGCCGCCTTCGGGATCACCGCCGGAATCAGCCACCACCACCATGGCCCCGCGAGTGGCCAGCAGTTCGGCATGGCAACGCCCAATGCCACGCGCGGCGCCGGTCACGATTATCGCCTTGTCGTTGAAATCCATCTGCCGTCACATCCCCGCGCAATAGCCCGATCCGCGTAATTCCAGTCACAGGGCAGTTTGGCTTGCACCGGAAGATGCTTGACTCGGCAGGTTGAGTAAATCCAATAATCGGCAATGAAGGTTTCAATTAGGGTCAGGACTCATTGATCACAACCAGAAGATGACGGTAGCGGCGATTGCGATGGCGGACATGAAGGTGTGGGCGCAGCGATCATATCGGGTGTGAATGCGCCGCCAGTCCTTGATTTTGGCGAACAGGTTTTCGATCAAGTGC
>CANJYE010000093.1 GCA_947479055.1 Erythrobacteraceae bacterium
CCGCCTCAATGCAGGGCCGTCAAAATCATCACGCAAGCCAATCGCTGAACCCATGATCGCGCCCTCCAAAGCACAACCTCATAGATTCAGACTTTCAGCCGACAGGGAATCCCCCCATGTGAGTCACCCACAGCGCAGTTTGGTATAAGACTCACAATCGCGTTTCGGATTGTTGGCGTAGAAAACGTCACAATTTGTCGAGAATGAGCGCACGCATTTCGCATTTCACGGATCAAATCGATTATCTTTCTGGTCGGGCGATCGATTATATCAAGTGCTTGGGCAAGCTTTAGGCGACTAGAAAATGACCCAGCAATGCCATCGACGCCGAATATACGGTCATCCTCATGTGAATTGATGTTCGGCATCCGCTCTCGGAGCGCGATGGCGATCCGGTCATCAATCATAGTGGCGGCAAGTATGATTGCCCCTCGGTCACTTTCCTCCTTGAGGGAGGCAACAAAATCGGTTGGCGGAAGATCATGGGCTTTGATCTTGGTGTAGGCCTTCAGTTCCTTAATGGCTTTAGCGTGACTCACGATCTGATACCTCCAACCGATACCGACCAACGGCACGACGAACCACTTCATCTGGCGCTGACGGCCCCCCGATCAGCAACGAGGAAGTTCTCAAGCAGTCGAAAGGTCTCACCGCAAATAGTGTTTACACATTTAACAGAATTGCCCTGACTTATCGCCTCTCAGGCAGGCGCACGCATCAGGCTCCAAGATTGGAAATACCGGGGACAATATACCCATTACGCCCACCTTCACCGCATCACGCAGTTGGCGAAGTCTTCCACCACCCGCTTCTTTTCTGCGAAACTGGGATAGGGATTGCCGATCATGTGTTCGATCGGGCCGAAATGGTGTTGGGTAATGCCCATTTCGGCCGAACGTTCGTAATCCTCGCGCGATGGCAGGCTGCCGTCGGCATGGGGCTTCAATCCGCACATGAATTCAAACGGCTGATCCATCCGCCCGGCTTCGGCACGGCCCTGGTTGACCAGCGCGATCTGGGCGGGAAGATCCTCCAGCGCGGAAGTCATGCCCATCCAGCCGTCGCCGATCCGCCCGGTCCGCCGCAAGGCGGCGGGCGCGATCGAGCCGAGATAGACCGGGATCGGGCTGGCCGGGGTGGGCATCGCATAGGTGGCGGGAAAATCGAAGAATTCGCCATGATGCTCGGCCGGGCCGGGGCCCCACAGCTTGCGCAGCACCGCGATCATCTCCTCGGTGCGTGGCGCGCGCCGGGCGAAGTCGATCCCGGCGATATCGTATTCGTCCTTCATCCAGCCGATACCCGCCCCCAGCACGAAGCGCCCCCCGCTCAACCGCGCCAGCGTGCTGGACGCCTTGGCGATGAGAAAGGGGTTGGTCCGGTTGGCGATCACCAGGATGCAGGTGCCGAACCTGAGCGTGGTGGTGCGCGCAAGGATCGCCCCGCCCATCGCGAAAACGTCCGGAAAGACATAATCCCTCGGCATCACCGCGCGTTCGTTGGGATCGTGATCTTCCGATCCCGCCGGCATGAACCAGTGGTCATCGCCCAGCACGCCTTCGAACCCGACCTGTTCGGCAAGGCAGGCCAGCTCGAGCATATCCTCGGGCCGGGTGTTGTGAATGTGCAGCCAGAACTTCATCCGCACCACTCCCTGCCTTGCCGTACCAGTCCTGCTACTTTCCCTTTGCGGCCGGTTGGGCCAGATAGACCTTGCGGGTTTCGGTACGGATGTACTGGCGCAAATCTTCCACGTCCTGATCGCTCAGCTCGTCGAACTGCGGCATCCCATTGGCCTTGAGCATTCCGCCCTTGACGATCTGGCGGAAGGTTTCCGCCGATTGCGGCACGCTGGACGCGGCGAATTCGGGCGCGCTGCCGGCGGAAATGCCGGGCGCGGCGTGGCAGACGAAGCACCGCACGAACGGCTTGGCACCGCGTGCCGCGCTGGCCGGATCGGGCTTGAAGGTCGGGTCTGCCTGATAGGTGAATTCGGGCGCGGGGGTGGCTGGCAGGACCGCCTTGCCATCGAGCACGAAAGTCAGCACGCGGCGGGCCTGGGTGCGGTAATTGACCCGCATCGCGACCTTGGATGAGAGGATGCCCGCACTGGTCCCGACACCGGTGATGACGGTCACATATTGCTTGCCATTGGCGCTGTAACTGATCGGTGGAGCGAGCACCGGAACCTTGGCATCGAAGCTCCACAGCTTCTTGCCGTCCTGCGCGTCATAAGCGGAGAAATGTCCGGCTGAATCACCCTGGAACACCAGATTTCCGCCGGTCGCCAGAACGCCGCCGTTCCACGCGCCGGGGGTCGACACACTCCACTTCTCCTTGTGGGTCACCGGATCGATGGCTGCCAGGCGGCTGCCGGATACGACCTTGTCGGCCACGTTCACGGCAGTCTGCACTTCGTTGTAACCGCTGAACTTCCACGTCTTCGGGTCGATACCGCGATCGTTGTAGGACCACGACATCTGCGCGATCGGCATGTACATCAGATTGGTCCTGGGGCTGAATGCCGAAGGCAGCCAGGTGTGCGAACCGTTCGGGCCGGGGGCCAGGGTGAAATCGCTGCCGTTGGCATAGCGCGCCTGCGGCACTTCCTTGGGACGGCCCGTCGCCAGATCTATGCCCGTAGCCCAGGTCACCGGCACATAGGGTTCGGCCGAGATCAGCTTGCCGCTGGTGCGGTCGATCACGTAGAAATAGCCGTTCTTGGGAGCTTCCATCACCACCTTGCGCGGCTTGCCGTCGATCACGAGGTCGGCCAGCTGCATGTCCATGGCGGCATTGTAGTCCCAAGTCTCGCCCGGGTTGAACTGATAGTGCCACTTGTGCTTGCCGGTCTTGGCATCGAGCGCAACGATCGAACACAGGAACAGATTGTCGCCACCGCCGGGGCTTCGCACGCGCTGGTTCCACGGCGCGCCATTGCCGGTGCCGATCAGGATCGTGTCAGTCTCCTTGTCGTAAGTGAACGTGTTCCACGCGGTGCCGCCGCCGCCATGCTTCCACCAATCGCCGGTCCACGTCTTGGCGGCCTCTTCCATGATGGGATCGTATACCTCGCCGTCCTTCGTACCAGGCTTGCCCGGCACCATGTAGAAGCGCCAAAGTTTCTTGCCGGTTTCCGCGTCATAGGTGGTAACATAGCCGCGCGTTGCCGATGAATCGGCGCCGCCATGGCCGATGATGACCTTGCCATCGAACACGCGCGGCGCGCTGGTGATGAAGCGCCAGTCGTCCTTGCCGACGGTCATCGCGCTCCACACCTGCTTGCCGGACTTGCCGTCAATAGCCACGAGGCGGCCGTCCTGCACACCGACGATTACCTTACCGTTCCACCAGGCCAGGCCCCGAATACCCCAACCTTCGCGCAACTTGAGCCCGGCATTCTCCGCACCCTTGAGATCCAGTTCCCACAACAGCTTGCCGGTAGGCGCATCGAACGCGCGAACCACGCTGTAACCGGTGGCGGTGTAAAGCACCCCGTTCACCGCGATCGGACCGCTCATCGGGTTGCCGGCCGGCAGGTCATACGACCAGGCCAGACCGAGGTTGCCTACATTTTCGGCCTTTACCTGGTCGAGCGGACTGAAATGCTGTTCGCCATAGGTGTTGCCATAGCCGGTCCAGTCACCGCCCTTGTTGCCGTCTATCAGGCCGGCTTCCGGATTGCTGGAAGCCCCCTGACAACCAGCCAGACCAAGCAAAAGTGCTGCACCGATCAGTTTCAACCTCACGCCATCACTCCCTCACTCGCCGGGCATGCCCCTACGCCGCCGTTGATCGGCGGATCGGCGCGAAACTAGGCCGATGTCGGCTGCCTGTCTTGCAATTTCGTGCGCCAGATCGATCCTTTCTGCAGGAATTTGGCTGGTGTAAACAGCGGTAATAAAAGGGGCCATTCTGTTCCCTGATCGTTCTCTTGGTAGAGCGGATTAAAAAGGGGCCAGTCCTGATAAGCCTTCGCTTTTGTGCGGAGGCGGAGGATGAAGAGAGTGGAACTTTATCAGAAGGTCCGTCA
>CANJYE010000094.1 GCA_947479055.1 Erythrobacteraceae bacterium
AAAATGACCTAGGGTCACGCCCGAACTTTTTGTCCGATTACTGTTCTCTCGGTTTCCATCGGTGTCCCGTTGCCTTCGGGCGTCTGGCTTTTCCGTCTCAGCACCATCGTTCGGCACATCCGGGCGAGAGACGGAGACCCACAAGTGAAACGCCCCAACCCGCTGCCACCGAGTGACATGTCCCCCGCCCAGCGACGGACTGAGCTGTGCGCTATCCTCGGGCTTGGCCTCGCCCGCCTACACCTTCGAAATGTCGGTCAACTATCTGAAGAATATGGAGACATTCCGCTACACTTCGCGCCTGAACAGAGCGGTAGTGCACCTCCAACTCAGTGGAGCAACGCACAATGAAACCCGATCCCGTACTTGCCCGCCTGGCCGCCATGAAGACGGCTCCGGTCGCCGAGCTAAAGAAGCAGTGGCGCGATCTGTTCAGCGAGGAGCCGCCGGCCTTCAACCGGCGCTATCTTGAAAGCCGGCTGGCCTACCGCATCCAGGAGCTGGCCTACGGCGGCCTCAAGCAGGAAACAGTCAGGCGCTTGCAACAGATGGGCGAACAGCTCGACGGCGGCAACATTACTACTCGCCGCGTGCGCGCTGACCTGAAGCCGATCGTCGGAACCCGCCTGATCCGGGAGTGGCAAGGCGTCGAGCACACCGTGACCGTCACCCAGGACGGTTTCGAATGGCAGGGGCGCCCTTACCAGTCTCTGTCCGCAATCGCCCGCGCCATTACCGGGTCGCGCTGGAACGGCTGGATATTTTTCGGCCTCAAGGACCATCGGAGGGCAGCATGAACGCGCCTATCACGCGCAAACTGCGCTGTGCGGTTTACACGCGCAAATCATCGGAAGAAGGACTCGAGCAGGAGTTCAACTCACTGCATGCCCAGCGCGAGGCCTGTGAGGCCTACATCACCAGCCAGCGCGCCGAAGGGTGGGTGCTGGTCCGCGACCAGTACGACGACGGCGGGATTTCGGGTGGCACCCTCGATCGCCCGGGACTGAAGCGCCTGCTTTCGGACATCGAGGACGGGCTGGTCGACGTGGTGGTGGTCTACAAGATCGACCGCCTCTCGCGATCCTTGATGGACTTTGCCAAGCTGGTCGAGGTGTTCGACCGGAACGATGTGACATTCGTGTCCGTCACACAGTCGTTCAATACGACCACCAGCATGGGTCGGCTTACGCTGAACGTGCTGCTGTCATTTGCCCAGTTTGAGCGCGAGGTGACCGCTGAACGCATCCGCGACAAGTTCGCCGCTTCCCGGGCCAAGGGGATCTGGATGGGCGGTGTCCCCCCGCTGGGCTATGATGTCCAGTCGCGAAAGCTGGTGGTGAATGAAAAGGCGGCCGCCAACGTCCGCTACATTTTCCAGCGGTTCCGCGATGTCGGCTCGGCCACCCTTCTGCTGCGGGAATTGCGAGAGCGAGGCATCACGACCCGGCAAGGCAAGACGATTACCAAGGGCTACTTGTACCGCCTGCTCGCCAACAAGGCCTACATCGGCGAGGCCGTCCACAAGGGTAACAGCTATCCGGGCGAACATGACGCGATCATTGATCAGGAGCTCTGGGATGCTGTGCGCGCCATCACGAAGGAAAGTCCGCGGACCCGGGCGAATCGTGCGCGCGCCAATACGCCTGCGTTGCTGAAGGGTCTGCTCTGGGGTTCGGATGGCGGGGCGTTTTCACCGACCCACTCCTGCAAAAACGGCAAGCTCTACCGCTACTACGTCAGCCAGACGCTGCTCCGCCATGGAGCAGGCTCCACCACTGTCGGGCGCGTGCCTGCCGCCGAAATCGAAGGCGCGGTCGTCAACCAGCTGCGCGCCGTGTTCCGGCAGCCGGAAATCATCATCGGCGCCTGGAAGGAGGCCGTCAAACACGCGCCCGCAATGACCGAAGCTCAAGCGCGGGAGGCCCTGATCAATCTGGACCCGATGTGGGATGAACTTTTCCCAGCCGAGCAGGCCCGGATCGTGCAGCTACTGGTCGACCGGGTCATCGTTGGAAGCGCCGGACTGGAACTAAAGCTGAGGGTTGACGGGCTCGATGCGCTGGCCCGCGAACTGCAGGTGCTGGAACTGGAGGAGGCAGCGTGAACAAGGTCATGACAATTCCCCAGACAGTGTCGATCCACATTCCGTTCCAGATCACCAAACGCGGCGGCCGCAAGGAGATGGTTCTGCCAGCCGATGCCCAGCTTCAGCGCCCACGCACCGACAACACTGTGGTCAAGGCGCTGGCGCGGGCTTTTCGCTGGAAGCGCCTGCTGGAAACCGGAGCCTACACATCGGTGTCCGACCTCGCCGAGAAGGAAAAGATCGGCCTGAGCTATCTGACCCGGGTCCTGCGCATGACGCTACTGGCCCCTGACATCGTCGATGCCATTCTCGATGGTCGGCAGGGCGACGTGATCGATCTTGCCACGCTGGCCGCGCCGTTCCCCAACGAGTGGGGCGCGCAGCGGCGACATTTTGGCATCAACGCCTGATGGGGCGGCAGCAGCTGGGACTTTTCTGCCAGTTGAATCTGCGTGCTTGAATGACCGGTTCCGCCATTACCGGTCCGTCGGCTTCGGCCAAGGTTCTGCCAAAAGCCGAAATTCTGAAAGCGACCCCATTGCGGACATCGATGCTAATCCGGGTATGGCAGACCTTCGCCCCGGTGAAATAGAATCTCCTGCCTGGCGATCGGCGTGAAACCGGTGATGTCCGCAGTCAGAAGGATGCCGCGGTCCCTCCAAGCGCACCCAAGAACTTCTGCCGCCCTTTGTTGAAGCATTTCGCTTGCGCTTGCGTCGCGCGCCACCTTTTCAAGCTCAGGTAAGGCTTCGTCGAGCGAGTCGATCATGAGAGCGGCATAATCCCGCTCCCAGTCATTCGCGTCGGGGTTCCTAAATATTTCAAGAGCCTCCTGAGGCGTCCTTGGAGCCAGCAAGCCACCCTCTCCAATCACTGTTCCCCGTCAGCACCAATGGCACAGATTTGAGGTTGTGATTTAAGGAGTGTTGGGGCTTCGTCGTAGTGACGAAGGAACGAAGATGAAGCCCCAACA